>NZ_KV793511.1:0-173448 GCF_001808475.1 Klebsiella sp. HMSC09D12 | reverse complement strand
GGGGTCGCGAGTTCGAGTCTCGTTTCCCGCTCCAGTTTAAGACATCGGCAGTTGCGGGTGTTAAAGCATTAAGGCGCGTTAGCAAAGCGGTTATGTAGCGGATTGCAAATCCGTCTAGTCCGGTTCGACTCCGGAACGCGCCTCCAATTTCTATCCCGAGCCCGGATGGTGGAATCGGTAGACACAAGGGATTTAAAATCCCTCGGCGTTCGCGCTGTGCGGGTTCAAGTCCCGCTCCGGGTACCATTGGGATAAAGCAGAATAATCAAAGCAATAAGCAGTGTCGTGAAACCACCTACGGGTGGTTTTTTTGTTTTTGTCCCTTACGAAAAACCGCTTCAGCGCTACCTCTCGATCGTCGGGTTCATTTTGTCATAGGACAAAATACTTTTCTGTTGCTATTATCTGCCAGCACTCAATCATTATCTCAATAAGTGGGGATGAAATGTTCACTGGCCTCTGCGCTTTTCCTCTGACTCCGTTACATCCACATGGCGTTGATGAAACGGCATTTGCCCGAATTGTCACTCGTCTCGTCGAATCTGAGGTCGATTCCCTCGGCGTACTTGGCTCCACCGGAAGCTATGCCTGGCTTAGCCGTGAGCAGAGAATGCAGGTGGTGCGCCAGGCAAAATCGCATGCCGGACCCATTCCATTGATGGTCGGCATAGGGGCGCTGGGGACCGATCAGGTTCTCCGTCTGGCTGAAGACGCGCAGATGGCAGGCGCCAGCGCGCTGCTTCTGCCAGTAATGGCTTATCAACCCCTGACAGACGAGGAGATTTTGACTTTTTACCAGACCGTCACCCAACAGGTCTCCGTCCCCGTCTGCGTTTACGACAATCCCGTTACCACGCATGTGACGACTTCGGATGAACTTAAAGGCGCGATCGCCGCGCTACCCGGGATCGCCTCAATTAAAATCCCCGGCCCCGCGAAAAATGAAACCGTCCGCCGGATTCAGAGCCTGCGGCGCCAGCTACCGGCAGGGGTGAGTATTGGCATTAGCGGGGACGCCTGCGCGGCCGATGGCCTGAATGCCGGCTGCGAAGTCTGGTATTCGGTGTGCGGCGGCCTTTTCCCGCAGGTCGCCAAAGAGTTAACCGCGGCGGCAGCGCGAGGGGACGCTGAGCAGGCGACGGCAATCAGCGCCAGGCTCGCGCCGCTGTGGATGTTATTCAGTAAATATGGTGGCAGTCTGCGAGTGACCGCCGCAGCGGCAAGTATCCTCGGGCTGTGCGGGGAGGATTGCTTACCGCGACCGCTGCTCCCGCTTTCGTCGGATGCCTTTAGCGAAATTGCGGAAACACTTCGCACGCTGAAGCTCCTGTAGCCGGGTAGTTTTCTTTCGCTATTTCCGCTACTGTAAGCGCCATTTTTTACGACGATGAGCCTGTTTATGAAAACTGGACCCCTGAACGAAAGCGAAGTGGAATGGCTGGATGATATCCTGTCGAAATACGCGGTAGAAGGCACCATCATGGATGTTGCTGAACTGGATGGCCTACTGACGGCCATACTCTCCGGGCCGACCGAGATTGAGCCCGCGCAGTGGCTGATTGCTATCTGGGGCGGAGCGGATAATGTGCCGCGCTGGGCCAACGATCGCGAGCGAGACCGTTTCGTCAACCTGACGCTGCAGCATATGAGCGATATTGCCGAGCGTTTAAGCGACTATCCCGATCAGTTCGAACCGATGTTCGGCAGCCGGGAAGAGGAGGGGCAGGAGCTCACCATTGTTGAGGAGTGGTGCTTTGGCTATATGCGCGGCGTGGGATTAAGCGACTGGTCAGGTCTGCCTGCCGAGCTGCAGGCAGAGCTGGACGCCATCGCTCTGCACGGTACCGAAGAGCGCTTCGAGGCGCTGGATGAACTATCCGCGGAAGAGTTTATCGCCAGCGTTGAGCGAATTCGTCCTGCGGCCCTGGCGCTTTACAACTACTGGACTGAGCACGCTCAGCCCGCACAAGTTCAGCAGCCCATCAGGAATGAGAGCAAGGTTGGGCGCAACGATCCTTGCCCGTGCGGCAGCGGTAAGAAATATAAGCAGTGCTGTTTAACGAAATAACATCAGGGGCCGAATTGGCCCCTTTTTTATCCCACCGCCGGCAGTAATCCTGCGACTATCGCAAACTGAATCACTACGATAGCGATCCCGCAGAGCAGGACAAGCCACAGCGCCGCTGAACCGCCTGCGACCCGCCACGGGGCATCAGGGTGCTGTTGGCGGCTCTTCATTACCAGCAGCGAAGGCAGCATGAGCGCGAGCACGGCCAGCGCAACGCCCGCATAGCCTAACGCCATCACGAAGCCACGCGGATAAAATAGCGCGAAGGCCAGCGGAGGCAAAAAGGTAATCAGACCGCTCTGTAGCCGTCCACCGGCGCTGTTCTGGCGTTGAAACAGATCGGCCAGATAGTCGAACAACCCAAGCGCCACCCCGAGAAATGATGTCGCCAGCGCCAGGTCGGCGAACAGATGGACCGCCAGCTCAACGTGCGACGATGCCACCACTTCACGGATGGCCTCCAGCAGGCCATTGAGCCCGGCATTCTGCGCCAGCAGCGCGGTAAACGCAGGAGAGTCAATGCTGCCCAGCGTCGCCAGCTGCCAGAAAATATAGGCGACCAGAGGAATAAAGCTTCCGATGATAAATACCCGGCGCAGCTTGCGAATATCGCCGCCCAGGTAGCTCACAATACTGGGTATGCTGCCGTGAAAACCAAAGGAAGTAAAAATCACCGGAATGGCCGACAGCGCCAGCCCCTGCTGTAGCGGCAGAGTCAGCAGGTTTATCTGGTGAATGTGCGGCAGCAGAAGCGCAAGCATAATGGCGAGGAAAATAATCTTTGCGCTGAATAAAAAGCGGTTAAAAAGATCGACCAGCGAAGTCCCGATGCAGACGACCGTCCCACCGATAGCGGTAAAGATCAGAACGCCTGCCGCAGGAGGCAGCGTCCAGTCCAGCCACTGATTGAGGCTTGAGGCCAGCAGTTCGCCGGCGCCGCTGATATAGGCTGCCGTGAGCGCGTAAAGCAGAAACAGCATGCAAAAGCCGGTTGCCCATTGCCCGTATCGGCCCAGATAACGTGCCGCCAGCGAACCCAGACCCATGTCGGCCGGCACGTGCTGATAGACTTCCAGCAGCAGCAAAGCGGTATAACACATTAGCGCCCAAAGCGTTATCAGCAAAGCTAACGTCACGCCGAAACCTACGCCCGCCGATGCCAACGGCATGGCTAACATCCCTGCGCCGATGGTGGTGCCGGCGACGATTAAAATACTACCCAGAGTGCGGTTCTTCACGCTTTTCACTATCCATTACGGCATTCACAATTCATTATGCCGCGCAGAGTATGTGAAATCAGTCGCTTCGTCAAATGAAGGTTACAGGCGTTGTAATAAAAACTTTACAGTAGCAGAGGGTTTGCTTCAAAGCTGCGCTGGCGCAAGAATTCGCCGCCCGGGCTGGTATATTCTGCGGGCTTTACGGGAGAGAATATGCAATCGATTCATGGTCACGAAGTGCTGCAAATGATGATCGCCTCAGGCGAAACTTACACCGTGGCGACGCTTGAAGCGGCGATCGTCGCGCGTTTCGGTAAAGAAGCCCGATTTCACACCTGCTCGGCGGAAAATCTGAGTGCGGCGGAACTGGTGGCGTTTTTGCAGAAAAAAGGCAAGTTTATTGCCGCTGAAGAAGGGTTTAATACGCACGAAAGTAAAATTTGCCGCCATTAATACGGCAGCGGGCGCTGGAGCCTCGCTGCCGGCCTAATTAATTTTGCGTGTCGAGCGTTGCCAGCTCTTTATCAATAAAGTACAGACCTTCGCCGCTTTTACCTGCGAGGGTTAATTTATCAATAACCGATTTAAACAGCTTCTCTTCTTCGTGCTGTTCAGCAACGTACCACTGCAGGAAATTAAACGTCGGATAATCCTGACTGGTCATTGCCGCATGTGCCAGTTCATTAATTTTTTGCGTAATTAACTGTTCATGTTCGTAGGTCGCACGGAATAGCTCGTCAAGAGAGGCATACTCAGCAAACGGCGACGCGATAGCCGTGATGCAGGGCAGACTACCGGTATCGGTCAGGTAATCGAAAAGGCGCTGCATATGGGTCATCTCTTCCTGCGCGTGGCGACGAAGAAACGCCGCCGCGCCTTCAAAGCTGTGGTAACTACACCAGGCGCTCATTTGCTGATAAAGCAGAGAGGAATAAAGTTCAAGATTCATCTGCGCATTAAGCTTATCGATCATTTCAGTTTTTAGCATCTGGCTGCTCCGGGAAAAAAGAAATAAGTTTTAGTGCGCACACTATAATTTGTTATTAATTTATTTGCAAAAAGTAAATTAATAAATTCATTTATTAATAATGCAAATGGGAATAACACGCATTGGCACTTTTAAAATAATGAGAATGGTTTTAATTCCTTATTTCGTTCACTTCGCCGTTGGGCCAAATTTCGCCGTGTTAATCCGATCCCCCGCACACAGACCTGGCCTGAGATGACGCGACTTGCCTCAGGATGAGGCGGCGTCCTGGCAGGACGAAAGGCAAAAGTGTGAGGCGAGATGCAATTTATAAAACAACTTTTCATAAAATTTGAAAGTATGTTCGTAAGGTAGTATTGTCATAGCAACGCTAACGAACTATCGCGGGAAAACCCGCACAGCATTCAGGAGAGTAAAGCATGAAAATCGCACTGATGATGGAAAACAGCCAGGCGAACAAAAACGCCATCATCCTCAATGAATTAAACGCCGTTGCTGACGAGAAGGGCTTCCCGGTTTACAACGTCGGGATGAGCGATGAAAACGACCATCACCTGACCTATATCCATCTGGGCATTATGGCCAGCATCCTGCTGAATTCGAAGGCGGTCGACTTTGTGGTTACCGGCTGCGGCACTGGTCAGGGCGCGCTAATGTCGTTAAATATTCATCCGGGCGTCGTTTGTGGCTACTGCATCGACCCTGCGGACGCCTTCCTGTTTGCGCAGATCAATAACGGTAACGCGCTGTCTCTGCCGTTTGCGAAAGGATTTGGCTGGGGTGCAGAGCTGAACGTACGCTTTATCTTTGAAAAAGCCTTCACCGGCCGCAAAGGCGAAGGCTATCCGCCGGAGCGTAAAGAGCCTCAGGTGCGTAACGCCGGCATCCTGAACGCGGTCAAAGCCGCGGTGGTTAAGGAAAACTATCTGGATACGCTGCGTGCGATCGATCCGGAGCTGGTGAAAACTGCCGTTTCCGGCCCTCGCTTCCAGCAGTGTTTCTTTGAGAACTGCCAGGATAAAGAGATCGAAGCGTTCGTTCGCCAGATCATCGGTTAATTGATTAACACATCCTATGCAAGGCCAGCGCTGCTGGCCTTTTCTTTATCTATTTCTTTTTGTTCGACACGCTGCTACCCGCATCTTTTGTCAGATGCAGAGTATCAATCATGCCGACCAGGCAAATCAGCGCAATAAAGATAAACGACAGGCGGAAGCTGATGCCCGGAAGGTGAGAAAGCGTAAGCCATTCACTGAACTCTTCCCCAATACGAATACCTATCGCTCCAAGCGTTATCCCAAGTCCAACGGCCAGCTGGGATGCGGTGCTGAACAGCGTATTGGCATAGCTCATTTGTCCGGAAGGAACATCGGCAAAAGCGAGGGTGCTGATGCCGGTAAATTGAATCGATCGGAAGACCCCGCCGAGATAGAGAATTACAAAGATGAGCCAAACCGGCGTATGCGGGGTTAAAAAAGCGCAGGCCAGCAGCGATAATACGTTTAATGCGCCATTGATCAGCAGCAGACGGCGAAAACCCAGCCAGCGAATCAGCGGCGTTGTAAGGGGCTTGATGGTGAAGTTGCCGACGAACACCGCCAGCACCAGCAGCCCCGAGTGGAAGGGATCCATGCCGAAGCCGACCTGAAAAAGCAGCGGCAGCAGAAACGGAACGGCGCTGATGGAGGAGCGGAACAGCGAACCGCCGTACATGGTGACCCTGAAGGTGGGGATCTCCAGCGCATCAAGGCGCACCATCGGCCATTCAGCGCGGCGGAAGTGCCGTAACGAGAAAAGCATGCAGCCCAGGCCTAACGCCAGCAGCGCCAGGGTCTGCCAGCCCAGAGGCTGACGATCGCCGAGAAGCTCCATGGCGGCAACCAGGCTAACCATCGCCACCGAGGTCGCAAGAAAACCGGAAAGATCGAACGGGCGGCGCTCTTCTTCCCGAATATCCGGGATGATGCGCAGCGCCAGGGCAATCGCCACAAGCCCAAGCGGCACGTTAATAAAGAAGATCCAGTGCCAGCTGGCGTAGCTGGTGATAAATCCGCCCAACGGTGGGCCAATAATAGGCGCCACCAGCGCCGGCCAGGTCAGAGTGGCAATCGCTTTAATCAGCTGATGCTTCGGTGTGGTGCGCAACACCGCCAGGCGGCCCACGGGCACCATCAGCGCGCCGCCAATTCCCTGAAGAATACGCATGGCGACAAACACATCGACATTGGTCGACAACCCGCAAAACACCGAGGCGAGGGTAAAAATCGCCAGCGCCAGGCTAAAGATTTTCCGCGCGCCGAAGCGATCGGCGATCCAGCCGCTGGCGGGTATCAGCACCGCAAGGGTAATAAGGTAGGCGCTAATTCCAATGTTGAGATCCACTGCCGTTACGCCGAAGTCTTTCGCCATGTCGGGCAGGGCGGTGGCGATGACTGTGCCGTCGAGGAACTCCATAAAAAACGCGCCAGCCACCAGCAGAGCAGGTGCTGAAAAAGAGCGGTCGTCCCTGGAAGAGATGTTTGTACTCATCGTTGTATCGCTGCCATTGCTAAGCGATCCCGGATTCACCTGGAGCCCGCAGCTCTTAACTATCCGAAATAACTCACTTTTGTTGAATGTTTAAATTTATTTTGTAAATAAAACGTGATTTATCGCACGTTGAGATTGATTTTTGTGATACAGGTCATATTATAGCTGTGTAGATATTAACACCTGCATAACAAAAATGGAGCCAACCATGAAACTGCGCAAAATTCTGAAGAGCATGTTCGAAAACTACTGCAAAACCTTTAAAGACGTACCGCCTGGCGCTATGTTCTGATAAAAAAACCTGCTGCGGCAGGTTTTTTTATATCCGAGGAATTAGGGTACTATTACGCTCCTGAAAAAAGGAGTGAAAAATGTCTCAACATCTTACCGAACACGACGAACTGGTCTCTGACGTTGTTGCCTGCCAGTTAGTTATCAAGCAGATCCTCGACGTCATCGATATCATCGCCCCTGTCGAGGTGCGCGAAAAAATGACTACCCAGCTGAAAGCCATCGATTTTGCCAGCCACCCGGCCTCGGCTGACCCGGTGACGCTGCGGGCGGTACAAAAAGCCATCGCGCTGATTGAGCTGAAATTCACCCCGCAGGAAGAAGCGCACTAGCGGCGTGAGCCCCGCCATCAACGCGATAGCGGGGCGTTATTGCTGATTAATGGGACACGGCGGTTTGAATGACGTTCTCCTGCGCATTCTTGAACAGTTTGCTGTTGCCCCAGCACTCTTCATAACGATGGCCCACTAAATCTTCCACGATAAGGCGAACGTCCGGCGCGATGTCGGCAATTTTGCCTCCCGCTTTAATGCGCGCGACTTCCTGTAGCACCACCAGGTGCGCCTTGCGATCGAGCTTCATCTGTTTACTGAACACGATGGCTGCCAGCGCCAGTAAAATCACCCCTGCACAGAATACCACCGCAATCGCGGTGACCGCACTTTCCGGCTGCGTGTGCGCCTTTGACTGGAACCCGTAGAAGCTGAGGATAGCTCCCATTGTAAAGACGATAATCGAGCGCAAAATTTTACCTGAGAAAGTCATGGCGCCTGCATAGATCCCCTCGCGACGGCGGCCGGTGTAAATTTCATCGACATCAGCCAAAAAGGTGTAAACGGTCCAGGGAATGTAGTAGACGCCGCCGGTGCCGAGACCGAACAGCACCGTGATGCCAAACATCAGGATGGTGGCCAGGCTTGAAGGCAGGTGGAAGAACCACAGCGAGGTGTAGAGCAGCACGGCAAAGATGACCACGCTCAGCGCCAGAATATACGGCTTACTGAAGCCTTTCTTCACGCACAGGCCGATAAACAGGGCCGTTGATACCAGCTGCAGAATTGAGTTCAGGCTGTTGAGCCCGGCCACCATCGCCGGATCGTGTTGCAGCACGAAGATGACGAAGTAAGTGAAGATCGACGCAAACAGCCATTCGGCGCCGAAACCGCAGAGATACATACCAAGGTGTTTACGGAATACGCGCAGATAAAAGGTTGAGCGCATATCTTTGGCCAGCATAAGCAGCGTATTGAGTAGCCCCTTTTTCTCGCCCGAGCTTTTTTCCTCTTCGCGCGGTCGTTCCCAGCTGCAGTACCACAAACAGGAGATGGCCACGATAAGAATGACACCGTAGGTCAGTCCGGTAAGGAAAAACGGGGTGGCGGATTCTTTGCCATAAAGCAGGATGAACTGCCCGGGGATAAATGCCGCGAGGAAGTTAGCCAGTTTGCCGAATATCGCTTTATAACCGGTGAGCTTCGAACGCAGTGAGAAATCATCAGTCATTTCGGTCGCCAATGTTTCATAGGGGACCATAATCGAGGTATAAATGATTTCAAAGACGACGTAGGTGCACAGGTAGTACCAGAAACCGAGACCTTCTACCCACAGCAGCGGGTAGAACATCATTAGCGGAATGCCTATTAATAAAAAGAAGCGACGGCGGCCAAAGCGTTTACCGAGCCGGGTTTTGCCAAAGTTATCGGTGAGGTAGCCCATCAGCGGGTTACTAATCGCGTCGATAATGCTGGCGACGGAGAAAATAAAGGAGGCTTCGATCAGCGTCAGCCCACAGAAGGTTGTATAAAAATAGAGCAGCCAGGCACCGCTGATCGCCAGTGCGCCGCTTCCCAGCAAATTTCCGCCGCCGTAGGCTAACTGATGGCGTAACAAAATCGGTCTTCCCTGCAGCCCGTTTGAGGCTGAAGCCGTATATCTTTCCATTAAAATAAACTCCGTGTTTTAAATTTTTGAAACACTGTTTTTATATTATCAACCCAGAGTTTTAAACGTGATCCAGATCACCAATACCCTGCTAATTCCTCCGGTTGAGCGGGAATGAGATCTGGTTAAAAGTTTTTAATGCCTTTCAGGAATAAAAACGGCGCCGAAGCGCCGAAAAAGATTGGTTCGCTGAGGGGCGATGAGGGCATTAAAGGCAGAAACACGCCTCTTTTTACGCTTTATCGCGCGCTCCGGTATTTGCCGACATGACGCTGGCGTACTGTTGGCTGACCAGTTCAAGCAGGTGACGATCGGTTTGCTGTTCGCTGGTCCCGGCCTGGTCCGCGCAGCGGACTTCATCCAGAATGGTCTCCAGCAGCATGCCATCCAGCTGCTGTTCTTTCGCCAGCAGCGCGAGGAAGCGTAGGGTGGATTCGTCGCTTTGCGCCTTCGCCTCTGCCGTCAGGCCGGAAAGCATGCTGCTGCGCTGCTGATAATCAGCAACGGTTTTGCTAAACAGGTCTTCAAGAGAGGCGCATTCCGCGCTGCAGGCTTCGTCTGCTTTAAGCACGGGCCAGGCGCCGGAACTTTTCATAAAATCAAAGACCCGCATCATCTGCGTTATGCTGGATTGCGCTCGATTACGCAGAAAAGTGGCGGTACCGTTCAACCGCTGCTGAATACACCACTCGCTTAACTGCAGATACAAGTTGGAGGTATGGAACTCAAGATTCAATTGGTTATTCAGCTTTTGCACCATTCCTGGAACGACCATAACAATATCCTTATTTACTGTGCGGGAAGCGCCTGCGTCATATCCAGACGCGATTGTGACCAAGAGAGTTTGCGAAATTAAAACCAACAGATGAAAAGCTCAGAATAATTCTATTCAGAACTTAAGCCCGAACCATGGAATTAAATTTCTTGTCTCAACGAAGATAGAATAGCGCTATATCTGAATTAAGAAAACTCTCAATGGTGGTTATTTACATTATGTTACAACATCTGGATTTAACTTTATACAGGCTGGAAATGTAATGGTAATCGCTTACTGTAGTACATTGTTATTTATATTAACTTTATGATTTAACACCTCTTTTATTGGCTTCCTGATTAAAAGGTAGTATCTCTAATATTTTTTATTGAAATTGCGTTTTAAAAATAATGATTCAAAATTCCTTTTTGTGATATCGTGAGTCATCAAAGCGAAGGCTGCACTGGTTCATCTTTTCGCCTGGGTAACTGAAAAGATGATGATAATTTAAAAAAAGATGTTTTTTTGTAAAAGGCTTATGACTGCCACGCTAACGAAAGGAGACTGAAATGAAAAAAGTTGCGGTGCTGCTGGCGTCGGGTTTTGAAGAGGGAGAGGCGATTGTGGTGGTTGATATCCTCCGCCGTCTGCATCTGGATGTGGAGCTTCTCTCCTGCGCCGAATCGCGCGCGGTGGTGAGCTACCACGATATCCCAATGGTTGCGGATAGCACTTTAGCCGAACGCGCAGGGATGCTGTACGACGCGGTGGTTCTGCCCGGCGGTCCGCAGGGAAGCGTCAACCTTGCCGCCAGCCAGGACGTCGTAGCGTTTATTACGGCCCACGATAAAGCAGGAATGCTGATCTGTCCGATCTGTTCGGCAGCCGCAAGGGTTCTCGGCGGCAATGGGCTGCTCAGGGGGCGACGCTACGTCTGTTCGGGGGAGTTATGGCAGAACGTGGCGGACGGGGAGTATGTTGATCAACCCGTAGTGGAAGACGGTAATTTGATCAGCGGTAAAGGGTTAGGCCATGTTTTTGATTTTTCTTTTACCGTTGCCGCTCGTTTATTGGGGGATGAGGTGCCGGTACGCAATCATGCGGAGCATATTTATTGCCGCTGGTAATATCGACAAGGATAACTCTGCTGATGATATAGAGAATATTGCTACAGCCTGCGCTAATTGTCTGACAATTAGCGCTTTTTTTATGTCTTTTTTCGCTGTTTTTATGTACGCAATTACTGTAATTCCGCGATGTGATTGCGCTCTCGTATGGAGAAATAATTTCCGGTTAATACTATTTTAACAACGGCGGTCTTGATTGAGACTTTCCTAATGCCTTGTTTTGCGTCCGATAAAAAAATTAACTCTTAATTTTCCCTACATAAAAGCGAATTAAAGCTGGAGTTTACCATGCACAAATTTACTAAAGCGCTGGCGGCGATCGGTCTCGCCGCAGTTATGTCACAATTAGCTATGGCCGAGACGCTTAGGCTGGGTTTTCTGGTCAAACAGCCTGAAGAGCCATGGTTTCAAACAGAGTGGAAATTTGCCGATAAGGCCGGTAAAGATTTAGGTTTCGACGTCATCAAAATTGCCGTCCCCGACGGTGAGAAAACCCTTAACGCCATTGATAGCCTGGCGGCTAGCGGAGCCAAAGGCTTTGTTATCTGTACGCCCGATCCCAAACTCGGGGCGGCCATAGTCGCCAAAGCGCGCGGCTATGATATGAAAGTCATTACCGTCGATGACCAGTTCGTTAACGCCAAAGGCAAACCGATGGAGAGCGTACCGCTGGTGATGATGGCGGCCAGTGAGATCGGCGCACGTCAAGGGCAGGAGCTCTATAAAGAGATGCAAAAACGCGGCTGGGACGTGAAGGATACCGCCGTCATGGCCATCACTTCCGACGAGCTGGACACCGCCCGTCGTCGCACTACCGGATCGATGGACGCCCTGAAAGCTGCCGGTTTCCCGGAGCAACAAATCTACCGTGTGCCAACGAAATCTAACGACATTCCCGGCGCTTTTGATGCCGGTAACTCTATGCTGGTTCAGCATCCGAACGTCAAACACTGGCTGATCGTCGGCATGAACGACAATACCGTTCTGGGCGGCGTACGCGCCACCGAAGGCCAGGGCTTTAAAGCGCCTGACGTTATCGGTATCGGTATTAATGGCGTTGATGCAGTGAACGAACTCTCTAAAGCGCAGGCCACCGGTTTCTACGGCTCTCTGCTGCCAAGCCCGGATATTCACGGCTATAAAACCAGCGAGATGCTTTATAACTGGGTGACAAAAGATGTCGAACCGCCAAAATTCACCGCGGTGACCGACGTGGTGCTGATTACCCGCGACAATTTTAAAGAAGAGCTGGCTAAAAAAGGGCTGTAAGGCCGGTTGACCGGGCCTCTTGCCTTGAGCGAGAGGCCCTGTACAGAAAAGCGGAGTCGTTATGCAACAGTCTACCCCTTATCTCTCATTCCACGGCATCACCATGACATTCCCGGGCGTTAAAGCGCTGTCCGATATTAGCTTTGACTGCTATGCCGGACAGGTCCACGCCCTGATGGGAGAAAACGGCGCCGGGAAATCCACGTTGCTCAAAATCCTCAGCGGCAACTACGTACCCACTGCCGGCAGCCTACAGATCCAAGGCCAGCAGATGACCTTTACCCACACCACCGAGGCGCTGAACGCCGGGGTGGCGATTATCTATCAGGAGCTGCATCTGATCCCGGAAATGACCGTGGCGGAAAATATCTACCTCGGCCAATTGCCGCACAAGGGCGGGATTGTGAATCGGTCGCTGCTGAATTATGAAGCCGGCCTGCAGCTGCAGCATCTGGGGCTGGATATCGACCCGGAAACGCCGTTGAAGTATTTGTCGATTGGCCAGTGGCAGATGGTGGAGATCGCCAAGGCGTTGGCGCGGAACGCCAAAATCATCGCTTTTGACGAGCCCACCAGCTCACTGTCGGCCAGGGAAATCGACAATCTGTTTCGGGTCATCCGCGAGCTGCGCCAGGAAGGGCGGGTGATCATTTACGTTTCCCACCGGATGGAAGAGATCTTTGCGTTAAGTGACGCCATCACGGTCTTCAAAGATGGTCGCTACGTGCGCACCTTTGACAATATGCAAGAGGTTAACCACGACGCTCTGGTACAGGCGATGGTCGGTCGCGAGCTGGGCGATATCTACGGCTGGCAGCCCCGTGAATATGGCAAAGAGCGTTTGCGCCTCGATCGGGTGAAGGCGCCTGGCGTACGGCAACCCGTTAGCCTTTCGGTGCGTAGCGGAGAAATCGTCGGCCTGTTTGGGCTGGTTGGCGCCGGACGCAGCGAACTGATGAAAGGCCTGTTCGGCGGCAGCAGAATAACCGCCGGTCAGGTTTATATCGACGGCGAGGCCATTGATATCCGCAAGCCGGCTCAGGCGATTCAGGCCGGGATGATGCTCTGCCCGGAAGACCGCAAAGCAGAGGGGATTATTCCGGTTCACTCGGTTCGCGACAACATCAATATCAGCGCCCGCCGCAAGCACATTCTCGCGGGCTGCGTCATCAATAATGCCTGGGAAGCGCAGAACGCCGACCAGCATATTAAATCGTTGAATATCAAAACGCCCGGCGCAGAGCAGCTGATTATGAATCTCTCCGGTGGCAATCAGCAAAAGGCGATTCTCGGCCGCTGGCTGTCGGAGGAGATGAAAGTCATCCTGCTTGACGAGCCCACGCGCGGCATTGATGTGGGCGCTAAGCATGAGATCTATAACGTTATTTACGCATTAGCGGCATCGGGCGTCGCGGTGGTCTTTGCCTCCAGCGATTTACCGGAAGTTCTCGGCGTAGCCGATCGCATCGTGGTGATGCGCGAGGGTGAGATTGCCGGAGAGCTGCTGCATGAACATGCCAATGAACAGCAGGCATTGAGCCTTGCCATGCCAAAAGTGAGCCAGGCAGTCGCCTGAGTAAGGAGTCTATGATGTCATCAGTTACCACTTCAGGTACTTCCCGGTCGGCTTTTAGTTTCTCCCGTATCTGGGATCAGTTCGGCATGCTGGTCGTTTTCGCGGTGCTGTTTATTGGCTGCGTAATTTTTGTGCCCAATTTTGCCTCGTTTATTAATATGAAAGGTCTGGGGTTGGCTATTTCTATGTCCGGAATGGTCGCCTGTGGGATGCTGTTTTGCCTGGCGTCCGGCGATTTCGATCTGTCGGTCGCCTCGGTTATTGCCTGTGCCGGCGTGACCACGGCGGTGGTGATTAATCTGACTGAAAGCATGTGGGTTGGCATTGGCGCCGGTCTGCTGCTTGGCGCAGTGAGCGGCCTGGTCAACGGTTTTGTCATTGCCCGCTTAAAGATTAATGCTCTGATTACCACCCTCGCCACGATGCAGATCGTCCGCGGTCTTGCCTATATCATCTCCGACGGTAAAGCGGTAGGGATTGAAGATGAGCGCTTTTTTACCCTCGGCTACGCCAACTGGTTTGGTCTGCCTGCGCCTATCTGGTTAACCGTTGCCTGCCTGATTGTATTCGGTCTGCTGCTGAATAAAACCACCTTTGGCCGAAACACGCTGGCGATAGGGGGTAATGAAGAAGCGGCTCGTCTGGCCGGCGTTCCGGTGGTGCGGACGAAAATTATTATTTTCGTCCTTTCAGGGCTGGTTTCCGCGGCAGCGGGCATTATCCTGGCATCCCGTATGACCAGTGGTCAGCCGATGACGTCCATTGGCTATGAGCTGATTGTCATTTCGGCCTGCGTGCTCGGGGGCGTATCGCTGAAGGGCGGGATCGGCAAGATCTCCTACGTGGTAGCCGGGATCCTGATTCTGGGAACGGTGGAGAATGCGATGAACCTGCTGAACATTTCCCCGTTCTCGCAGTACGTTGTGCGCGGCGTGATTTTGCTGGCTGCGGTGATCTTCGACCGCTATAAACAGAAAGCGAAGCGTGCGGTTTAATTCGTCCAACTTTTCAGTTTAATCCTAAACCCTCGCCAGCGCCCGTTGCGCTGGCGATGACTATCAAAAATGGCGATGCTGGTCACACTGTCTATACTTACATGGCTACAATAATTTAACACCCAGCATGTTGCTGGCCATGATAAGGAGGAAACAGGGTGGCTGACCAGATTTATGTACCGCCTGCGTTAACCGGAAACTACGCTTTTTTCTTTGACCTCGATGGTACCCTTGCCGGTATCAAACCCCATCCCGATCAGGTGGTCATTCCAGCCGATGTTCTGCAGTCGCTGCGCCAGCTTGTGCAGCAGCAAAACGGCGCGGTGGCATTGATTTCAGGGCGCTCAATGGTTGAGCTGGATGAGCTTACCCGTCCTTACCGGCTACCGCTTGCCGGTGTCCACGGGGCTGAACGCCGTGACATCAATGGTAAAACGCATATTGTCTCTTTACCGGATTCACTTCTGAAGGCGCTCTCTGCGCAGTTGACGACGGAACTGGATGCTTTGCCGGGATGCGAACTGGAAAGTAAGGGGATGGCTTTTGCTTTGCACTATCGACAGGCGCCGGAGCAGCAGCAAGCGGTGCTGGCGCTGGCGCAATCTATCGTCCAGCGCCATCCCATTCTGGCCCTGCAGCCGGGTAAGTGCGTGGTGGAGATCAAACCGCGTGGAGTGAATAAAGGTGAAGCGATAGCCGCTTTTATGCAGGAAGCTCCATTCAAAGGACGCAAGCCGGTGTTTGTTGGTGATGACTTAACCGATGAAGCTGGTTTTAGCGTTGTGAATCAATTGAATGGCGTATCGGTCAAAGTGGGCGGCGGCGAAACGCAAGCGCGTTGGCGTTTGCCTGACGTGCCCGCCGTTCATCTTTGGATTAGTAACATCGCGAATCATGGGCAACAACCAGATGCGCTAACCGACAGGAGAGATGGCTATGAGTCGCTTAGTCGTAGTATCTAATCGTATTGCCCCGCCGGATGACAAAAAGGCCAGCGCCGGTGGCCTTGCCGTGGGGATTATGGGGGCATTAAAAGCAGCCGGAGGTTTGTGGTTCGGCTGGAGTGGGGAAATCGGTGACGACCAACAGCCGTTAAAAAAAGTGACTCAGGGCAATATCACCTGGGCCTCTTTCAATCTTAGCGAGCAGGATCACGACGAATATTACAACCGCTTTTCCAATGCCGTTTTATGGCCCGCATTCCACTATCGTCTTGACCTGGTTGATTTTCAGCGTGAAGCCTGGGAGGGCTATCAGCGCGTTAATGCGACCCTGGCGGATAAACTGCTGCCGCTGATTGAACCTGACGATATCGTCTGGATCCACGATTACCACCTGCTGCCGTTGGCCAGCGAACTGCGCCAGCGCGGCGTCAATAATCGTATCGGCTTCTTTTTGCATATTCCGTTCCCGACGCCGGAAGTGTTTAATGCGTTACCGCCGCATGCGGAACTGCTTGAACAGCTTTGCGATTACGATTTACTGGGTTTCCAGACCGAAAGCGACCGACTGGCGTTTCTGGATTGCGTATCGATGCAAACCCGCCTGACGACGCGCGACGGCAAAAAGCATGTGGCCTGGGGAAAACCTTTCCAGACCGAAGTCTATCCGATCGGTATCGATCCGGAAGAGATTGCGCGCAGTGCTAAAGGGCCGCTGCCGCCGAAGCTGGCGCAGCTGAAGAGCGAGCTCAAAAGCGTCCAAAATATCTTTTCCGTTGAACGGCTGGACTATTCGAAGGGGCTGCCGGAGCGTTTTCTCGCTTATGAAGCTCTGCTGGAGAACTATCCGCAGCATCACGGCAAGATTCGCTATACCCAGATTGCGCCGACTTCACGTGGGGACGTTCAGGCCTATCAGGATATTCGTCATCAGCTGGAAAACGCAGCCGGCCGTATCAATGGCCAGTATGGCCAGCTGGGCTGGACGCCGCTTTACTACCTTAACCAGCACTTTGAACGCAAGCTGCTGATGAAAATCTTCCGCTACTCCGACGTTGGTCTGGTTACCCCGCTGCGCGATGGTATGAACCTGGTGGCGAAAGAGTATGTTGCCGCGCAGGACCCGCAAAATCCGGGCGTGCTGGTGCTGTCGCAGTTTGCCGGCGCGGCCAACGAGCTCCCGACGGCCTTAATCGTTAATCCTTACGATCGCGATGAGGTCGCTGCGGCGCTGGATAAGGCATTAACCATGCCTCTGGCCGAGCGTATTGCCCGCCATTCGGCCATGCTGGCGGTGATAAAGGAAAACGATATTCATCGCTGGCAGGAGCGGTTTATTGCCGATCTAAAGGAGATTGAGCCAGGGAGCGAGGAGAGCCACTTAGAGCGCAAGGTCGCCACTTTCCCTAAACTCGCCTGAGGCCAAGACGGTTAGCGCCTCCCCGGCGCTAGCCTTTTTCCAGACAAACCAGCAGCACATCGACGCCGCTACTGCCAACAATATCTTTTGCCGAACAGGTGGCGCGAGAAAACAGACTCTGGTTGTGGTTACCGCAAATCACCAGGTCAACGCGATGCTGTCGGCAAAAATCCTGCACGTGGTGAGCAATTCCGCCGCTGGCAATGGTCATTTTCTCTATAGGATAGTCGGCGTGGCGGGCCAGCTCGGCCAGAAATCCGCGCGTCTCCTCCTGCATCACTTCGCGTAAGTTTTCCATCATGGGCGCCGCAAACTGATTATACAGCTCCGGATCCGTCGCCAGCGTAATCAGGCTGACTTTTGCATTGACCGGACGTGCGATGGAGACGGCTTTTTGAATGAGGACCCGGCTTTCCGGGGTTGGCGCCACGGCGACCAGCAGATGTGAGTAGGGCATCAAGCCTCCTTGATATACGCGAAACAACCCTTTTCTTATTGTCTTTACTCCCATTCCTTAGCATTCGCAAGGTTTATCCGCAGCGAAATACATTGCCCAAATTTCATTCCACGACGCGCCGTTTCGGTGGCCACATCTCAGTTTTTGGTCCGATCTTTTGTATTAAAAGAAACGCTGTTTTATAAATCAGTGAAGCGTGTTCATCGACTCTTTGTGTTTTTGCCATTGAACGCTTTTGGCTGGCAAAAATGAAAAGGTAACGCCGTTCCCATGTTCTTACTGTAGCCATGTATCAACCCCCTTTTGGCGGAATGAGCCAAAAAGCGGTTCGGAGTTCTCAAAAAAAAGACACAGGATTTACGGCGATGAAAACACGTAAAATCGGTTTGGTTAACTACCTTGCCTATGGATCGGGCGATTTTCTTGGTGCGGGAACAACTGCACTCACGGCAGCCTGGCTGCTCTACTTCTACACCACCTTTTGCGGACTTTCGCCTATCGAGGCGACGCTCATTTTTGCCACTGCCAGAGTTCTGGATGCGGTAATCAGCCCGCTGATGGGCTTTCTGACGGATAACTTTGGCTCGACCTGGCTGGGAAAACGTTTTGGCAGGCGTAAGTTCTTTATCCTGCTCGGCATCCCTTGCGTGTTTAGCTACTCCATTATGTGGGTAGGAGATATGGGGTTCTGGTACTACCTGCTGACCTATCTGCTGTTTGACATCGTCTATACCATGATTCTGGTGCCGTATGAAACGCTGGTGCCGGAAATGACCGACGATTTTAAACAGAAAACCAAATTCTCCGGCGCGCGTATTTCTATGGCGCAGATGTCGGCGATCCTGGCTTCTTTCCTGCCGGGCATTCTGCTGACCATCTTCGGCAAAGACAACGCCGTCTCTTTCTTCTACGCCAGCCTGGTGTTCTCGGTGCTGTGCGCAATGATGTTAACTTTTGTCTGGTTCTTTACCTGGGAGCGCCCGCGTGAAGAGTGGACCGAGGCTGCGCTGCGCGCCGAAGAGGAGAAACAGAACCTGAGCTTGTCTCAGAGTCTTAATCGCCTGTTTATTGAATTAAGTTCGACCCTGCGCATTAAAATTTTCCGTCAGCATTTGGGGATGTATCTGGGGGGCTATATCGCCCAGGATGTCTTCAATGCGGTCTTTACTTACTATGTGGTGTTTGTCCTGATGCAGGAAGCCTCAATGGCCTCCAACCTGCTGGGGACCATGGCGATCTTCCAGTTTATTGCGGTTATTGCGATGATCCCGCTGTGTATTCGCTTCGGTCCGGCGCCATCGTACCGCATGGTGGTAGTGCCGTTCGGGCTGAGTTCGCTCTCTTACGCGGTGCTGTACTACGCTGGCCTCAGCGATGTTTATTCGCTGCTGCTGCTGATTTCCGCAGTGGCGGGTCTGGGCCGCGGCGGCATCAACTATGTTCCGTGGAACACCTATACGTATATTGCCGACGTGGACGAAGTGATCACCGGCCAGCGTCGCGAAGGCATCTTTGCCGGGATTATGACTCTGACGCGTAAGGCTTCCCAGGCCGGGGCGGTGATGCTGGTAGGGATCATCATGCAGATGTCCGGCTTTGTCTCCGGGCAGAAAACGCAGCCTTATGAAGTGAGCCATACCATTCTG
This sequence comes from Klebsiella sp. HMSC09D12, assembly GCF_001808475.1. Taxonomy (NCBI): domain Bacteria; kingdom Pseudomonadati; phylum Pseudomonadota; class Gammaproteobacteria; order Enterobacterales; family Enterobacteriaceae; genus Klebsiella; species Klebsiella sp. HMSC09D12. The sequence goes on along the minus strand of NZ_KV793511.1, from coordinate 154,226 downwards.
CTGATCCTCAGCGTCGGCACTTTGCTGGTGCTGGCCTGCGGCTTCCTCGTTTCCCTGCGCTTTAAACTCAATCTGCAAACCCACAGCGTCCTGCGTGCGGAAACGCTCAAAATGCGTGAATCCGGACGCGCTCAGCCGGAACTGACCAGCGCCCAGGATCGTGAAGTAGTCGAGATGCTGGCCGGGATGCCGTACGACTCACTGTGGGGAAACAACAATATTGGTTATCTGAATCGTAATAAACCCGCCGCGCCATCGCTGAAACAGCGTTCTGCCATGAATTCGACATATAACAGAGGTTAAGGATATGAAAGTTTGGCCTGTCAAACATAGCCCACTACTGCGCCAGCCTGAGCGCTTTATCGCCCGCAATGAACTGCAGACGCTGATTCAGAAGGTCACGCAAAATCTGGTCAACATTAAAGATGAAAGCGGGCAATTTTTACTGCGGCTGGACGACGGGCGCATCATTGATACGAAAGGGTGGAACGGCTGGGAGTGGACTCACGGCGTCGGCCTGTACGGCATCTGGCAGTATTACCAGCAGACCGGCGATACCGCAATGCGCGATATTATCGATAGCTGGTTTGCCGATCGCTTTGCCGAGGGGGCGACCACCAAAAACGTCAACACCATGGCGCCGTTTCTCACCCTCGCTTATCGCTATGAAGAGACGGGCAACGCCGCGTATCTGCCCTGGCTCGATAGCTGGGCCGAGTGGGCGATGAACGAGATGCCGCGCACGGAGTCTGGCGGCATGCAGCACATCACGCTGGCAGAAGAAAATCATCAGCAAATGTGGGACGACACGCTGATGATGACCGTTCTGCCGCTGGCGAAAATCGGTAAGCTGCTTAATCGCCCCGAATACGTAGAGGAGGCGGTGTATCAGTTTCTGCTGCACGTGCAGAATCTGATGGACCGCGAGTCCGGTCTGTGGTTTCACGGCTGGAACTACGAGGGGCGACATAATTTCGCTCGCGCCCGCTGGGCGCGCGGCAATAGCTGGCTGACGATCGTGATCCCGGATTTCCTGGAGCTGGTGGATTTACCCGAACACAGCGCGGTGCGACGTTACCTGGTGCAGGTGTTGGATACGCAGATTGCGGCGCTGGCCCGCTGTCAGGACGATAGCGGCCTGTGGCATACGCTACTTGATGACCCTGACTCCTATCTGGAAGCGTCGGCGACCGCCGGTTTTGCGTATGGGATCCTCAAGGCGGTGCGCAAGCGCTACGTGAGTCAGGCGTATACGGAGATTGCGGAAAAAGCGATTCGCGGCATTGTGGCGAATATCTCTGCGCAAGGGGAACTGCTGCAAACGTCCTTCGGTACCGGTATGGGGTCGGATCTCGATTTTTATCGCGACATCCCGCTGACGTCGATGCCGTATGGCCAGGCGATGGCGATCCTGTGTCTGACGGAGTATCTGCGGAAGTATTTTTGAATCAGGTGAGAACAGCCGGGTGAGGCGTCAGCCGCCGCCCGGCAAACCCGGCGTTAAGCCGGGTTCTTTCGACACATTACATCCGTTCTACGGTTTCGATACCCAGGGTATCAAGACCCAGCTTCAGCGTTTTCGCCGTCAGCAGAGCCAGTTTCAGGCGGCTGTTGCGCGTCTCTTCGCTTTCAGCGCTCAGGATCGGGCAGTGCTCATAGAAACCGGAGAACAGACCCGCCAGATCGTACAGGTAAGAACACATAACGTGCGGCGTGCCTTCACGGGCAACGACCGTAAGGGTTTCTTCAAACTGCAGCAGACGGGCCGCCAGCTGGGCTTCGCGGTCTTCGGTGATGACTACCGGCGCCGCCACTAGCGCACTTTCATCAATATCCGCTTTGCGGAACACGGAGAGCACGCGGGTATAGGCATACTGCATATAAGGCGCGGTATTGCCCTCAAAGGCCAGCATGTTATCCCAGTCGAAGATATAGTCAGTGGTGCGGTTTTTTGACAAGTCGGCATACTTAACCGCGCCAATCCCGACCGCGTTCGCCAGTTTTTCCAGTTCATCGGCGGGCATATCCGGGTTTTTCTCCGCCACCAGACGGCGGGCGCGTTCCAGCGCTTCGTCCAGCAGGTCGGCGAGCTTCACGGTACCGCCGGCGCGGGTTTTGAACGGTTTGCCGTCCTTGCCGAGCATCATGCCGAACATGTGGTGCTCCAGCGGTACGGACTCCGGCACGTAGCCGGCTTTACGTACGATAGTCCACGCCTGCATCAGGTGCTGATGCTGGCGAGAGTCGATGTAGTAAAGCACGCGATCCGCATGCAGATTCTCGTAGCGGTATTTTGCGCAGGCGATATCGGTAGTGGTGTAAAGGTAGCCGCCATCCTTCTTCTGGATGATGACGCCCATCGGTTCACCTTCCTTGTTTTTGTACTCATCAAGGAATACCACCGTCGCGCCTTCGCTTTCTACCGCCAGCCCTTTGTCCTTCAGGTCGGCCACGATACCCGGCAGCATCGGGTTATAAAGGCTTTCGCCCATAACATCATCGCGGGTCAGGGTGACGTTCAGGCGGTTATAGGTTAACTGGTTTTGCGACATGGTGATGTCGACCAGCTTGCGCCACATTTCGCGGAAATATTCGTCGCCGCCCTGCAGCTTAACGACGTAGCTGCGCGCGCGCTCGGCGAAGGCTTCATCTTCATCGTAGTGTTTTTTCGCTTCACGATAGAAACCTTCGAGGTCGGCCAGCGCCATTTCACCGGCGTTCTCCTGCTGCTGTTTTTCCAGGTACGCGATAAGCATGCCGAACTGGGTACCCCAGTCGCCCACGTGGTTAGCGCGGATCACTTTATGCCCGAGAAACTCCAGCGTACGCACCGCGGCATCGCCAATGATGGTGGAGCGCAGATGGCCTACGTGCATCTCTTTCGCCACGTTCGGCGCAGAGTAATCGACCACCACGGTTTGTGCCGGCGGCTGAGCCACGCCCAAACGTTCCGATTTCAGCGCGCTGCTGACATTTTCCGCGAGGAAGGCCGGATCGAGGAAAATATTAATAAAGCCAGGGCCGGCGATATCTACCTTATTGGCAATCCCGCTCAGATCGAGATGAGACAGTACCTGCTCTGCAAGTTGTCGCGGCGCCATGCCCAGTTTTTTGGCAACGGCCATCACGCCGTTGGCCTGATAGTCGCCGAACTGGACTTTTGCTGACTGGCGGACCTGAGGTTCGCAATCGGCAGACGCGCCTGCTGCGATCAGGGCCTGACTGACTTTTTCTGAGAGAAGAGCCTGAATATTCACCGAAACACCTTACGTTAACACGCCGTCACCCTGATGGGGCGGCGCGGGAATGTGGACAAATTAGGGCAGGAGTATACTGCATTTGCACCCACGCGTCAGCACCGCACGGAGGTTGCTGAGCCTCGCGCTCAACGAATAACCGTTCGCCGGACGTCGCCGACGATTGCCGGTTGGTCGGATGCGGAAAACGCGATAGATTAGCGCTTTTTAGCGCGTACCGAGGCTTACGATGGCGAACTGGCAGCAGATTAATGAATTAAACGATATTTCCGCGGACCTGCCGCGCTTTACCGAGGCGCTAAACGCGCTTGCTCATCGGCTTGGTCTCGATATTACGCCACTTGATGCCGACCATATTTCCCTGCGCTGTCACCAGAACGCCACGGCGGAGCGCTGGCGTCGCGGCTTTGAGCAATGCGGCACGCTGCTGTCGGAAAATGTCATTAACGGCCGCCCCATCTGCCTGTTCAGGCTGGATGAGCCGGTGGTCGTGGCGCACTGGCGTTTTAGCATTGTTGAACTGCCGTGGCCGGGCGAAAAGCGCTATCCGCATGAAGGCTGGGAGCATATTGAAATCGTTCTGCCTGGCGAGCCCGAAACGCTCAATACCCGCGCCCTGGCGCTGCTTTCCGATAATGGATTGAGCCAACCGGGCATTTTTGTAAAGACCAGCGCGCCAAAAGGAGAGCATGAGCGCTTGCCGAATCCAACTCTGGCGGTTACCGATGGCAAAGTGACGATCAAATTTCACCCGTGGTCGATTGAGCAAATTGTCGCCAGCGAACAATCAGAACGATAACAGTGTGAAGCTACGCGGCGTCTGTCGGAAGAAATCGTGACATTCTGTCGTGTCTGCCATATCGACGGAGAGAAGAATGACCTTACTGGAAGTCTGCTGTTACAGCATGGAGTGCGCGCTGGAAGCCCAGCGCTGCGGCGCCGACCGCATCGAGCTATGCGCCGCGCCGCAGGAGGGAGGGCTGACGCCCTCCTCGGGCGTCCTTAAAACGGTGCGTGAGTCGGTGACCATCCCCGTTCATCCAATTATTCGTCCGCGCGGCGGTGACTTTTGCTATACCGCTGGCGAATTTGCCGCAATGCTTGATGATGTGGCTGCGGTGAGAGATCTCGGCTTTCCCGGCATGGTGATCGGCATCCTGGACGCCGACGGTCAGGTAGATAGGGCGCGAATGAAAAAAATAATGGCGGCGGCGGGAACGATGGCCGTCACCTTTCACCGTGCCTTTGATATGTGCGCCAACCCGCGCCAGGCCAGCGTTGAGCTGGCTGATCTCGGCGTTCAGCGGATCCTGACTTCGGGCCAGCAGCCGTCTGCCGAAAAAGGAATTTCATTAATCAGGGAACTTATTTCCCAAAGCGACACTCCTATTATTATGGCCGGCGCAGGAGTGCGTGCCGCCAACCTGCCGCTGTTTTTGCAGGCTGGGGTAAAAGAGGTCCACAGCTCGGCAGGCCAGTGGCTACTGTCCCCGATGCGCTTTCGTAATCCCGGGTTGTCGATGTCTACGGATGCCGATGCTGATGAATACTTACGCTACGCCGTCAATGGCGAAGCGGTAGCGGAAATGAAGAAGATTATTTCCGCACAGAGAGATTAAAACCCTAAATAATTCGAGTTGCGAGAAGGCGGCGACGCAGGGAGTCCCCAGGAGCTTACTCAAGTAAGTGACTGGGGTGAGCGACAAATCTGTCTGGAACAGATTTGAACGCCGTATCCCGGCGGCCCGTAAGGGCGAGGCTCATGGATGAGCCGAGTAACAAAGCCAGCGCACATGCAACTTGAAGTATGACGGGGATAAACCGTTTTTTGCTGCACATCATGTCGCCCAATATGATGATTGCCCGTACCAGGCCCCTGCCCATTAAACAGGGGCCTTTTTTTATGCTAAAAACGCGTCAACCGGCCCGCTTGTCGGCACGTTTTTTCGCTGCCAGAGACTGTTCCGTTTCCGGTTTGGTGGCAATAATCACCGCGCGCAGCGGGGCGGGATAGCCTTCGCGGGTTTTGCTACTGTCCTCGGGATCGAGGAAGTCGGCCAGCGACTCGGTGGTCATCCACTCGGTGCGGCGCTGCTCTTCGGTCGAGGTCACGCACGCATCGACGATGCGTACATCGACAAATCCGCACTTCTCCAGCCACTGCTTCAGCGCGGCGGCAGAGGGAATAAAGTAGACGTTGCGCATCTGCGCATAGCGATCGCCCGGCACCAGCACGGTATTTTCGTCGCCTTCAACGACCAGCGTCTCCAGCACCAGCTCGCCGCCGGGAACCAGCTGATCTTTTAGCTGCCACAGGTGATCGAGCGGGGAACGACGATGGTACAGCACGCCCATCGAAAAAACGGTATCAAAGGCGTTCAGCGCCGGAAGCTGTTCAATTCCCAGCGGCAGCAGATGCGCCCGCTGGTCGTTGCCCAGCAGTTTACGTACGGCTTCAAACTGGCAAAGGAACAGTTGGGTGGGATCGATGCCTACCGCCAGATGAGCGCCGGCGCCAATCATCCGCCACATGTGATATCCGCTGCCGCAGCCGACATCAAGAATAGTCCGTCCGGTCAGGTCGGAAAGGTGCGGCAGTACGCGCTCCCACTTCCAGTCGGAACGCCATTCGGTATCGATATTCACGCCGTAAAGGGAGAAGGGCCCTTTACGCCAGGGCATCAGATTCTTCAGCAGGTTTTCAATGCGCAGGCGCTGGCCTTCACCGAGCGGCGTTTCGCTCTCAGCGGTGACGCTATGCAGCAGGTCGAGGCGGTAGGGCGCAAACTCGGGCAGAAACTCGACGGCCCGTTCCCACTCCCGGTATTTGCCGTGCAGCGCTTCACGTTGCCAGGCCGCGACCTGAGCGGGTAGCGTCTCCAGCCAGTGTGACAGCGGGCTTTTGGCAATCAATTGATAAAAGTTGCTGAAATCAATCATGCCGGTTCCCCGGATTTTACGGCGATTAACGATCCGAAGTTAAAGCACTGGAACCACAATTCGGCATGTTCGAAACCGGCCTTGCGCAGGCGGGCTTTGTGGGTTTCCACGGAATCGGTGAGCATGACGTTTTCCAGCATGCTGCGCTTCTGGCTGATTTCCAGCTCGCTGTAGCCGTTGGCGCGCTTGAAGTCGTGATGCATGTTGAACAGAAGTTCGCCGACGTTGTCATCCTCGAAGCTGAATTTTTCCGATAGCACCAGCGCACCGCCCGGATTCAGCCCCTGATAAACCTTATCAAGAATGGCCTGGCGTTCGCCCGGCTCGAGAAACTGAATGGTGAAATTCAGCACCACCATCGAAGCATTTTCGATAGTGACGTGACGGATATCGCCTTCAATAACTTCGACCGGCGTCGGCGCTTTATAGGCGTCAATATGGCGACGGCAGCGTTCGACCATCGCCGGTGAGTTATCAACGGCGATAATTTTACAGCCGGCATGGGCAATGTTGCGGCGCACGGACAGCGTGGCTGCGCCAAGCGAGCAGCCGAGATCGTAAACCTGGGTATCCGGCTGAACGAAACGTTCCGCCAGCATGCCGATCATTGAAATAATGTTGGAATAGCCGGGAACAGAGCGCTGGATCATATCCGGGAAGACTTCAGCAACCCGTTCATCAAAGGTCCAGTCGCCGAGACTGGCAATCGGCGCGGAAAAAAGCGTATCGCGGTGAGACATAACGTTAAACCCGAAAAATCGAAAACGGCGTATTGTGCGCTAACGGACGGAGAAAACCAACTCCCAGGGCATATACCAGAAGTTCGCCAGCACCATCAGCAACAATGAACACCACGTCGCGCTCATGCCGGAGCGGCGCCAGCGATACAGGCGATGATGGAAACCATAAGAGTGCATCAGGCGCCCGACAATCAGCAAAATACCGCAGACGTGGACCATCCAGGTCTGCGCGCCGTTCATTTCCATAAACAGCAGCAGAATCAGGCCAATGGGAACGTATTCCACCGCGTTGCCGTGCACGCGAATAGCAACCTGCAGCTCGCTAAAACCACCGTCGCCGTAGCCAACGCGATATTGCGTCCTCAGGCGTACGACATCGTAAGAAAACTTTATTAGCAATAACGCACCTAAAACCGCATACAGCGCGCTGACCATACTCAAAACTCCCTTTTATTCCATCCGGTGGCTCAGTTGAGGATAGCAGGATATCAGAAAAGAGAGGTTTGCTGCGGAATTGACGGCGCATCACCTATTTCCGGTAGGGCGGCGCGCAGATCGCTCCACAGGATGTCGACCAGCTGCGGAGCCTGGGAGATATCCGGTGTGTGGAGGAACAGGTAGGGCGTTGTGGTTTGCGCCCATTTTGGCAGCGTCCTTATCCACACGCGAAAAAGCTCGCGATTTTGCGCCATATCGTCGCTGCCAATAAAGCGCACCATCGGGTGCCGGGCCGTCACCAGCGCATGGACGGGGACTTTGGGCTTTTTGTTTTGTGCTTCGATCATTGCCTGACTGCGGGCGATGGCGCTGTGAACCGGGCGGCTATCGAGGATAACGCGGTTGACGTTTCGCTGATGCAAGCCGCGATTAAGCTGCTGTTCCGCTTCCCCCTTGGCGAAAAATTCCGCATGCCTTACTTCGACGCCGTAGGTGAATTCACGCGGCAGACTATCAAGAAAGTGCCAGAGGGCGGGAAGGTCTCGGGGGCCAAACGTCGCCGGCAGCTGTAGCCAGTATTGGCCGATGCGCGAAGACAGCGGCGCCAGACGAGTAAAAAACTCCTGGCTTAAGTCGTCGCAGTTGCGCAGCGCCGCCTGGTGCGAAATGGTGGCCGGAAACTTGAAGCAGAAGCGAAAATCGTCGTGGGTCTGTTCATACCATCGACTGACAATCTCCGCTTTTGGTAACGCGTACAGGGTGGTGTTGCCCTCCACGCAATTAAAGTGGCGGGCATACTCTTCAAGGCTGGTGATACCCAGGCGCACCCACTTCGGGTGCGCCCATTGGGGAAGCCCAATATAGATCATAAGGCGGCAAGTACCTCCTCGGTACTGCGCACGCGAGCAATACGCGGGAAGATGTGCGTCATGCTGCCCTGATGCTGTTCGGCCGACGCCGCGCTGCAGGCATCTTCAACCAGAATCAGATTAAATCCCAGCTCCCAGGCGTTGCGCGCCGTGGATTCGACGCCGATGTTGGTGGATATTCCGCACAGAATGATGGTGTCGATGCCGCGACGGCGAAGCTGCAGCTCGAGGTCAGTGCCGTAAAAAGCGCCCCACTGACGTTTAGTAACTTCGATATCGCTTTCCTGTTTTTCCAGCGCGAGCGGGTAGGTCCACCAGTTTTCCGGTAGCGTATGGGCGCCAGCCTCGGCATCGACCGGCTGTTTCAGCGCTTCGGCGAAATCCGCTGACCAGCCGACGCGAACCATCACTACGGGGGCGCCCTGCTGGCGACACTTTTTCGCCAGCTTCGCGGCCCGCTCAACCACTTCATCAGCGCGATGAGGGCCGCCAGCAAACGGTAAAATACCTTCCTGCAGGTCAATAATGACCAGCGCGGTGTTTTTTGCATTGAGTTCTAACATAATATCCCCGTATCTTCTCCAGGTGGTCAGGTCGCTACAATACCGTTGCCGATTCTGCCCAAGGGTAACAATTTTTGTTAATTTTTGTGAGTGCAGGCACTAAGCGCACAGCAAAGCAACGCTGCGCGCTGCGCCGGGCTTATCGTGCGGCATAATTTCCAGTATAATAGCCGCCTTTTTTCATTCAGTAGTGACATCAGCTAAAGCTGCGACCTCGTCGCCTGCAAGGCAGGCAACAATCCGCCTGCGGCTAAGTTAAGGGATATCTCATGCGTACAGAATATTGCGGACAGCTCGGTCTGTCCCACGTAGGGCAGCAAGTGACTCTGTGTGGTTGGGTCAACCGTCGTCGTGATCTTGGTAGCCTTATCTTTATTGATATGCGCGACCGCGAAGGCATCGTGCAGGTGTTTTTCGATCCGGATCGCGCGGATGCATTAAAGCTGGCCTCCGAACTGCGTAATGAGTTCTGCATTCAGGTCACCGGTACCGTGCGCGCGCGTGACGAAAAGAACGTCAATAATGATATGGCCACCGGCGCCATTGAAGTGCTGGCAACCGACCTGACGATCATCAACCGTGCTGAAGCGCTGCCGCTGGATTCCAACCACGTCAACACCGAAGAAGCGCGTCTGAAATACCGTTACCTGGACCTGCGTCGTCCGGAAATGGCGCAGCGCCTGAAAACCCGCGCGAAGATTACCAGCCTCGTTCGCCGTTTTATGGACGACCACGGTTTCCTCGATATCGAAACCCCGATGCTGACCAAAGCGACCCCGGAAGGCGCGCGCGACTATCTCGTGCCTTCTCGTGTGCATAAAGGCAAATTCTACGCGCTCCCGCAGTCTCCGCAGCTGTTTAAACAGCTGCTGATGATGTCCGGTTTTGACCGCTACTATCAGATTGTTAAATGCTTCCGCGACGAAGATCTGCGCGCTGACCGCCAGCCGGAATTCACCCAGATCGACGTCGAGACTTCCTTTATGACCGCCCCGCAGGTGCGCGAAGTGATGGAAGCGCTGGTGCGTAATCTGTGGCAGGAAGTGAAGGGCGTGGATCTGGGGGATTTTCCGATCATGACCTTTGCCGAAGCCGAGCGCCGCTATGGTTCTGACAAACCGGACCTGCGTAACCCGATGGAGCTGGTGGACGTCGCCGATCTGGTGAAAGCGGTGGAATTCGCCGTCTTTGCGGGCCCGGCTAACGACGCCAAAGGCCGCGTTGCCGCGCTGCGCGTGCCTGGCGGCGCTGCGCTGAGCCGTAAGCAAATCGACGAATACGGTAAGTTTGTCCAAATCTACGGCGCCAAAGGTCTGGCATACATTAAAGTCAACGAACGGGCGAAAGGCCTTGAAGGTATCAACAGCCCGGTGGCTAAATTCCTCAACGCCGACATCGTTGAAGCGATCCTTGAGCGCACCGGCGCGCAGGATGGCGATATGATCTTCTTCGGCGCGGATAACAAAAAAGTGGTTGCCGATGCGCTGGGCGCGCTGCGTCTGAAGCTGGGTAAAGATCTGAACCTGACCGATGAAGAGAAATGGGCGCCGCTGTGGGTGATCGACTTCCCGATGTTTGAAGACGACGGTGAAGGCGGCCTGACCGCGATGCACCATCCGTTTACCTCGCCGAAAGATATGACCGCCGCAGAGCTAAAAGCCGCGCCGGAAGATGCGGTAGCTAACGCTTACGACATGGTGATTAACGGCTATGAAGTTGGCGGCGGTTCCGTGCGTATTCACAGCGGTGAGATGCAGCAGACCGTATTCGGTATTCTGGGAATTAACGAGCAGGAGCAGCGCGAGAAGTTTGGCTTCCTGCTGGATGCGCTAAAATACGGTACTCCACCGCATGCGGGTCTGGCTTTTGGCCTTGACCGTTTGACCATGCTGCTGACCGGCACCGATAATATCCGTGACGTTATCGCCTTCCCGAAAACGACGGCGGCGGCCTGCCTGATGACCGAAGCCCCGAGCTTTGCGAATCCTGCATCGCTGAGCGAGCTCGGTATTCAGGTGGTGGCGAAAGAGGCAAAAGAGTCTCCGGAGAATAAGTAAGATGTCATTCAAGCTCCCCGTTTCCGTTCTGGTGGTGATTTATGCCGAAGATACGAAGCGGGTGCTGATGTTGCAGCGTCGCGACGATCCCGCCTTCTGGCAGTCGGTTACCGGCAGCCTGGAGGAGGGGGAAACCGCGCCGCAAGCTGCCGCGCGTGAAGTAATGGAAGAGGTCGCCATTGACGTTGCCTGCGAGCAGCTGGCTTTGGTTGATTGTCAGCGAACGGTAGAGTTCGAGATATTTTCTCATTTACGTCATCGCTATGCGCCGGGCGTTGAGCGCAATACGGAGTTTTGGTTCCGTCTTGCGCTCCCCCATGAACGCCAGATTGTCTTTACGGAACATCTGGACTATCGCTGGGTTGATGCGACGGAAGCCGCCACGTTGACCAAGTCCTGGAGCAACCGGCAGGCGATTGAAGAATTTGTAATTAACGCCAACTAATTTCCCCCAGAATTTTAGTTATCAGGAAGGCGGCCAGTTGGGATATCACCCGGAGCTTACTTGCGTAGGTAATGGGTGTGAAACAACGCAGCCAGTGCTCCTGAGGGCTAAAAGGCGCCGGGAAAAAGGCTTTTTTGGAGATATTATTTTATGGCAGGTCATAGTAAATGGGCCAACACCAAACACCGCAAAGCGGCACAGGATGCCAAACGCGGTAAGATCTTTACGAAAATTATTCGCGAGCTGGTCACCGCGGCCCGTCTTGGCGGCGGCGATGCGGGCTCAAACCCGCGTCTGCGCGCAGCGATCGACAAAGCGCTGAGCAACAACATGACCCGTGACACCCTGAACCGCGCTATTGCCCGCGGCGTCGGCGGCGATGATGATGCGAACATGGAAACCATCATTTATGAAGGTTACGGTCCTGGCGGTACGGCGGTAATGGTTGAATGTCTGTCCGACAACCGCAACCGTACCGTTGCTGAAGTACGTCACGCGTTCAGCAAAACCGGCGGTAACCTGGGCACCGACGGCTCCGTTTCCTACCTGTTCAGCAAAAAAGGCGTCATCTCCTTCGAGCAAGGCGATGAAGATGCGATCATGGAAGCGGCGCTGGAAGCGGGCGCGGAAGACGTGGTGACCTATGACGACGGCGCAATTGACGTCTACACCGCCTGGGAAGAGATGGGTGCGGTACGCGATGCGCTGGAAGCTGCCGGTCTGAAAGCGGACGCCGCTGAAGTCTCCATGATCCCGTCAACCAAAGCGGATATGGACGCGGAAACTGCGCCGAAACTGCTACGTCTGATCGATATGCTGGAAGATTGCGACGACGTGCAGGAAGTTTATCATAACGGCGAGATCTCTGATGAGGTCGCCGCAACCCTGTGATACCCGTACACTTTCAGCCCACAGCGGTGTTGGCGTTCCTCGCTTACCCCGGTCACGTAGTGAATCTACGCTCCCGGGGATGCGCTGCGTGGCCGCCTGGCTGTGAACTGAAATCGTTAGGGTCTCACGAGTTAGTTATGACCGGGGGCGCGTGATGGCTATTATTCTCGGTATTGACCCGGGGTCGCGCGTCACTGGTTATGGCGTTATCCGTCAGGTTGGACGCCAGCTGAGCTACCTCGGCAGCGGCTGTATACGCACGAAAGTGGATGATTTACCGTCCCGCCTGAAGCTTATCTATGCCGGCGTTACGGAAATTATCACCCAGTTCCAGCCGGACTACTTCGCCATCGAACAAGTTTTTATGGCCAAAAACGCCGACTCGGCGCTGAAGCTCGGCCAGGCGCGCGGAGTGGCCATCGTCGCGGCGACGAATCAGGACCTGCCGGTCTTTGAGTACGCCGCCAGGCAGGTGAAGCAGACCGTTGTCGGGATTGGCAGCGCGGAAAAGAGCCAGGTGCAGCACATGGTGCGCACGTTGCTCAAGCTTCCGGCCAACCCACAGGCGGATGCGGCGGATGCTTTAGCTATCGCCATCACTCATTGCCACGTCAGCCAGAACGCAGCTCAGATCAGTGAAAGTCGCCTGAACCTGGCGCGCGGACGCCTCCGCTAATCTACACCGCCCCGGCGCTTGTTGCCCGGGGCGTTTTACTTTCCTCACTGACATCGTTAACTAAAAAGAGTAAGGATGCAGATTATTCGGCATAGCGTTGGATAGTCAGTTGAATGATGAAAATCCGGGTGGTGAAATCTCTCTTTTTTATGCTGCTAATTATCGTCAGTGGATATTATTTACTGACCGAATATCAGTATTACCATCAGAGTTCGACGGTTTTCGGTACAGTCGTCAATACCCGCACCGTCAGCAGCGCAGAGCGGCGCCTGGCCGACGCCTGCACCACATTTCGCGGACGCGAAGATTGTTCCGCGCTCTTTGAGTATGATATTACCTGGCGGTCAGGCGGTCACTCCTACCTCTATCACGTTGCAAAGGCCTGGTCTCCGCCCGCAGACAGACTTTGTATGAATATCGTGCAGGGAAAACCCGCTATTGCCAAACCATGTGACGCTCTCTTTTTTAACGTCAGCCGGCTCCCGGGTCTGATAGCTATCTGGGCTATCGTAGCTTTTATTACTTTGACGCTATTTTTATACCGTAAGCGTTACGCCATTTCTCGTCAGTGGCCTGCGCAGACGCTTTATCGGATTTATCACCGCAGGCACAGGCTGATGCTGGAAACCCCGGATGAACAAGAAGCGCTAAAGTTCATCAACAGCGGTTATCGAATAAGCGAAACTTTCCACCATCAGAAAGTCGTTGGGTCGGGTCGTCAAAGACGCGTCATTCACTACATCATCTACCTTGTGCGGGGTAAAAAGAGCGCATAAAAGCGCAAGCCAGGCTCGCGCCCCACCGATGTACGGGAATTACGTGTTTTTCATCTGGATATCTATCCAGCCTTTTTTTATGATACCGCATTAGACTTTCGGCCCTTAATCCAGGAGCTCCATGTGATAGGCAGACTCAGAGGCATTATTCTCGAAAAACAACCCCCGCTGGTTTTACTCGAAACGGGAGGCGTAGGCTATGAGGTTCATCTGCCGATGACCTGCTTCTATGAGCTGCCGGACGTGGGCAAAGAGGCGATCATTTTCACCCACTTTATCGTTCGTGAAGATGCGCAGCTGCTGTATGGCTTTAACAATAAGCAGGAGCGCACGCTGTTTAAAGAGCTGATTAAAACTAACGGCGTCGGTCCAAAACTGGCGCTGGCAATCCTTTCCGGCATGTCCGCTCAGCAGTTTGTCAATGCCGTTGAGCGTGAAGAGCTGGCGGCGCTGGTCAAACTGCCGGGGATCGGTAAGAAAACCGCGGAACGCCTGATTGTCGAGATGAAAGACCGCTTCAAAGGACTGCACGGCGATCTGTTCACTCCGGCAGCCGATCTGGTTCTGACGTCGCCGGCCGGGCCGTCTGACGATGATGCTGAACAGGAAGCGGTTGCTGCGCTGGTGGCGCTGGGCTATAAACCTCAGGAAGCCAGCCGGATGGTCAGCAAAATCCTGCGTCCGGATGCCAACAGTGAAACGCTAATTCGCGAAGCGCTCCGCGCCGCGTTGTGAGGTAAGGGATGATAGAAGCAGACAGGCTGGTATCGGCAGACAGCAGCGGCTTTGAAGAGGCGGCGGACCGCGCAATCCGCCCCAAACTTCTGGAAGAGTATGTAGGCCAGCCGCACGTCCGTTCGCAAATGGAGATCTTTATCCAGGCGGCGAAACTGCGCGGCGACGCGCTCGATCACCTGCTGATTTTTGGTCCTCCAGGGCTGGGAAAAACCACGCTGGCGAACATCGTCGCTAACGAAATGGGCGTTAACCTGCGCACGACCTCCGGCCCGGTGCTGGAGAAAGCGGGCGATCTGGCGGCGATGTTGACCAACCTTGAACCACACGACGTTCTGTTTATCGACGAGATTCATCGCCTTTCACCGGTTGTCGAAGAAGTCCTGTATCCGGCAATGGAAGATTACCAGCTGGATATCATGATTGGTGAAGGGCCTGCGGCGCGTTCAATCAAAATCGATCTTCCGCCGTTTACCCTGATTGGCGCGACCACTCGCGCCGGCTCGCTGACTTCGCCGCTGCGCGACCGCTTCGGTATCGTCCAGCGCCTGGAGTTCTACCAGATCCCTGACCTGCAGCATATCGTCAGCCGCAGCGCTCGTTATATGGGGCTGGAGATGAGCGAAGAGGGAGCGCTGGAAGTTGCGCGTCGCGCGCGCGGTACGCCGCGAATCGCTAACCGCCTGCTGCGCAGAGTGCGCGATTTTGCCGAAGTCCGCTACGATGGACGTATCTCAGAGGATATTGCCGCTCAGGCGCTGGATATGCTCAACGTGGATGCCGAAGGATTTGACTATATGGACCGTAAGCTGCTGCTGGCGGTCATCGATAAATTCTTTGGCGGGCCGGTTGGGCTCGATAACCTGGCGGCGGCAATAGGTGAAGAGCGTGAAACCATCGAGGACGTGCTGGAACCGTATCTGATTCAGCAAGGTTTTCTACAACGCACCCCGCGCGGACGTATGGCGACGGTACGGGCCTGGACCCACTTTGGCATTACGCCGCCTGAAATGCCTTAATCCTTGTCGGTGTTTAAAACAACAGACCGCAAGGGTCGGTAGCCCGGCTAAGCGCAGCGCAAGCCGGGGAAATCGTTGAAGCGGTATTGCGGTTGATGTCCCGGCTTGCGGCGTGAACGCCTCAGCCGGGCGACAAAGTCCGCAGACAGCTGTGACCCCATAGCAATCTGCCGAGTTTTGATGGCGGTTGAGGCGGGCGCATAAGCGTCAGGCGGCCGGCTTCTTGCTCATGCTGATGATAAACAGCACCGCAGCGCACAGCACCACGGAAGGCCCGGCTGGCGTGTCGTAAAACGCTGAAAAGGTCAGTCCGCCGGTGACGGCAATCATCCCCATTCCTACCGCAATACCCGCCATTTGCTCCGGCGTACGGGCAAAGCGACGCGCCGTGGCTGCGGGAATAATCAGCAAAGACGTAATGATCAGCGCCCCGACGAACTTCATCGCCACGCCGATGGTCAGCGCGGTGACCAGCATCAACAGCAGTTTAACCCTTTGTAGCTTAACGCCGTCAACGAAGGCCAGATCCGGACTAATGGTCATCGATAGCAGATTACGCCACTGCCAGAGCAGGATCGCCAGCACGATCGCTACGCCAATCGCGATGGATATTAAATCCTCCGGCGTAACCGCCAACAGGTCGCCAAACAGATAGGCCATCAGATCGACTCGCACGTTCGACATCAGACTGACTACCACCAGGCCCAAAGACAGCGCGCTGTGGGCCATGATACCGAGTAGCGTATCTACCGCCAGATGAGGACGTTTTTCCAGCCATACCAGCCCGCCCGCCAGCAGCAACGTCACCACGATGACCGCATAAAAAGGATTAACGTTCAGCAGCAAACCAAAAGCGACGCCGAGCAGAGAGGCATGGGCCAGGGTATCGCCAAAGTAGGACATGCGGCGCCAGACGACAAACGACCCCAGCGGACCCGCCGCACAGGCGAGCATTATCCCGGCCAGCCAGCCGGGGAGCAGTAATTCAATCATTAACGGTCATTTCCCCGACGCAGTACAATCCGCCCCTGCAGGTCGTGGCGGTGATTATGATGATGGCGATAAATACCCAGCTGTTCCGCGCCGCGCTGGCCGAACATTGAGATAAATTCCGGATGCATGGAGACCACTTCCGGCGCGCCGGAGCAGCAGATATGCTGATTGAGACACAGTACTTCATCGGTTTTCGCCATCACCAGGTGCAGGTCGTGGGAAACCATCAGCACGGCACAATCAAGCTCCTGGCGCAGCTGATTAATCAGATCGTACAGCGCCACCTGACCATTCACGTCAACGCCCTGCGTTGGCTCGTCGAGCACCAGCAGCTGCGGTTGATTGAGCAGCGCGCGCGCCAGAAGTACCCGCTGAGTCTCGCCGCCGGAAAGCTTTTGCATAGGCGCGTCAATCAGATGACCGGCCTGCACGCGCTTCAGTGCCGGCAGTATGTCGCGCTTGTGCGTTCCTGGCCGCAACAGCATAAAGCGGCTGACGGTGAGCGGCATCGTGGCATCAAGGTGCAGCTTTTGCGGGACATAGCCTATCCGCAGATGTCCCTCGCGTTTGATAACCCCTTCTGTAGGTGCTACCAGCCCAAGAACGACTCTGACGAGGGTCGATTTACCGGCGCCGTTGGGGCCCAGCAGAGTTAAAATTTTGCCCGGCTTTAGCGTGAGCGAAATGTCAGACAGCACGCGCCTTTGGCCATAAACGACCGCGACGTTTTCCAGAGTTACAAGATTTGTCATATCAAATTAGAGGTTGCACAAGCCAGTGAATGTTATAATATCACATCTTTCTCATTCATTACGATGATTAGACGCATTATGTTACATAAAAATACGCTTCTTTGCGCTGGACTTAGCGCCGCTTTTTTGTTCGCTCATGCACCGCTGGCAAGCGCCGCGGTCGTCACCTCGCTTAAACCGCTGGGCTTCATCGCATCAGCCATTGCTGATGGGGTAACCGAGACCCAGGTACTGCTGCCTGACGGGGCATCGGAGCATGATTATTCACTGCGTCCATCGGATGCAAAACGCTTACAGAACGCAGACTTAGTGGTCTGGATTGGTCCAGAGATGGAGGCGTTTATGGATAAGTCAACGCAAAGCATTGCGCCGAACAAAAAGGTGACGATTGCCGAGCTTGACGGCGTGAAACCGTTACTCATGAAAGGCGTCGACGACGACGATGACCATCACGGTCACGATCATGGCGCCGGGGAAAATAGTGACGACGATCACCATCACGGCATCTATAACATGCATCTATGGCTTTCCCCAGAGATAGCGCGCCTTTCGGCGGTTGCAATCCACGATAAATTATTGGAACTTATGCCGCAGAGTCGAGCCAAACTTGACGCCAACCTGAAGGATTTTGAGGCAAAATTAGCCGCAACCGACAAGCAGGTTGGGACCGAGCTGGCACCGCTGAAAGGGAAGGGGTATTTCGTTTTTCATGACGCCTACGGCTACTTTGAAAAACACTACGGTTTGACCTCCTTAGGTCATTTTACTGTCAACCCTGAAATCCAGCCTGGTGCGCAGCGTTTACACGAAATCAGAACACAGCTGGTTGAGCAAAAAGCAACTTGCGTTTTTGCTGAGCCACAGTTCAGGCCAGCGGTTATAGAAGCTGTTGCCAGGGGGACGTCCGTGCGCATGGGAACCCTGGATCCACTTGGAATCGGAATTAAGCTGGGTAAAGAGAGTTATCCGCAATTCCTGAGCCAGATGGCAAATCAGTATTCAAGCTGCCTGAAAGGAGAATAACGAGGAAGTGAATACGTGCAACAGATAGCCCGCGCTGTCACTCAGGCATTTAACAATCTGCCGCGACCTCACCGCGTTATGCTGGGGTCGCTTAGCGTTCTTACCTTAGCGGTCGCCGTCTGGCGACCCTACATCTACCACCATCCCGAAACGGCTCCCATCTCCAGAACCATCGAGCTGGAACAAAGCGAAATTCGTTCTCTGCTGCCAGAGGCCTCGGAACCTATCGATCAGGCGCCTCAGGAAGAAGAAGCCATCCCTCAGGATGAGCTGGATGATAAAGCAGACAGCGATTCCGGCGGCCATGAATATGTGGTGTCGACCGGGGATACGCTCAGCAGCATTCTTAATCAGTACGGTATTGATATGGGCGATATCGCCCGGCTCTCCTCGGCGGATAAAGAGCTGCGTAATCTGAAAATCGGCCAACAGCTCTCCTGGACGCTGACGGCGGATGGTGATTTACAAAGCCTGACCTGGGAGATGTCGCGCCGCGAAACCCGTACCTACGACCGGGTGGCCAACGGTTTCAAAATGAGCAGCGAGCTGCAAAAAGGCGACTGGGTCAATAACGTACTGAAAGGTACCGTGGGCGGAAGCTTTGTCGCCAGCGCTCGCGATGCCGGCCTGACCAGCACTGAAATTAGCGCGGTGATCAAAGCCATGCAGTGGCAGATGGACTTCCGTAAGCTGAAAAAAGGCGATGAGTTTTCCGTACTGATGTCGCGTGAAATGCTGGACGGTAAGCGCGAGCAAAGCCAGCTGCTTGGCGTACGCCTGCGTTCGGATGGCAAAGACTATTACGCGATCCGCGCTGAGGATGGCAAATTCTACGATCGCAATGGTACAGGGCTTGCGAAGGGCTTCCTGCGTTTCCCGACCGCCCGCCAGTTCCGCGTCTCATCAAACTTTAACCCGCGTCGTCTGAACCCGGTCACCGGCCGCGTCGCTCCGCATCGTGGCGTCGATTTTGCGATGCCGCAGGGCACCCCAGTGCTCTCGGTTGGCGATGGCGAAGTGGTAGTGGCTAAACGTAGCGGTGCGGCAGGTTATTACGTTGCCGTCCGCCACGGTCGTACCTATACCACCCGCTATATGCACCTGCGTAAGCTGCTGGTCAAACCCGGGCAGAAGGTGAAACGCGGCGATCGCATCGCGCTGTCGGGCAATACCGGCCGTTCGACCGGTCCGCATCTGCATTATGAAGTGTGGATCAACCAGCAGGCGGTTAACCCGCTGACGGCGAAACTGCCGCGTACGGAAGGGCTCAGCGGTTCTGACCGTACCGATTTCCTGGCGCAGGCCAAACAGGTGATTCCGCAGCTGCGGTTTGATTAACCTCACGCCAGTTAAAGCCGGTGCCTTCTGCGCGCCGGCTTTTTCTTTTGTACGTTACTCCACGTATCGCTAAACTAACCCATTATCTTTACTGAGCGGAAATTCTGCGGATTGGGCATGGAAACGAAAAAAAATAATATTGAGTTTATTCCAAAATTTGAAAAATCCTTTTTACTGCCGCGCTACTGGGGCGCGTGGTTCGGCGTTTTTGCCTTCGGCGCCATTGCCCTGACGCCCGCGTCTTTCCGCGATCCGATCCTGGGTAAACTGGGGCGTTTTGTTGGTCGTCTGGCAAAGAGTTCGCGCCGCCGGGCGCAAATTAACCTGCTGTACTGCTTTCCGGAAAAAAGCGAGCAGGAACGTGAAGAAATAATTGATGCCATGTATGCCTCCGCGCCGCAGGCGATGGTGATGATGGCCGAGTTAGGCCTACGCGATCCGCAGCGGATTCTTTCCCGCGTCGACTGGCAGGGCAAAGAAATTATCGATGAGATGCAGCGCAACAACGAGAAAGTTATCTTCCTGGTTCCTCATGCCTGGGGAGTGGACATCCCGGCGATGCTGATGGCGTCCGGCGGGCAAAAAATGGCGGCGATGTTTCATAACCAGGGCAACCCGGTATTCGATTACGTCTGGAATACCGTGCGTCGTCGTTTCGGCGGTCGTATGCACGCGCGCAACGACGGCATCAAACCCTTTATTCAGTCGGTACGTCAGGGATACTGGGGCTACTATCTGCCGGATCAGGATCACGGGGCCGAACACAGTGAATTTGTTGATTTCTTTGCCACCTACAAGGCGACGCTCCCGGCAATTGGTCGTTTAATGAAAGTATGTCGCGCCCGGGTTGTCCCGCTGTTCCCGGTTTACGATGGCGAAACGCATCGCCTGACGGTGCTGGTGCGCCCGCCGATGGACGATCTGCTGGAAGCGGACGACAATACCATTGCCCGGCGGATGAATGAAGAGGTAGAGATTTTCGTTAAGCCGCATACCGAGCAGTATACGTGGATCCTTAAACTACTCAAAACGCGCAAACCCGGCGAAATCGAACCGTACAAGCGCAAAGAGCTGTATCCGAAGAAGAAATAGTCCGCGTAGACGCTGCGGGCAAAAAAAAAAACCTGCCGACAACTGCCGGCAGGTTTTTTTATGGCGCAGCAAATTACTCGACGGTCAGAATACGGGTGGTGTTGGTGCTGCCGATGGTGCTCATTACGTCGCCCTGAGTGACGATTACCAGGTCACCGGTCACCAGATAGCCTTTATCACGCAGCAGCGTTACCGCGTCGTGCGCGGCGGCGACGCCGTCGCTTGCGCTATCGAAATAAACCGGAGTCACGCCGCGATACAGCGCAGTCAGGTTCAGCGTACGCTCGTGGCGAGACAGCGCGAAAATCGGCAGGCCGGAGCTAATACGGGAAGTCATCAGCGCGGTACGCCCGGATTCCGTCATGGTAATGATAGCAGTGACGCCCTTGAGGTGGTTCGCCGCGTACATAGCCGACATCGCAATGGCTTCTTCAACATTATCGAACTGAACGTCCAGACGGTGTTTGGAGACGTTGAGGCTGGGGATTTTTTCCGCGCCAAGGCAAACGCGCGCCATCGCGGCAACGGTCTCAGACGGATACTGGCCCGCGGCGGTTTCTGCAGACAGCATGACGGCGTCGGTACCATCCAGCACGGCGTTCGCCACGTCCATCACTTCGGCGCGGGTTGGCATAGGGTTGGTGATCATCGACTCCATCATCTGCGTCGCGGTAATGACCGAGCGGTTGAGCTGACGAGCGCGGCGGATTAATGCTTTCTGGATGCCGACCAGCTCCGGGTCGCCAATTTCTACGCCGAGGTCGCCGCGGGCTACCATGACAACGTCGGAGGCCAGGATCACGTCATCCATCGCGTCCTGATCGCATACCGCTTCCGCACGCTCTACTTTGGCCACGATTTTTGCATCGCAGCCCGCATCGCGCGCCAGACGACGCGCGTAGTTCAGGTCTTCGCCGCAGCGCGGGAAGGAGACGGCCAGATAGTCGACGCCGATTTTGGCGGCGGTGATGATGTCTGCTTTGTCTTTTTCAGTCAGCGCTTCGGCAGAGAGGCCACCGCCCAGCTTGTTGATACCTTTGTTGTTAGACAATGGTCCGCCGACGGTGACTTCGGTGAACACTTTCATGCCCTGAACTTCCAGGACTTTCAGCTGCACGCGCCCGTCGTCCAGCAGCAGGATATCGCCAGGAACCACGTCAGCCGGCAGGCCTTTATAATCGATGCCGACTTTTTCTTTATCGCCTTCGCCTTTACCCAGGTTCGCGTCGAGCAGGAATTTATCACCGATATTGAGGAAAATTTTGCCTTCTTTGAAGGTAGAGACGCGAATTTTCGGCCCCTGAAGGTCACCGAGAATAGCGACATGACGGCCCAGTTTTGCCGCAATCTCACGGACTTTATCCGCACGGAGCTGGTGATCTTCCGCGGTGCCGTGAGAGAAGTTCATACGTACCACGTTAGCGCCTGCGGCGATAACCTTTTCAAGGTTGTTATCGCGATCGGTAGCCGGGCCTAAGGTGGTAACGATTTTGGTTCTGCGAAGCCTTCTGGACATGTAATACTCCGTTGACTGAAACAACTTTGGTGTTGCGTGAACATGGATTCGGTAACGCCAGCGAGCAAAGTCGCTATACCGGAACATTACCGACGTTGTAATAGGATACTGCTTTGTTTCTACTTTTATTGGTCATTACTGTGTAAGCTGAGCTCTTTATCAAAGCGCGATTCCTTCAGCGCTTCCTTGACCCTCTTCAAGTTATCTCTGAATTTCGCTCCCCGACGAAGGGTAAAGCCGGTTGCCAGTACGTCAATCACCGTCAGCTGCGCTAAGCGGGAAACCATTGGCATATAGATATCGGTATCTTCCGGGACATCCAGCGTAATGGCCAGCGTCGACTCGCGGGAAAGCGGGGTGCCCGGCGAAGTAATGGCGATCACCATCGCATCATTTTCGCGCGCCAGCTGCGCCAGCTCTACCAGGCTTTTGGTCCTGCCGGTATGCGAAATAATCACCACCACGTCATCGTCATTACAGTTCATACAGCTCATGCGTTGCAGGACGATGTCGTCGGAATAAATCACCGGCACATTAAAGCGGAAAAATTTGTTCATCGCATCGTGGGCGACGGCTGCCGATGAGCCCAGGCCGAAGAAGGCGATTTTCTTGGCCTGAGTGAGAAGGTCCACTGCCCGGTTGATCGCTGACATATCGAGAGAATGATGGACCTGATCTAAACTGGCCATAGCCGATTCAAATATCTTACCCGTATAGGACTCAACGCTGTCGTCTTCATCGACGTTGCGGTTAACATAGAGGGTACCGTGCGCCAGGCTTTGCGCCAGATGCAGTTTGAAATCCGGGAAACCGCGGGTTTCCAGACTGCGGCAGAAACGGTTGACCGTAGGCTCGCTGACGCCGGCTTCCAGCGCCAGGGCAGCAATACTTGAATGAATGGCCTGCGCGGGGGTTGCAAGAATGACTTCCGCCACTTTGCGTTCAGATTTGCTAAGGTGTTCCAGTCGGGACTGGATTTTTTCCAGCATATTCATGGGTAATCAGGCGCTCATCAATGGAAACGATTTCATTAATGGGTGAAATCATCAGGCGTTTTAGCAAGAATATACCCCTCCGTAGTCGGAAACGGTGAGGAATGACTTTAAAATATGTTGTTTTTTTTCATTACATGATCAGAGTCGTATTTTACTAACTGATAATCGGTCGAAACAACGAACAATACTAGCCGCATGCCCAAAAACTCAGCCCATATTTTCCTCCCTGTGCGATTTAGCCGCGGGAACGGGAGCGGAGGGTTTCGGGAAATTCGTAAACACAGTACGATGCAGTGAAAGAAAATTACAAATACAACTATAGCCTGGCATAAGCACCGGGCTATCAACTAAGGAGAATGACATGGCGGTAACGCAAACGGCCCAGGCATGCGATCTGGTCATTTTCGGCGCGAAGGGTGACCTGGCGCGACGTAAATTGCTGCCTTCCCTGTATCAGCTTGAAAAAGCTGGCCAGATCCACCCTGATACCCGCATCATCGGCGTCGGGCGTGCCGACTGGGATAAAGACGCTTACACCAAGGTAGTGCGTGAAGCGATGGAAACCTTCATGAAGGAGAAAATTGATGAAGGTTTGTGGGAGACCCTGAGCGGGCGTCTGGATTTTTGTAACCTGGATGTCAACGATACCAAAGCGTTTACTCGTCTGGGCAAAATGCTCGATCAGAAAGAGCGGGTGACGATCAACTATTTCGCCATGCCGCCAAGTACCTTCGGCGCGATTTGTAAAGGCCTGGGCGAAGCGAAGCTGAACGCCAAGCCGGCCCGCGTGGTGATGGAAAAACCGCTGGGTACCTCGCTTGAAACGTCCCGCGAGATTAACGATCGGGTGGGCGAGTTCTTCGAGGAGTGCCAGGTCTATCGCATCGACCATTATCTGGGTAAAGAGACGGTGCTGAACCTGCTGGCGCTGCGCTTTGCTAACTCGCTGTTCGTCAATAACTGGGATAGCCGCACCATCGATCACGTTGAGATCACCGTAGCGGAAGAGGTAGGCATTGAAGGTCGCTGGGGCTACTTCGATCAGGCCGGGCAGATGCGCGACATGATCCAGAACCACCTGCTGCAGATCCTGTGCATGATCGCCATGTCCCCGCCGTCGGATCTGAGCGCCGACAGCATTCGCGATGAAAAAGTGAAGGTGCTGAAATCTCTGCGCCGCATCGACCGCACCAACGTGCGTGAAAAAACGGTGCGTGGTCAGTACACCGCAGGCTTCGCGCAGGGCAAAAAAGTGCCTGGCTACCTCGAAGAAGAGGGGGCGAATAAATCCAGCCATACGGAAACTTTCGTGGCCATCCGCGTCGATATCGACAACTGGCGCTGGGCGGGCGTACCGTTCTACCTGCGCACCGGTAAACGTCTGCCGACCAAGTGTTCTGAAGTTGTGGTGTACTTTAAAACGCCGGAACTCAACCTGTTCAAAGAGACCTGGCAAGAGCTGCCGCAGAATAAGCTGACCATTCGTCTGCAGCCGGATGAAGGGGTGGATATTCAGGTACTTAATAAAGTTCCTGGCCTTGACCATAAGCACAATCTGCAAATCACCAAGCTGGATCTGAGCTACTCAGAAACCTTTAATCAAACCCATCTGGCGGATGCCTATGAGCGTCTGCTGCTGGAGACCATGCGCGGTATCCAGGCGCTGTTCGTCCGTCGCGACGAAGTGGAAGAGGCGTGGAAGTGGGTCGATTCTATCACCGAAGCCTGGGCTGCCGATCGCGATTCGCCGAAACCTTATCAGGCGGGCACCTGGGGGCCGGTTGCCTCCGTGGCGATGATCACCCGCGATGGTCGTTCGTGGAATGAATTTGAGTAATCGCCAGCTCCTCCGTCAGGGTTATTTTACCGGTAACATGATCTGACGCAGCAAGTCGCGTAATTTTTAATCTTTTAAGCCCCGGAGGATTCACCCCCGGGGCTTTTTTTATTACACTGGCTGCAGATATTTTGCCCCTGAGCCCCAGTACTTGTGCCTTGAGTCCCAAAAAGTACCGCTAAAGCGCTGCGGCCGGACAGATGAAATTTGAGGAGCCTTTATGAATTCTGAAATGTTACGGGTAACAAATCGCATCATCGAACGTTCGCGCGCTACCCGCGAAGCCTACCTCGCGCGGATTAACCAGGCCAAAACTGACACCGTTCATCGCGCCCAGCTGGCATGCGGTAACCTGGCCCACGGTTTCGCCGCCTGCCAGGCGGATGACAAAGCCTCGTTGAAAAGCATGCTGCGCAATAACATCGCTATCATCACCTCCTACAACGATATGCTTTCCGCCCACCAGCCCTATGAGCGCTATCCGGAGATTATTCGCAAAGCGCTGCACTCCGCGAACGCGGTAGGCCAGGTCGCAGGGGGCGTTCCGGCGATGTGTGATGGCGTTACGCAGGGACAGGACGGAATGGAGCTGTCGCTGCTCAGCCGCGAAGTGATTGCCATGTCCGCGGCGATTGGTCTGTCGCACAACATGTTTGACGGCGCGCTCTATCTCGGGGTCTGCGATAAAATTGTTCCCGGCCTGGCGATGGCTGCGCTCTCCTTCGGCCATCTGCCGTCTATCTTTATTCCTTCCGGTCCGATGGCCAGTGGCCTGGCAAATAAAGAAAAAGTGCGCATTCGCCAGCTGTATGCGGAAGGCAAAGTGGATCGTATGGCGCTGCTGGAGTCCGAAGCTGCGTCTTACCATGCGCCTGGCACCTGCACCTTCTACGGCACCGCCAATACCAACCAGATGGTGGTTGAGTTTATGGGGATGCAGCTGCCCGGATCGTCATTTGTGCATCCGGATGCGCCGCTGCGCGAAGCGCTGACCGCCGCCGCCGCCCGCCAGGTGACTCGTCTGACCGGCAACGGTAATGAGTGGATGCCGCTGGGCAAAATGTTTGATGAAAAAGTGGTGGTTAACGGGATTGTCGCGCTGCTGGCAACCGGCGGCTCCACCAACCACACCATGCACCTGGTGGCCATGGCGCGGGCGGCGGGGATCATCATCAATTGGGATGATTTCTCCGATCTCTCTGACGTGGTGCCGCTGCTGGCGCGTCTCTACCCGAACGGCCCGGCGGATATTAACCACTTCCAGGCGGCTGGCGGGGTACCGGTGCTGGTTCGCGAACTGCTGAAAGGCGGACTGCTGCATGAAGATGTTCACACCGTGGCCGGCTTCGGCCTCTCTCGCTACACCCTGGAGCCCTGGCTTAATAACGGCGAACTTGACTGGCGCGAAGGGGCGACCGCTCCGCTGGACGAACAGGTTATCGCCACCTTTGACAAACCGTTCTCTCGCCACGGCGGCACCAAAGTCCTGAGCGGCAATCTCGGCCGCGCGGTGATGAAAACTTCCGCCGTGCCGGTTGAAAACCAGATTATAGAAGCCCCGGCGGTCGTCTTCGAGAGCCAGCATGATGTGCTGCCTGCCTTTGAAGCGGGCCTGCTCGACAAAGATTGCGTGGTTGTCGTCCGCCATCAGGGGCCAAAAGCGAACGGCATGCCAGAATTACATAAACTTATGCCGCCACTTGGTGTATTATTGGACCGCCGTTTCAAAATCGCGCTGGTGACCGATGGTCGACTCTCCGGCGCGTCAGGCAAAGTACCATCGGCAATCCACGTGACGCCTGAGGCGTACGATGGTGGCCTGCTGGCGAAGGTACGCGATGGCGATATCATCCGCGTCAATGGTCAGACGGGCGAGCTAACGCTGATGGTCGATGACGCTGAGCTGGCCGCGCGTCAGCCCCATATTCCTGACCTGAGCGGTTCGCGTGTGGGAACCGGCCGGGAAATGTTCGGTGCGCTGCGTGAGAAACTCTCCGGAGCTGAACAGGGCGCAACCTGCATCAATTTTTAAGACGATTCGATTTATAGATCTGGCGAGAGAAAATCTGATGAAAAACTGGAAAACAACTGCAGAAGCAATCCTCACCTCCGGCCCGGTTGTACCGGTAATCGTGGTGAAAAAGCTGGAACACGCTGTGCCAATGGCGAAAGCGCTGGTTGCAGGCGGCGTACGCGTACTGGAAGTCACCCTGCGTACCGAGTGTGCGATGGACGCTATCCGCGCAATCGCCAAAGAAGTCCCGGAAGCGATCGTCGGTGCCGGGACCGTCACCAACGTTGAGCAGTTGAAAGAAGTGACCGAAGCGGGCGCGCAGTTTGCTATCAGCCCGGGCCTGACCGAATCTCTGCTGAAAGCGGCGACCGGCGAAGGCACCATTCCGCTGATCCCGGGGATCAGCACCGTATCCGAGCTGATGCTGGGTATGCAGTATGGCCTGAAAGAGTTCAAATTCTTCCCGGCTGAAGCGAACGGCGGCGTGAAAGCGCTGCAGGCGATTGGTGGCCCGTTCGCGCACATTCGTTTCTGCCCGACTGGCGGCATCTCTCCGGCAAACTATCGCGATTATCTGGCGCTGAACAGCGTACTGTGCATCGGCGGTTCCTGGCTGGTTCCGGCGGATGCGCTGGAAGCCGGTGATTACGACCGTATCACCAAACTGGCTCGTGAAGCGGTAGAAGGCGCGAAGTAATCTTCGCGCGCTTACCCGAGGCCCGGTCTGCAGTCCATGCGACCGGGCTTTTTTTATCCTTCGACGACGACCGCTGAAGCCGCCGCTTTAGCCCGCGCAACCGCTTCTTCGACGTTATCGGCTATCGCCAGCGTTACGCCCAGGCGACGTGAACCGTCAATTTCCGGCTTACCGAACAGACGCAGCTGCAGACCCGCGCCGACCGCTGCCTGGAGGTTGCTGAAGGTGACGTTCTGGCTGCTCATCTGCGGCAGAATGACCGCAGAGGCCGCCGGGCCGTACTGGCGAATCGCGCCAATCGGCAGGCCGAGGAAGGCGCGGACGTGCAGGGCGAACTCGGATAAATCCTGCGAAATCAGTGTGACCATACCGGTATCGTGCGGGCGCGGCGAGACTTCGCTAAAAATCACCTCATCGCCGCAGACGAATAGCTCAACGCCGAACAGGCCGTAACCGCCCAGCGCCAGCACCACCTGACGGGCGATGTCCTGCGCGCGTTCCTGCGCCAGCGCGCTCATCTGCTGCGGCTGCCAGGATTCACGATAGTCGCCATCTTCCTGGCGGTGGCCGACCGGCGCGCAGAAGTGCACGCCGTCCACGGCGCTGACGGTGAGAAGGGTAATTTCAAAATCAAAATTCACCACGCCTTCAACGATAACGCGACCGGCCCCGGCACGGCCGCCCTGCTGCGCATACTGCCAGGCCTCAGCCAGCTGTTCGTGGGTACGAATAAAGCTCTGGCCCTTTCCCGATGAGCTCATTACCGGCTTGACGATGCACGGCAGTCCTGTCTCGGCGACGGCCTCGCGGAAGGTGGATTCGCTGTCGGCAAAACGGTAGGCGGAGGTCGGCAGCTTCAGTTCCTCAGCGGCCAGGCGGCGGATCCCTTCACGGTTCATGGTGAGCTTCGCCGCGCGCGCGGTAGGGACGACTTTTTGCCCGGCCTGTTCCAGCGCCACCAGGGTATCGGTGGCGATGGCCTCGATTTCCGGCACGATAAAGTCAGGCTTTTCCAGTTCAATCAGCGCTTGTAAGGCTTCGCCGTGCAGCATATTAATGACGTGTGAGCGGTGCGCGACCTGCATGGCCGGCGCATCAGGGTAACGATCGACGGCGATGGTCTCAATTCCCAGACGCTGGCATTCGATGGCCACTTCTTT
The DNA here is from genome assembly GCF_001808475.1 of Klebsiella sp. HMSC09D12. NCBI lineage: Bacteria > Pseudomonadati > Pseudomonadota > Gammaproteobacteria > Enterobacterales > Enterobacteriaceae > Klebsiella > Klebsiella sp. HMSC09D12. Next base: position 125,403 of record NZ_KV793511.1, on the reverse strand, counting down.
ACCCAGCTCGCCGGAACCTAACAGCATAACCTTTGTTGCCGCAGGGCGCAGCGCCGTACCTAATACAGTCATAACTCTCTTCCGCAGTAAAAAAACATGCGCCGCATTATAAACGAAAACGTTTGCGCATGTCTTTATGTGCATCATTTGAGTTCGCGGAAGAAATTTGATATACTGTATAAAAACACAGTACTGAGAGGCTGCATCATGGCGGTTGAAATTAAATATGTAGTGATTCGTGAAGGTGAGGAAAAAATGTCTTTTGCCAGCAAAAAAGAGGCCGATGCTTACGACAAAATGCTCGATCTGGCGGAAGTACTGAACGACTGGCTGGTTGAGTGCCCGCTTACGCTCGATGAAGAGCAGCGCGATAGCATGGCGATGTGGCTTGCCGAGCGCAAAGACACCCTCAACCATATTCTGCGTTCCGGTAAGCTGCCGGAAGCTGAGGGCAGCGCCGATGCGCCAGCCGCGCGCGCAGAAGAAGCAGAAGAGGGTGACAAACCCGAAGAGGTCGTCGAATCGGCAGCCTCGGCACCGGCCAGGCCGCGCAAAGCGAAAGCCGCCTGAGCCATGCTGCCGCCGCCACTCGTTCTGGCGGTTGGCTCCCGCGCCGCGCGCCCGGCGCGACATTTGCTCATCTTTAGCTGCCGATAACGTTTCCTGACGCCGCGTCGTTTAGGCTGGTGGTATCGCTTATCGCGCAACGAGGAAATGTATGGCTAACTGGCTTAATCAACTACAGTCTTTGCTGGGTCAGCAAGGGCAATCTTCTTCATCTGACGATCGGTCACGCGGCAAAGACTTCCTGCTGCCCGGCGCGCTTGGCGGCCTGGCCGGGCTGCTGGTTGCCAGCAAATCATCGCGCAAGCTGTTAGCCAAATACGGCACCGGTGCGCTGCTGGTCGGCGGCGGCGCGGTTGCAGGCAGCGTATTGTGGAATAAATATCAGCAGAAATTGCGTACCAGCGGGCAGCAGACATCGGCGGCGCCCACGCCCGCACCTGCGGCGTCCTCCGCGCCAGCCGAACTTGATGCCCGCAGCGAAAGGCTGATTATGGCGCTGGTCTTCGCTGCTAAAAGCGATGGGCATATTGACGAACGCGAGCGGGCAAATATTGAAGCGCAGCTGCGCGCGGCGAACGTTGACGTGCAGGGGCGGGTGTTAATTGACCAGGCGCTGGCGCAGCCCCTCGACCCGCAGAGCCTGGCGCAGGGTATCAGCAGCGAGCAAGAGGCGCTGGAAGTTTACTATATCAGCTGCGCGGTCATTGATATTGACCACTTTATGGAACGCAGCTACCTGAACGCCCTCGGCGAAGCGCTGAAGCTCCCGCAGGAAGTGCGTGAAGATATCGAACGGGATATCCAGGCGCAAAAACAGGCCGTAACGCTCTAAATCCGCACGTTTCGCTTGCATCGCTGGCGACTTTTGCCACCCTTATATATTGTGTAGTCACGTCACCCTTCAGGCTGCTGTGAAGCAGCCTGAAAATTTTAGTACTCAATACAAGCCGCAGAAGAATAAGCAGATGCCACCAAAAGCGAAACGGATCCCCCATGCCATGACATTACATGGCGACACGCGAATCGATAATTACTACTGGCTGCGCGATGACGATCGCGCACAGCCGGAAGTGCTTGATTATCTGCGCCAGGAAAATGAGTACGGTAAAAAAGTGATGTCTTCGCAAAGTAGCCTGCAGGACAGGGTACTCAAGGAGATTATCGACCGTATTCCGCAGCGCGAAGTGTCGGCCCCCTATAGCAAAAATGGCTATCGTTACCGTCAGGTCTATGAGCCTGGCTGCGAGTATGCGATTTATCAACGCCAGCCGGTCGTAAAAGAAGAGTGGGATGAATGGGAGGTCCTGCTTGACGGTAACCAGCGCGCGGCCGGCAGCGAATTCTACACCCTCGGGGGGTTAGGGGTTTCTCCTGACAACAACATGATGGCGGTGGCGGAAGACTATCTCTCCCGCCGGCAATATAGCCTGCGCTTCTACCCTTTAAACGACGGCGATGAATTTGCGGAAGTTCTTGAGAACGTCTCGCCTGATTTTGCCTGGAGTAATGATTCGCAGACCCTGTGGTACGTGCGTAAGCATCCTACCACGCTGCTGCCGTATCAGGTCTGGCGCCATCGCCTGGGCACACCGGCCAGTGCGGATGTTCTGGTGTATGAAGAGCAGGACGATACATTTTACGTCAGCGTACACAAGACGACTTCCCAGCAGTTTGTGGTGATTTATCTGGCCAGCGCGACCACCAGCGAAGTGCTGCTGCTTAACGCGGAAATGACCGACGCCGAGCCGGTCTGTTTTCTACCGCGGCGCAAAGACCATGAATATAGCCTCGATCACTATCAGCACGCTTTTTATCTGCGATCCAACCGTGAAGGGAAAAACTTCGGCCTTTATCGCACTACCCTGCGCGATGAGCAGCAGTGGGAGACCCTGATCGCGCCGCGTCAGGAAGTGATGCTGGAAGGATTTACTCTGTTTACCGACTGGCTGGTTGTGGAAGAGCGCCAGCGGGGGCTGACCAGCCTGCGGCAGATCAATCGTAAAACAAGAGAGTCCCAGGGCATTGCCTTTGACGATCCGGCCTATGTGACCTGGCTTGCCTATAATCCAGAGCCGGAAACCGCTCGTCTGCGCTACGGCTACTCCTCCATGACGACGCCGGATACGCTATTTGAACTGGATATGAATACCGGCGAGCGGCGGGTACTAAAACAGCAGGAAGTCAAAGGGTTTGATGCCAGCCATTATCGCAGCGAGCATTTGTGGATTAAAGCCCGCGACGGCGTCGAAGTCCCGGTCTCGCTGGTCTACCGTCATGAACATTTCCGTAAAGGCGCCAGTCCACTGCTGGTGTACGGCTACGGCTCCTATGGCGCAAGCATGGATGCGGATTTCAGCGCCAGCCGCCTGAGCTTGCTCGACCGCGGTTTTGTGTTCGCTATCGCCCATATTCGCGGCGGCGGCGAACTGGGCCAGCAGTGGTATGAAGACGGAAAGTTTTTGTGCAAGAAGAACACCTTCAACGATTATCTCGACGTCTGCGATGCGCTGCTGGCTCAGGGCTATGGCGATCCGCGCTTTTGCTACGGCATGGGCGGCAGCGCCGGCGGCATGCTGATGGGCGTGGCGGTGAACCAGCGGCCGGAGCTTTTCCACGGCGTGGTAGCCCAGGTTCCCTTTGTCGATGTCCTCACCACCATGCTCGATGAGTCGATTCCGCTAACCACCGGTGAGTTTGAGGAGTGGGGGAATCCGCAGGATGAAGAGTATTACCGCTATATGAAAAGCTACAGCCCGTACGACGGCGTGCAGGCTCAGGCGTATCCGCATCTGCTGGTTACCACGGGCCTGCATGATTCGCAGGTTCAATACTGGGAGCCGGCAAAATGGGTGGCAAAACTGCGCGAGCTAAAAACGGACGATAACCTGCTGCTGCTCTGTACCGATATGGATTCCGGCCACGGCGGTAAATCCGGACGCTTCAAAAGCTATGAAGGCGTGGCGCTGGAGTTTGCGTTTCTGATTGGCCTGGCGCAGGGGACGCTGCCGGGCCAGGCGGAGGTATAGCGCCGGTTACTCCCCGAGATAGTGCTTCAGCGTCAGGCGCAGCTCGGGGCTCATGCGCTCCAGGTTATTAAACAGCCAGCGTAAATAGCCGGGATCGTTTTCCGCAACCTCGGAAACCGGCTTGCCGCGATATTTGCCGAAGGTAAAGGTGGATAGTAGCGCCGGCCGGCCGGTAATGGTCGCCATTTCCTCAGGCGTCCAGCCGGAGGTGTTGATAATATCGAGCAGCAGGGCGGCGGTGATATAGCAATCATAAAGCGCCCGGTGATGATGCAGTCCCGGTGGCGTCGTGACGCTGAGCTTGCGCGACTTATATAGCCCCATATTGCTGTACTTGATGCCTGGCCACAGGCGGCGCGCCAGCTTCATCGTGCAGATCCATTCGCCCTGCATCTCTGGCAACACCCGACGGTCAAAGCTGGCGTTATGGGCGACATACCACGGACTGCCCATATACAGCGGCACAATCTCCTCGATCCACGGCTTATCGGCGACCATCTCTTCGGTGATACGGTGAATCGCCATCGCCTGCGGACTGATGGGGCGGTCGGGGCGAACCAGATGGCTCATGGGATTGGTAATTTGTCCGTCGACAATATCAACCGAGGCGATTTCAACAATGCCTCCCTGCAATCCGCAGGTTTCTGTATCGATTACGCGCAGCATGGCTCGCTCCAGGCCAAAGAAACCAGCGTAATGCAACACGCGGGTCTTGCCAACTCGGATGTCCGCAGGGGACGGGAATTATTTCTGTTTCGGTTCATAGGGCAGGCGAGAGAGCGAAACGGAGGCCAGTCGATGGGCAATCAGACGTTCGCGAAACCAGCCGCGCAGATGTTCGGGCTGTTCTCTTTCGACTAAATCGGCAACCACCGGCATATTGTAGCGTTCTTTAAACGCAACGCCCGCCGCGGCGAGATCGACATTCACTTTGTCCATCTCCTCCTGGGATAGTTTAGCCAGGTTCTTTTCCATCGGTTTCTCCTCTGATAACGCCGCAAAAAGTACTAAGCACGCGGCAAAAAGGCAAGTCTCAGACGCTTAGCTCGACTGCGCCATTATACAGGGTTATTCTCTGTGCTACATACATAACAAAAAGGAATGACAACTATGCCAATCATCGCCGGACGCGCGCTGCGTCTGTCTCTGTTTCTCGCCGGTTGCCTCAGCGCAGCAGGCGCATTCGCCCACGCCCATTTGCAACAGCAGCTTCCGGCCGCCGGCGCGGTGGTGGCGGCTTCACCCCAGGCGCTGACCCTCAACTTCTCTGAAGGCATCGAAACGCAGTTTAGCGGCGTGACCCTCACCGGGCCGCAGCAGAATACCATCACCCTTGGTAAACCTGTCCGCAGCGACAGTAATAAGGCCGAGCTGACGGTACCGGTTGAGCAGGCGCTGACGCCGGGCGAATATACCGTTGACTGGCACGTGGTCTCCGTTGATGGCCATAAGACGAAAGGACAATACACCTTTACCGTGAAGTAAGCCGATGCTGAGTGGAGTCTATGTCAGCTTACGCTTTATCCATTTTATCTCGCTGATCGTCGCTTTCGGCTGTGTCCTCTATGGGACATGGTGGGCGCCGGTAACCTTGCGCCGCTTAATGATGCAGCGTTTCTACCCGCTAATGCGCCATTTATTGCTGGCGAGCGCGCTGTCGGCGCTGCTGATGCTGATGGCGCAGGGTGGGCTGATGGGCAGCGGCTGGCCGGACGTCTGGCAGCCGGCTATCTGGCAGGCGGTTGCCGGAACGCAGTTCGGTAGCGTGTGGATATGGCAGATTTTACTCGCCCTTGTGGCGCTGGCGGTGGTCTGGCTGAAGCCCCGACGATCGGGACGTTTGCTGCTGGTCCTGTTTTGCGCACAGCTGCTGCTGTTGGCCGGCGTCGGTCATGCCGCGATGAACGACGGCTGGCTGGGGATAGTGCAGCGGACCAACCATGCTATTCATCTGTTTTGTGTTGCCAGCTGGGTTGGCGGTCTGCTGCCGTTTATCTACTGTCTTCGCCTGGCGCACGGTCGCTGGCGGCAGGCGGCGATTGCCACCATGATGCGTTTTTCACGCTACGGGCATCTGGCGGTTGCTGGCGCTATCGCCAGCGGCGCAGTGAATGCGCTGTTGATCCAGGGCGGGCTCATCAGCGCCTCGCCCTGGGGGCGTATGCTGTTGCTCAAATGTGCGCTGGTGGCGGCAATGGTGGTAATTGCGCTGGTGAACCGGTATGTTCTGGTGCCACGCATGTCGGCAGGCGGAACGCGAGCGGAGCAGCTTATCGTGCGGACCACGCAGATAGAAATTGCGCTGGGGGCGCTGGCGCTATTTGCCGTCAGCCTGTTTGCCACCTGGGAACCTTTCTGAATAAACTGGTTAAATCATGAAAAAAATCGTTCTGACAATGTTGTTATTGGCAAGTTCTGGCGCTGCGCTGGCGGCGCCGCAGGTGATTACCGTGAGCCGCTTTGAAGTGGGTAAGGAGAGCTGGGCGTTTAATCGGGAAGAGGTGATGCTGACCTGCCGTCCGGGCAACGCGCTGTTTGCCATCAATCCGAGCACGCTGGTGCAGTACCCGTTAAACGACATCGCCGAGCAGCAGATGAAAGACGGTAAGACCAACGCGCAGCCGATTTCTGTGATCCAGATTGACGATCCGCAGCAGCCGGGACAAAAAATGAGCCTGGCGCCATTTATTGAGCGCGCGCAGAAACTCTGCTGATCGATATTTTCATCCTACTGTTTTTACATAAAAATAACCGCCATCTCCCCATTCCGGGAGCGGCGGTTTTTTGTAGGCATACGCAATCCTGAGAGGAATTATTGGTTCCCTTTTGTCACGGACTGGAAAACCTGACACGGTAAACTATTCTTATAAGGCAAGGCGACTTAGCCTGCATTAATGCCAACTTTTAGCGCACGGCTCTCTCCCAAGAGCCATTTCCCTGGACCGAATACAGGAATCGTGTTCGGTCTTTTTTTATCTTTTTTCAGCAATCGCAGATTCCCTTCTAAAAACCCCAGCAGCTTTTTTCGGGGCTTTTTTCTTATACCACAACAATAATTTCCTAAACATTTCTTTTACAAAAAAATCGCCTGCTAACCTTTTAATAGCTCACCGTCACCAGGACGGTATCGCTGTAGGTTCCCGCAGGCTGGTTGCTCTGGTTCGGGTTAATCTTCAGGGTGTAGCTTGCAGATTGCGCGGCGCCGGAGCCGGTCACGCTGAGATTGTTATTTTCCGTCCAGGCGCTGCCGTTGGGCTGGTAAAATTGATACTGCAAAAAGGCAGTCGGTTGGTTAGCGATGGGCTGGCTCATCTGCCGCCAGTCGCCGACGCTGGCGTTAGTACTGGCGAGATTGACGGTGTAGGCCGCGTTTTTTGTGCAGCGAATGGCAAGCTGGCCGCTGTAGGAACTAAAACCGGACGGGAGGGCGGCAGGGGCAAACTCGACGTCCGGCGCGCTGTCGATATAGCAAAAATTGGTCACCCTCACCGATACGTTGACCGTAGAGACCAGGGTGCCGTTATTCGGAATACATATCTTAATGCCCAGTAGATCGAGCCCGACGTAGCAAAAACGATACACCCAGGTAATGGTTAAGACATCGCTATAGGTTCCGGCGGGCACGTTGGCTCCCGGGGTGGTTCTGAAGTAGAGCGGCATGGTGCCATCGCTCGAGTTAAATAGCCCCAGCAGCTCAAGCAGCGTTGTCCTGGACCAGCTTATTACGCCGCCATCCTGATAGGCCGGCGAGCAGGATGCGTCAGAACAGATGCTGTAAGGGATGGCATCGCCGGCGCCGTTAAGCAGCCGGGGCACTCTGTTGCTCTGGTTAGCCGACGCCAGGGTAGCGCTTAGCGTGTTGGTCGAGTTCAGCGCCACCAGTTCCGGGGTGCAGTAAAACCCCGCGCCCGCCATCACGCCCTGAGGCGCGCTGTAGAGCGTAAAGGAATCGACAGGGCCGATCGCTGGCGCACTGGTTTTGATGCTGCAGGCGGCCAGCGCGTTGCTGGCTTGCCCAAGCGCTAAAAGCATCACGAATACCCGGATAATATTTTTCAATCTTATCTCCGCTATGAAGAGGGACAGCTGACCGGGCCTATCCGCTGCGGAACCGGCGTGGTCTCCGGAAGCTCGAACGGGATGCTGCATCGAAGCTCTCCGGCATTTATTTTGACTTCGTTAATGCGCCCGAGGTGCGAGAACCAGACCACGCCGTCGTAGCCCACCAGGGCGCGCTGTTGACTATTAACTTCCTCCACCGGCGTACCGACCGGTAGCGGTTGTCCCTGAGCATCGACGAAGATGAGCGTTGCCGAGCGCACGCGGTTAACCGGGAAATCAACCAGCGCGCCGCTGCCTTCGCGTACGGCGATGCGTTTTTCCACCGTGACGGCTTCGGTATCCGTGGGCAACGGCAGCGTATCGAGGGTGACCTTTCCCGGATACCACGCCGAAGCCCAGGGGATCAGCAGATGACCATTTTTATCGGTCACGCCGACTTTGCGGTTTTCATAATTCACCGCAATGTTTGGATAGTTGCCGGTAGAAACGACGATAAAGGCGTCGTTAATTTGCCGGGCGAAAAACAGACTGTTATCCATCAGCACGACCGAGCCTGCGGCCTCAAACCAGCTGTGATGATCGTCACGCGACCCGTAATAGCCACCGCTCAGCGTGGACACGCGATTAATCCAGGTCAGATCCGCCTGACTATAGTTATTGTCGCCGATCGAATGGGCGAGGTTCCAGCCCAGCCCGCCTTCCGCCGGGGCAGAGCGACTAACGTTGATATTTTCCCCCCATTGGCCTGAGCTGGATCGTTGACCGCTTAGCTGCACGGAGCTTTGCGAATCGAAAGGGATAATGATTTGCAACATGCTGGCGTAGCTATTGTCCTGCAGATCGCGGTTTACGCTCAGGTTGAGGCTGCTGCTTTGCCACAGGCTGCGGCTCCAGGAGAGGTTCATGAGCCGGGTATGTGAATTATCCTCGGCTTTGATATCAAAATAGCCAATGCTGAAAGATCCGAGCGCTCTGTCCCATGGGCTCAGGCTCAGCGTCGCCTGATCTGACTGACGGCTTAATGCGGCGACAGAACCGTAGGTGCTGAGGTTGTTGTAGTCGGCGCTGCGGCGAATATGCTGATAGTTCACTCCCCAGCTGCTGGCGTAATAAGAGTATCCGGCGGTGAGTTGATTGCCGCTGCCGTCGCCCCGGCTGGCGCTGGTCGATAGGCTGAGGGTGCCCAGGTTCCCCACGCCGATATCGCTGCCTATTCCGGCATTGGTTAATCCTTTGCGGTCTTCCGTATGCGTCGACAGCGTGAGCCAGTTGTTGACTCCATAGCGATAAATTGCGCTCAGCGCGCCGGCGCCATAATCGGCACTCTTGATACCGTAGTTGTTGCGCAGGGCCCCAAGGGTGAAATCAAAATCACTCAGGCCTTCGCGTAGCAGGGTGTTGGAGACATAAAAAGGAATGCTGGTGGACACCTGACGACCGAGGGCATCGGTGGTCACCACGGTAGCTTCGCCGGCGCCGCTGATCCAGGGAACGTTGGTCAGCGTATAGGGGCCACCATTGATTTGCGCGGAGCTGGTTTTATAGCCGTTAATAAACAGATCGACGCTTGAAGGAACCGCCGCGCTGCCGGATAAATTGAGCAGCGGATACGTCACCAGATCCGGGCGAACGCTGAAGTTACGGCTCAGCCGGAGTCCTCCCATTCGTACTGAACTGCTCCAGGTCAGGGCGTTACTGACCACATCCCCGGCCTGGTAGCTAATCATCTGTTCGCTGTCGCTGTATTTCCACAGGGTGTCGTAACGCATAAAGCCCTGCTGCTCGTAGCCCGTCGAAGACCAGTTTTGCCGGATGACGGCATTGTTAGAAAGAACGCCTGGCGGCCCGAAGAGGCGCGTCTCGGTATAGGTGCTGGTGGTTTGCGTTCCGCCGGACGAGAAGAGGCTGTAAGCGTCATAGTTAAATAACATGCCGGGACTGCTTATCGCGGCCTGGTAGTTTTGTCCCGTCGTCTCCCCGATGCGCTGCTCGGGAAGCCAATTGTCCGGCACCCGGAGATTGAGCATTTGCCCCGGCCGATCGTATTCCACTTTAACCGAGGGGATCGTCGTCACGTCAACCAGCGCATCTTGGGTCTGTAAGGGAATATGCGCCTGGCGCAAAACCTCGGCGGCGATCCAATAGCGACCCGCAATAACCTTTACAGGAGCGGCGCTCGCCAGGAGATTCCCGTTGACCGATACGCTGAGATACAGCTCATACTCCTGCTTATCGCTGTATGAAGCTGCTGGCGCAGGCAACGAATCATAGGTCGCAGCGCAGGCCGTTACCGACGCTAGTGCCAACAGCCCTCCGGTCGCTGCCCTTTTCAGATCGCGCATTATCAACGATCCGCCGGAATTTCCACCGCCTGGCCGTTATCTGTTAATTTCGCGAACAGGTGCATGCCTGAGGGGACTGAAGCGTTTCCCACCAGCGGGAAACAGCTCTTTTTCTGCGCCAGCACGTAGCCGAGCAGGCCATTGGCCTGAGCTATCTGGCCCTTGCCACCGGCATTGGCCCAGTAAACCGCGCTGAGCCGGGCATGCTGATTGCCGGTATTGTCGATGCACAGCGTCTGGCGGCTATTTTGCCGCGAGAGCGACCAGCGCAGCGTGGTTCTTACCGCTTCCACGGATCCATTGTTCTTCAGCGGGTTGATGCCCTGTCCGTAGGTAAACAACGGCAGGACATAGCGCATGCGCATTTTCAGTCCGGCGGAATTCTGTTCCTTCTGCGCCGTCGGTTCAGCGGCAGGAATCTCATCGATAACAATACGGTAGGATTGTTCTTTGCCAGCCGTGACGGGGGCGATGCGCATCAACCGTACCAGCTGACGCTGGCCGGGCGCGACGGTGGTAAAAGGTGGGCTGGCGACGACGTCACGCTGATCGGCATAGGCATCGGACGACCCTTTTTGGTCCCAGGAAAAAACGCGCAGCTGTAAATTAACCGGGGTAGCGCCGCGGTTTTCCAGCCACAGCTCTGACCCCTTTTCGTGGCTTTCGATAGTCTGGAAGATGGGCCAAACGAGGACGGAGCTTGCGGCCATAACGGAGCAGGGGAGAGATAAAGCGAATGTAAACAGCGCAAATCTACAGCGAATCATAGTTAACCTGTGATGATTTAATAGGTCAGCGTGACGGTGACCGTGTCGGTATAGGAGCCCACCGCCGGGAAGCCATTCGTGGCAAAAAGGCGGCCATAAACCGTATAGGTTTGCGTGGAGCTCGGAAATGATGCAACGCTCAGGGCCAGAGTACTGTTGCCCCAAACGTTAGCGCGGTTGGCATCCTGATAAAGCTGATAGGCCAGCGTGTTGCCGCCGCCGTTCGACATATAGCGCCGGGTGGCCGAACCGCCGTTTACGCCATAGTCGAGAGCGATTGAGATAGCGGTGCCGGGGGTACAGGTCACGATGATTGAGCCGGCGCCGGAAGTACTGGCGACATCAACATTGTTATAAAGCGATGACAGAGTGCCAAAACTCAAGGTGCCGAAATCCGTCGTTTGGGAGCCATCCCCCGCGCCAAGCGCGCAGCCAGCGGTTATCTGCGCGGAGACTTTGAAGGTCTTCTGGACAGTAGCGGCGTGGGCGCCCGAGGTAAAAAGCAGAAATAATATAAGCCACTCTGGTCGAAGCATGACGCCCATTTTCCTTATGCGATTACCAGGTTAACGTTGCGGTTACGATGTCGTCATACACATCGGCTGTCGGCGCGTTGACGCTCTGGTCTTCGGGGCGAATACGGGCAAAAACGGGGATAGCCTGCGGGTTGCCTGTGCCTACGATAGCGATTGTTCCGCCGGGTAAAATTTCCTGACTGCGGCCGGCATCGGCATAGAGCCGATAAGCAATCTGCTGGTTTCCTGCCGCGTTTTTCATGTAACGCAGAGCAGCATCGCCATACTGGCCGCCGTCCAGCGTCAGCGTTGAGTCAAGATCTTCGGTACAGGTCACGGTAAGCGCGTTACCTCCGCCGCTTCCGGTGACGCTTGCATCAATGGAGTTGGCTAAATCACCGTAGGCGCCGAAATTAATCGTGCCCCAGCGGTTGTTTTCTCCATTTCGGACGTTCGATACGCTGCAGCCGCTGCCAAGTGTGACCTGAACACTAATCTGGCCGCTTAATGTTCCCGCTGCGGAAGCCGGTTGCGTAAGAACTATGGCGCTCAGTAAGCCGCCCAGGATACTGCGCGATATCGTTTTCACGTTCATCGAAAACCTCTTAGTGGAAAGCCGCTGAAGAAAAACAACAATGTAGCGATAGTCGTGGGTCACCGTTTAACAACCACGGTTTTGTTGGTTAACGTATAGCTACTTCTGTGGGATATGGGTAACTTTGCGTTTATGACTGTGTTTTGGTTGTGAAATAGTTTTTTAGTCTGATTTATTGCTATTCTGTTGAAATAAAATTCCTTATGTTAATATTTTGTTGGTTTTATGTGTTTCCTTTGTTTTTTGAAGGAGCGAAAAGAGAATGCGATTTTTTTAAAATCACAATCGGGCGCAAAGTTTGAAACAAAAAATCTGGACAAAAAGGCGTGTGTAGACACTTACCGTGCGGTTGAGCGACAACGAGGAGAAAACACCTGCACGAAATCAGGCCCATAGTGCAGGTGAACTTTACGGGCCAACATCGGAAGTGACCCAGTATACACATTTGTATGACAAATAGAATAATAGATAAGAAAACGCCTTAAATTTTTTGCCTATTATTTTAACGGCGCTTGTCCGAGGTATTGCAAAGAAAGGATAGGCAGCTTAGAGGCGACAAAGAAATAACGCCCAGGGCATTATTCTGGCGTCACAAAAGAGGGGTACAGCGTTGTTTCAAGGTAGCTAACAATGAACCATATTTCGTCACTAAAAATAAACCAGAGAGCAGCGGACAAAATAATCAACAGGATAGCCAGCAGGAGTATTTCTGTTTTGCTCATAACTTCACTAGCCGTCCGCAAGGAGTACAACGAAGTTATGATAGTAACTAAAGCGGCGTAGAAGATGCAAACGCCGCTGTGCTAAACGGCGTTGATGAAACGTTTGCAGCGTTAATCGATGAGAATTGTCATCTGCGCAGCCATATCATCCAGCAGCTGGAAGCGGCGACGATATTCAGCGCGCTTCTTACTGGCAATGCTCTCAAGCGTCTTTCTTTCCAGCTTCAGTGGTAAGCGCCAGCGCCATGCACCGTCGGCTACCCCTTCGATAGATTGCCAGAATTCATCATAGCTGGCGTGGAAATGGCGCCCTTTGCTCAGACGATAGCGCAGCGCGCGGAAGACGTGACCGTTATCGCTGACTCCGTAAATATGTTGAATGCCGCAACGCGCCGCCATTAGCCAGATAAACTCCATCAGCAGGCGTTTCGGGAACAGACCGTAGCAGGCGCGGGTTGCTCGTTTAATCACTTCATGCGAAATATTGCTACGCGGCCCCTGCAGGCCGCCAATAGTTAACTGCCAGCGATCCTGCTGACGGGAAACGCTAAAAGTCGCGCTGGCGAGCACGATCCCATCGCCATCGCGCAGCCATAGGGTCGTTTCACCCTCGCGTTCAGCTTTGCCCGCCGAAGAGGCGGAAAGCGTAAACCGGCTGTCGTCCTTGCCTGCCAGCTCAAGCAGCGGCAGCTCATTCGCTGCGGTCATGGCATCAGCCAGGCGCGATCCGCCCAGCGAGTCGACAAACTGGTAGTGGCTGATAATCGCGTGCGCGCGCTGGCTGGCGTTGAGCCCGCGGGTTAAATACTGACGATGAACCTTGCCCGGCAGAGTCACCTGAGCGGTCAGTAGCTGATTGAAGTCCGCGCGCGCCGACAGGCTCTCCAGCATGCTGCGCGTTGGCGCATAAAATAATGCCGTGCGCAGTAAAAACTTCAGCCGGTAATTACGTTTTTGCCAGATGGGTGCAGGGGTGAGTCGCCCCATCACCAGGTCGGCAATAAGATTGGGGCGTCGTTCAACGACCCCGGCTGAATGCAGGCTGTTATCTGTCACGATGAATACCTCGTTGTTATTTAGCCTCTATTCTAGGGATATATCGTGAGGAGCTTAATGCCCTGGCGGACTATATTTGGCTTTCGTTTAAACTCGATTGAGGTGGCAATATTACGCCCGCGGCAGCGGGAGAATTTTCCTATAATTAGGTCAGGAGGACGAAATATGTATCAGCGTATTAACGGTTCCGCCTGGCGTAATATCTGGCTGGTTGGCGACCTGCACGGCTGCTTTGCGCGGCTGATGGAAGCCCTTCGCGAGCGCAGGTTCGATCCTTACCAGGACCTGCTTCTTTCCGTGGGCGATCTGATCGATCGTGGGCCGCAAAGCGCGGAGTGTCTGGATTTACTGCGCTATCGCTGGTTTTTCGCGGTGCGCGGCAACCATGAACAGATGGCGCTGGATACGCTTGCCGATGGCGAACCGATGCTCTGGGAAATGAACGGCGGCGGCTGGTATACGCAACGCTCAGAACAGCAGAAAGAGCGCCTCGCGCCGCTTATCGCCCGCTGCCGTCATCTGCCGCTGATTATTGAGCTCCACAGCGCTGAGCAAGTCCATGTTATCGCCCATGCGGATTATCCGGCGACGCTTTATCGCTGGCAGCAGGCGGTGGATGAGCATCAGGTGCTGTGGAGCCGACAGCGTCTTACCGATCATCTCTCCGGGCGTCACGGCGCGATTGCCGGTGCTGACCACTTCTGGTTCGGCCATACGCCGCTTAAACGGCGTTACGACTACGATAATCAGCACTATATTGATACCGGGGCGGTATTTGGCGGGGAGTTAACCCTGGCGGCGCTACAGAGGACGGGCTAAAAGTCACTGTACTCCTGGGCGGGCAGCCAGAAACTATCGATAAAATCCTCTACCGGAAAGCAGCCGCCGTGACGTATTCGCTGATCGTCCATCGCTGCGGTGCACTGCCGTTCGTTATCGTACACATCCACAACGATATCTTCACAGCCTCCGTCGAGGTAACAAATAAACAGCACTAAGGCAAACATCCCGGTCTCATATCCTGAAAAACATAGTTATAAGTGTAGGAGATGTCGGGAAAGCAGGGGGAATAAATAACCCGTCTCAGGCGACGGGTTCCTTTGAATCAGGCGAGACGCATGATCCAGGCATCGGACTGACGATCGTAGTGCTTACGGTAGAGGACGGAATGTTCACCATCAAGTATGGCGGGTACGCTGGTGTCCGCGTCCCATGCATCTAGCTGCATACATAAATCCGGATCGGATTTGCAGGGTATGCTTAACGTTCGCTCTCCCTGCTGTTCGCCGTGCAGTTCGGCGTCGTCTATTTCAAACGCGCCGATACGTACGCTGGTTTTACTCATAAATTCACCCCGTGGATCTGCTGATTTGTGGTACGACCAGTTAAGGCCGCCATTTTTCAGCGTAGACAAAGGTGCGCAAAGCGCCAGTGAAAAAATGCTGTTTTTCCGTTCGTCATCACGCTTTAGTGCTAAAAAGCTTTCCGTCGCGCACCAGTTCACGGGGATAGCTGTTTTTTAAACGCGAGCCGATTTTTTTCGCCAGTCCCAGCGGCGCGCCCTGAAACGTGACAATAACATCATCTTGCTGCGGCGGTACTGCAGGATAGACGTCACGACCGCGGTACCACTCTTCCGCTTCGGCCTGGGTCAGCTCAAAAGGGGCATCAGGCGCGGCAAGCGCAATGACCGCTTCGTGCTGCCAGCGATAGCCTTTGTTGTGGGTTTCGGCAAGACGGATACCGATGCGGGAAAAGCGCACTTTGCCGAATAGCGACTCGAGCGCGTGAGGGAATAGCCAGATTTCTTTATCCCGCTGCCAGAGCGTATGGTCAGCGTCCCAATGCAGGCCAACGGCGGCAGCTGCGGTCGCAATGGCGGCCGATTCGCGGCTTTTAAGCGGGATAAAGGGGAATTTACCGACCTTATAACCCGGCGCCGGCAGCGGTGCGATGGCGGCGGTTTTACGCAGACGGGCGACGAAGAAGCCTTCGCAATCGAAAATCTGCGGGAACACGTGCAGGAAACCCTCTTCGGTTAGCGCCTCGCTGGCCTGCGGGAACAGCGAACCGAGCGGCAGTACCTCTGCCGCCTGCGGATAGCGCGCCAGTAGTCCGTTGACCACGTCTTCGTTTTCTTGCCGGTTCAGGGTACAGGTGGAGTAGACCAGCGTGCCGCCGGGGCGAAGCGCATGAAACGCGCTGTCGATAAGCTCGCGCTGGGTCTCGGCGATACTGGCGTTGCTTTCCGGCGACCAGTTTTTTAACGCATCGGGGTCTTTCCGTACCACGCCTTCGCCGGAGCAGGGGGCGTCGAGGAGAATCGCGTCAAAACACTCCGGCAGCGCGGCGCCGAATACGCGCCCATCAAAATGGGTCAGCGCCACGTTGCCGATCCCGCAGCGGCTGATATTGGCGTGCAGCACTTTAACCCGGCTGGCGGAATATTCGTTGGCCAGGATCCCGCCTTTATTGCCCATGCGCGCGGCGATCTGGGTGGTTTTTGACCCCGGCGCGGCGGCGACGTCCATCACCCGGTTCGGCATATTTCCGTCGGCAAACAGCGCGGCGACTGGCAGCATGGAGCTCGCTTCCTGGATGTAAAACAGCCCGCTGAGATGTTCAGCGGTGCTGCCCAGCGGCAGGGCGTCGTCTTCCTCGCGATCGATCCAAAAACCCTCCTCACACCAGGGTACCGGCGTTAGCTGCCAGCCGTAGGGGGCGACCAGCTGCAAAAAGTCAGCCACGCTGATTTTTAGCGTATTTACGCGAAGGCTTCGGCGCAGGGGGCGCTGGCAGGCGGCGATAAAGTCAGCGAAAGAGAGATGCGTCGGCATTGCCGTACGCATTTGAGCGAGGAATTCTTCAGGAAGATAGACAGCGTTTTGAGCCACGGGGAGCGCACCACAACGAAAAAAGGGGGCGTAGTTTACCATAAAGGCTCCGGCGACGGACACCGGAGCCTGTTATGCTTAGCGCGGCAGGGCGGTACCCCATTCGCGCCACTCTTTCGGTTCACTCTCCAGCAGCAGGAAGTGTTTACCATCCTGCGCTTTCGGCGCCAGCGGCGTACCCGGAGGCGTCGCAAAAGCGATGCCGCCGCGAATGAACTGATTGAAGGTACCGGTTTTCACCACGCCGCCGATCAGGCCAAAGTCGAGG
This sequence comes from Klebsiella sp. HMSC09D12, assembly GCF_001808475.1. Taxonomy (NCBI): domain Bacteria; kingdom Pseudomonadati; phylum Pseudomonadota; class Gammaproteobacteria; order Enterobacterales; family Enterobacteriaceae; genus Klebsiella; species Klebsiella sp. HMSC09D12. The sequence continues at coordinate 108,589 of NZ_KV793511.1, read as the reverse complement.
CTATAACCAGAAGCCAGCCAGAACACCGAGTTGTTGCGCACCAGATACTGATAACGTTTACTGATACGCAGCTGTACCATGACGCGATCCGACATCGAACCGAGCATCAGGCCGGTAACCGTACCGACTTCAAGCCCGCGGAACAGCACCGGCGTGCCGATACCCAGCGAACCGGCTTCGGGTACTTCGACGATAATGCTCAGGCCGTCGATATAACGTGAATCGCTAATCGTGGTTTCCTGAATTTCAAAATCACGGCGCGGCGCACCGCGTCCCGGCTCCACGTTAATATAGGCCTGGAAGAGCGTATCCAGATGCTCGACGCCCGCTGCGGAAATCTGCGGAGTAATCACCGAGAAACGCGTGCCGGCGCGGGCGAAGGTGTTGACGTATTCCGGATAGAGAACCGCTTTCGCCTGCACTTCGTTTTTCGCGGTAATTAAATTCAGCGATTGGATCTGCCCAATATCAATCCCCAGGTAGCGAATCGGCATACCTTCGGCGATTTTACCGGCGTCAAAGGCGTGCAGGGTTATCTGGCCACCCACCGCGCGGGCGGCGGTTTCCGACGCATACAGCACGCGTTTATTATCGATACGCGCGCTGGCGCTGGCGCCGCTCAGATTATCAAAGCTTATCGCGCCTTTCAGCGCGCGGGAGAGCGGGGAGGCCTGAACCGTCAGGCCGCTGCCGTTAAGCTGCACTTTCGCGCCGCCTTCGGCCCAGAACACGCTGTTACTGGTGAGCAGATGGCGATATTCCGGTTTGATATGGATGTTGATCTCAAAAGCGTTCTTGCGCGGCTGAACGGTGATGATTTCCCCGACTGCGAATTTACGATACAGCACCACCGATCCTGCCTGGACGTCCGGCAGCGTCTCAGCTGAGAGCGTGAGAGTGGTGGTCGGCAGATCGCTCATGCTGTTTTCCAGCGCTTTTTCCTGGTTGGCGTACAGCGGATAGCGGCTTTGCATCGCCCCTTTGTCGCCCGGAATAATGCGGATCCCGCCGTTGACCCATTCGCTGGCGCTGGCGCCGAGGAACTCCACGCCATCAATACCGACTTTGACGTCGATACGGCTATTGACCACGAATTTGCTGTCGCCGCGCACCAGTGAACGGTACTCGGGCATGACTGCGACCTGGAAAGTGACGCCGTCGGCGTTTAGCTTGCGCTCCAGAACCTGGCCAATCTGAACGCCGTGCAGGAGCAGCGGCTGCCCGGCATCAATACCGTAGCTTTCTGGCGCGGTGAGCGTGACGGTTGCGACATCCGGTTCTTCCAGGATGGATTTATCGGCAGGCAGCACCGCAAACTGGTTGCGCGGTTCACCCTCGCCGGGGACCAGCTCAAAGGTGGTACCGGTCAGCAGGGCGCTGACGCTGGGATTATCCAGCGAGATTTTCGGCTTCTTCATCTGAATCAGCGTCTTCTCGCGCAGCAAGCTGACGACGCTGGGATCGACGGTCATTTCGCCGGTGACTTTCCCGTCAGCATTGAGATTCAGTTTACTGAGCTGGCCGACCTCCAGACCCTGATACATCAGCGGTGTAGAGCCCGCTTTTAACCCTGCGCCGTCCGGAAGGTCCAGTTTAACCACCACTCCGCGCTGGCTGTGCGCCAGGTCTTCGTATAAGTGATAATCGGTATTCTGCTGAGCCTGCGGAGAATCATCGGGGGAATCAAAGGCGATAGCGCCGTTCACCAGCGCGGAGAGGCTGTCCAGCTGAACTTTAGCTCCGCTCAGGCTGACGTCCGCCTTTACGCCGGATACGTTCCAGAAGCGGCTCTCTTTTTTCACCAGATTGGTGAAACGCCGCTCGATCAGTACATCAATCGTGACGCCCTGATTGTTCGGATTAATGGCGTAGTCATACACCCGGCCGACCGGAATCTTACGGAAGTAGACCAGCGAACCGCTGGTTAACGAGCCTAAATCCGCTGACTTGAGATGGATCATCAGCTCGCCGTTATTAATGTGGTACTTCGGCTGGGTATCGAGGGCGACAAAATGATCCTCGGGCTCGCCCTGACCTGGCATCATGCCGATATAGTTGCCGCCAACCAGCGCATCCAGGCCGGACACGCCGGCAAGCGAGGCTTTCGGCGTCACCAGCCAGAACTGGGTCTCCTTGCGCAGCGCATCTTTCATATCGCCTTTGACGCTGGCAGAAACCTCGATTTTACTCAGATCTTTGCTTAGCGAGATATTCTCGACCGTACCGACTTCTACCCCCTGATAGCGGATAGGCGTCCGTCCCGGAACGATGCCGTTGGCCGACTGGAAGTCGATGACGATCGTCGTACCGCGATCCTGATAGCTGGTCCAAATCAGCCAACCGGCAATCAGCAGCGCGATGACCGGCAGCAGCCAGAACGGTGAAATGCGGCGTTTAGTTTTAATCTTGGCTTCAGTCGGCGAAGCGGGCGTTTCCTGACTCATGTGCGTCCCAAAGTAAGCGGCTGTCCAGCCATTCAACAGCAAGGATAGTTAAAATTACCGCGGCGCCAAAATAGACCGCGGCGGGCCCCATCGTAAACGCGAGGAGCTGATCGCGGTTGATCAGCGACATGGTTAATGCGATGACAAAAAGATCCAACATAGACCAGCGGCCGATCCAGGTAATCAGCCGCAGCAGCAGGATGCGGGTACGTAGCCCCTGTTCACACTTGAATTGTATGCTGACCAGCAGGGTAAACAATACAATAACTTTGGTGAATGGGACCAGAATACTGGCGATGAACACCACCCCGGCGATGGCGACGTTGCTGCTGGCCAGCGACATAATGCCGGAAAGGATGGTGTCTTCCTGACGCGCGCCGTTGACGTAGATGATCGAGATCGGCAGCAGGTTGGCAGGAAGCAGGAAAACCAGTGATGCGATCAGCGCAGCCCAGCTCTTTTGCAGGCTTTGCCGGCGTCGATGGCGCAGAGGCGTGTGGCAGCGGCGGCAGCGCCCGCGCGCATCGCGATGTCCGGTATAATGGCAGCCCAGACAGACCTGAAGATTTTCATCCGGGCGCAGCGCCGGGCGCTGGGGATAAAAACGCTCCCAGAGCTCTTCAACGTTCATATGGATAAGCGTCAGGATACTGAGCAGCGTGAGGGAAATATAGGCGACAAGCCCGATACCCGGCTGCAGGAAGGCGTAATCCTGCACTTTAATGGAGGCGACGCCGATGCCAACCAGGTAAATATCCAGCATTACCCACTCCTTGAGCCGCTCCAGCATCAGCAGTATCGGTCGCAGATTCATGCCCAGCACGTTGCCCAACCACAGGTAGGCGATTGACACCACCAGCAGCACCGGCGCGACGACCGCGCAAAAGAGCACCATCGCCGCCGTGAGCGGATCGCCCTGGCCGGTCATTTGCCAGATGCCCTGAAGGACGTTAGCGTCGATACGCACGCCCAGCAGATGCAAACGTAGCAGCGGTTCGCTCCACGCAAAAGGCATCAGCAGCAGCATAGCGATCGCCATGCTGCCCAGCCGGGTAAGCGACCAGTCGCGGCCATCGCGCACTTTGGCGTTGCAGCGAGGGCACCAGGCGCTTTGATTCTTTTTGAGGACCGGTAAACTAAACAGCAGGTCGCACTGTGGGCAGCGCTGATAGTGAGCGTGCGCAACAGGGGCGCTGACCGAGTAGACGATCATCTTTTTTGCTGGCGTAATCCTGGGTGTTTTTAGTGGCATTTATAACTTACAGAAATGAATGTATCTCTCTATCTTAACTCAGGAATGAATTCATCTTGAGCATGAATGCATTTAAAGCTTATTTTATTAGGCTGTAAGTGTAAGGCAGTAAGACAACTAAGCGATCATATAATGAACAAATCAGAATTCTACGCGGATTTAAACCGCGATTTTCAGGCGTTAATGGCAGGCGAAACCAGCTTCCTGGCGATGATCTCAAATACCAGCGCGCTGTTATTTGAACGACTGGCGGAAGTGAACTGGGCCGGTTTCTATCTGCTGGAAGGCGATACTCTCATCCTCGGGCCGTTCCAGGGCAAGCTGGCCTGCGTGCGTATTCCGGTAGGACGCGGCGTATGCGGGACTGCCGTCGCGCAGAATCGCGTGCAGCGGGTCGAGGATGTTCACGCCTTTGATGGCCACATCGCCTGCGATGCCGCCAGCAATTCGGAAATTGTCTTCCCGCTACGGGTGAACAATCAAACCATCGGCGTCCTAGACATCGATAGCACGGCGCATTCCCGCTTCACCGTTGAAGACGAGCGGGGTCTGGCAGAACTGGTCTCGCATCTGGAAAAACTCATTTCTGCCACGGATTATCAAAAAATATTCACCCGCGTCGCAGGATAATCAACGGATAACGTAGCATTTACCGAGGACGTCATTATAATGACGCCTGTTCATGCCTGCGGCTTGTTGGCTACGTCCGTTGTAATCAGGAAATTTCATGGAAAATCAACCTAAGTTGAATAGCAGTAAAGAAGTCATTGCGTTTCTGGCCGAACGTTTCCCTCAGTGCTTTAGCGCTGAAGGCGAAGCTCGCCCCCTGAAAGTCGGTATTTTTCAGGATCTCGTTGAGCGCGTTGGCGGAGAGATGAATCTCAGCAAAACCCAACTTCGCGCTGCTTTGCGTCTTTATACTTCGAGCTGGCGCTATCTGTACGGCGTTAAGCCAGGCGCTGTCCGCGTTGACCTTGACGGCAACCCGTGCGGCGAACTGGAAGAGCAGCATGTCGCTCATGCCCGCCAGCAGCTTGAAGAAGCAAAAGCCCGCGTTCAGGCGCAGCGCGAAGCGCAGCAGGCCAAAAAACGTGAAGCCGCTGCCGCAGCAGGCCAGCCGGAAGAGGGAGCACGTCGCGAGCGTAAACCGCGTCCTCAGCCTCAGGCTCGTCGCAAAGAAGGCGCTGAGCAGCGTAAACCACGCCCGGCAGCAGCAGCCAAAGCGCCGCGCGAAGAGCGTCATACCCCTGTATCAGATGTGTCTGTATTGACCGTTGGCCAGGCACTGAAGGTGAAAGCAGGCAATAATGCAATGGACGCCACCGTCCTGGAAATCACCAAAGATGGCGTTCGTGTACAGCTGACTTCTGGTATGTCAATGATTGTACGCGCAGAACACCTGGTGTTCTGAAACGGAGGCCGGGCCAGGCATGAACAAATTCTTTAAGCTCACCGCGTTGGCGGGCCTGCTGGTAATAGCAGGCCAGTCGTTCGCCGTGGACGATATAACCCGGGTCGATCAAATCCCCGTGCTGAAAGAAGAGCCGCAGCACGCGACGGTGAGCGAGCGCGTAACATCGCGCTTTACCCGCTCTCACTACCGCCAGTTCGATCTCGACAATGCCTTTTCGGCGAAAATTTTCGATCGCTACCTGAACCTGCTGGATTACAGCCATAACGTACTGTTAGCCAGCGACGTCAACCAGTTTGCCGCGAAAAAGAATCAAATCGGCGATGAACTGCGCAGTGGGAAGCTGGACGTATTTTACGACCTGTATAACCTGGCGCAGAAGCGTCGCTTTGAGCGCTATCAATATGCGCTGAAAGTGCTGGAACGGCCGATGGATTTTACCGGCCACGATAATTTCAACCTTGACCGTAGCAAGTCGCCCTGGCCGAAAGATGAAGCCGAGCTGAACGCGCTGTGGGATGCCAAGGTGAAGTTTGACCAGCTAAGCCTGAAGCTGGCTGGCAAAGATGATAAAGAGATTCGCGAAACCTTAACCCGCCGCTACAAGTTTGCTATCCGCCGTCTGGCGCAAACCAATAGCGAAGACGTTTTCTCACTGGCGATGACCGCTTTTGCGCGTGAAATCGACCCGCATACAAACTATCTCTCACCGCGCAACACCGAGCAGTTCAATACTGAAATGAGCCTGTCTCTGGAAGGTATCGGCGCGGTGCTGCAGATGGACGACGACTACACGGTGATCAATTCTCTGGTCGCGGGCGGTCCGGCGGCGAAGAGTAAAGCCATCAGCGTGGGCGATCGCATCGTTGGCGTCGGCCAGCCTGGTAAAGGCATGGTCGATGTGATCGGCTGGCGTCTTGATGATGTCGTCGCGCTGATTAAAGGTCCCAAGGGCAGCAAGGTTCGCCTGGAGATTCTCCCGGCGGGTAAAGGCGCGAAAACGCGTATTGTGACCCTCACGCGTGAACGCATTCGTCTGGAAGACCGTGCGGTTAAGATGTCAGTCAAAACCGTTGGCAAAGAAAAAGTTGGCGTGCTGGATATTCCTGGCTTCTATGTTGGCCTGACGGATGACGTTAAGGTTCAGCTGCAAAAGCTGGAGAAACAAAACGTTAGCAGTATCGTCATCGATCTGCGCAGCAACGGCGGCGGGGCGCTGACCGAAGCGGTTTCGCTTTCTGGCCTGTTTATCCCCTCCGGCCCGGTTGTCCAGGTTCGCGATAATAACGGTAAAGTCCGTGAAGACAGCGATACCGATGGCGTGGTGTACTACAAAGGTCCGCTGGTCGTCCTGGTCGATCGTTTCAGCGCCTCGGCTTCCGAAATTTTCGCCGCTGCGATGCAGGATTATGGCCGCGCGCTGATCGTCGGAGAGCCGACCTTCGGTAAAGGGACCGTCCAGCAGTATCGTTCGCTGAACCGTATCTACGATCAGATGCTGCGTCCTGACTGGCCGGCGCTGGGTTCCGTACAGTACACTATCCAGAAATTCTATCGCATCAACGGCGGTAGTACTCAGCGCAAGGGTGTAACGCCGGACATCATGATGCCGACCGGAACCGAAGAGCGTGAGACCGGCGAGCAGTATGAAGACAACGCGCTGCCGTGGGATAGCGTCAATGCGGCAACCTTCGTGAAATATGGCGATTTGACGCCGTTTGGACCGGAACTGCTGAAGCGTCACGATGCGCGTATTGCCAAAGATCCTGAGTTCCAGTACATCATGAAGGATATTGCTCGTTATAACGCGATGAAAGACAAACGCAACATCGTTTCCCTGAACTACGCGCAGCGTGAAAAGGAGAACGAAGAAGATGATGCGATTCGTCTGGCCCGCGTTAACGATCGCCTGAAACGTGAAGGTAAGCCGTTACTGAAAAAGCTGGAAGATCTGCCGAAGGATTACCAGGAGCCCGATCCGTATCTTGATGAAACGGTTCATATTGCGCTCGACCTGGCCCATGAGGAAAAGGATCGGCCAGCGATAGAGCCCCCGGCCAGTAAATAATCCCCCCAACGGGCACAATGATTTGTGCCCGTTTTCTTTCGCTTCTTTCCTAACGTTCATTGCCTGATTTCAACAAAATGTCAACGCTTTTGCCCAGCGTCAGCAATATGCTACAAAATGTAAAGTTGTGTCTTTCTCGTGACTTAGCGGGGGCTGATGGTTGAAAATTAGCGTTCTACCCATACCATGTGGGTAATCGCATAGTGCGTTTTGTTAAATCGAGGTAAAAAGAAAATTATGATGCGAATCGCGCTTTTCCTGCTGACCAACCTGGCAGTGATGGTGGTGTTCGGGCTGGTGCTAAGCCTGACGGGAATTCAGTCAAGCAGCATGACCGGGCTGCTGATCATGGCGCTGTTGTTTGGCTTCGGCGGTTCAATCGTTTCGCTGCTGATGTCGAAATGGATGGCGTTGAAATCGGTGGGTGGGGAAGTCATTGAGCAGCCGCGTAACGAAACCGAGCGCTGGTTGATGAATACCGTCGCGCAGCAGGCGCGCCAGGCGGGAATTGCCATGCCGCAGGTCGCGGTTTACCATGCGCCGGATATTAACGCCTTCGCGACCGGCGCGCGCCGCGATGCGTCGCTGGTTGCGGTCAGCACCGGGCTGTTGCAGAACATGAGCCGTGATGAAGCGGAAGCGGTTATCGCCCATGAGATTAGCCACATCGCTAACGGCGATATGGTCACCATGACGCTGATTCAGGGGGTGGTGAACACCTTCGTTATCTTTATCTCGCGCGTTATCGCGCAGATTGCGGCGGGCTTCCTCGGCGGCAACCGCGATGAAGGTGAAAGCAGCAACGGCAACCCGCTGATCTACTTTGCGGTTGCTACGGTGCTGGAGCTGGTGTTTGGTATTCTGGCCAGCATCATCACCATGTGGTTCTCCCGTTACCGCGAATTCCATGCGGACGCTGGCTCAGCGAAACTGGTGGGGCGTGAGAAAATGATCGCTGCGCTGCAGCGTCTGAAAACCAGCTATGAGCCGCAGGAGGCCAGCAGCATGATGGCATTCTGCATTAACGGTAAAGCGAAATCCATGAGCGAGCTGTTTATGACTCACCCGCCTCTGGATAAGCGCATTGAAGCCCTGCGCAGCGGCGAATATCTGAAGTAAACGCCGCTCCCGGCCCTGAAAACAAAAATCCGCAACCTTCGGGCTGCGGATTTTTTTATGTCGATTCTTTGCCTACAGCCTGGCGCGCGGCTGCGTGACGCGTAGCCCGCTGACGGCAGCGGCGACGACGGCTAGGATCCCGGCCAGCAGAAGTGCGGTATGAGTTCCGCTATTGCCCAGCAGGTTAAACAGCAGCGCCACCAGCGCGGCGCCTGTACTCTGGCCAAGCAGACGGGCGGTACCCAACATGCCGCTTGCTCCGCCGCTGCGGTGAGCCGGCGCTGAAGAGACGATCGTATGGTTGTTGGGTGACTGGAACAGGCCAAAGCCCGCGCCGCAGAGCGCCATTCGCCAGATAATATCCAGATCCGTGGGTGTGGAGGGGAGCATCGCCAGACCGAACAGGCCACAGGCCATTACCAGCAGACCAATCGCCCCCAGCAGACCGGCGTGAAATTTCTCTATCAAATAGCCTGCCAGCGGCGCCATTACCATGGTTGCCAGCGGCCACGGCGTCAGGAGCAGACCGGTTTCCACCTCGCTGCGTCCAAGCATCGACTGCAGGAAGAATGGTAGCGAAACCATGGCCAGCATCTGGGCGCAGAAGGAGCATATCGAGGTGCAGATGGACAGGGAAAAAATCGGAATGCGCAGCAGATCGACGGGTAGCAGGGGAACCGGCATTCTGAGCTGACGGCGGACAAAAAAGAATCCAACGACCAGCATCGCAATAACCTCCGCCAGCACCAGCTCGCCGGATTGGCCCTGAGCGAACCCGCCGAGAGCGGTAATTAATAAGCCGAAAGTGAGAGCATTCATGATGGCGCTGGGCAGATCGAAGCGGGTGACCTTGCTCCCGCCGACATTGGCGGGCAGGTAGCGCATCGCGAGAACCAGTGAGATAACGCCCAGCGGAACGTTAATGAGAAACAGCCATTGCCATGAAGCCATCGACAGGATAGCTGCGGCAATGGTCGGGCCCGCAGCGGATGAGACGGCGACAACAAAAGAGTTGATCCCCATTCCGCGGCCGAGAAAGCGGCGGGGATAAATCAGGCGAATCAGCGCGGTATTAACGCTCATTAGCGCCGCGCCGCCAAGACCCTGCGCAACGCGCGCCAGCGTCAACATTTCCAGGCTGTGGGAGAGCGCGCAGGCTAAAGAGGTGAAGGTGAATACGACCAGGCCGATTTTATAAATGCGCCCATAACCGACCATATCGCCGAGGAAAGAGAGCGGCAGAAGCGCAATAACAATGGCAATTTGATAGGCGTTTACTATCCAGATTGAGGATGCCGGTGACGCGTTTAAATCGCTGGCGATCGTCGGAAGCGCTACGTTGGCGATAGCGCCGTCCAGCACGGCCATCGTCAGGCCTAATACAATGGTCAGGATGGCGCCGTAACGCTGCGGTGCTGGCAGCCCATCGGGGAGGTTTTTATCCATATAAAGTGTATGTCTTATCGGGAACTATTAACTGGATAATGATTTTAGCATTGAATATTCAGCGGCATGTCGCAGATTTGTAACGAATGGGCAGAAGAACGATTGCGGGTAACGGGATGCGAATTTATAATAAAAACCGGTTCTAATTTTTATAAAACAGTTGCGATGAGGTGATAAATGGCAGTTGCAGATTTGGATAAACAGCCAGATTCTGTCTCTTCGGTATTGAAGGTTTTTGGCATCCTGCAGGCGCTTGGCGAAGAGCGTGAAATTGGCATTACCGAACTGTCCCAGCGCGTCATGATGTCAAAAAGCACCGTTTATCGCTTTTTGCAGACCATGAAATCGCTGGGGTACGTAGCGCAGGAAGGGGAATCTGAGAAGTATTCTTTAACCCTGAAACTCTTCGAACTCGGCGCGCGGGCTTTGCAGAACGTCGATCTGGTGCGCAGCGCCGACATTCAGATGCGCGAGCTATCACGCCTGACGAAAGAGACCGTCCACCTGGGCGCCCTGGATGAAGACAGCATTGTTTACATCCATAAAATCGACTCAATGTACAATTTGCGCATGTATTCGCGCATCGGACGCCGTAACCCGCTGTACAGCACCGCGATCGGTAAGGTGCTGCTGGCATGGCGCGATCGCGCGGAAGTTGAGCAGATTCTGGAAGGCGTTGAGTACAAACGCAGTACCGACCGGACCATCACCAGCACCGAAGAGCTGCTGGCGGTTCTGGATAAGGTCCGCGAGCAGGGCTACGGCGAAGATAACGAAGAACAGGAAGAAGGGCTGCGCTGCATCGGGGTGCCGGTTTTCGACCGCTTCGGCGTGGTTATCGCCGGCCTGAGTATCTCTTTCCCGACGCTACGTTTCTCCGAAGAGCGCCTGAACGAGTATGTTGCGATGCTGCACACGGCGGCGCGTAAAATTTCTGAGCAGATGGGCTACAACGATTATCCGTTCTGATTCACTATCCTATTCGGGCTACCGTTGCTGTAGCCCGAAACATGACTAGCCGTTATCCACTACCGTGACGCTTTTTCGCAGAACAGGGCAATCGGTAATGCCGATAATACCGCTGCTGGAGTGAACATATTGTGCGGTGCTGATGCCGCGAGCGGTGAGATATTTGCACTGCAATCCTAACCCACCGGCATTCTCACTGCTGCCTATTAACACGCCGTAGCCGCTTAATAATACGCCAATCCATAAGATAGCCAGCACCACAATGGTACGAATGATCAATCGCATTGTTGCCTCAATATTTGTATTATCCCTGCGTCTATTCTGTCATGCACACGAGTTGAAACAAGTCTATGATTCCTAAACTTGCCTTTCGTATTACAGTTAGCCGCGGTTTAAGATGGTCATGTTATCCTGGCGACATTTGATACTGATGCGGAGTGTGGAGTGAAAAAATTACGGTGGGTTTTGCTGATAGTCGTTATTGCAGGATGTTTACTGCTATGGACTCAGATGCTTAACGTAATGTGCGATCAGGATGTACAGTTCTTCAGCGGCATCTGCACTATCAATAAGTTTATTCCCTGGTAAGACATTTTTTATATGACTGATTTTCTTCTGCCGCGCGGGTGGTAGAATGAACGCCTTCTCTTTGAGGTGGTGAAATGAGTGAGTTACTAAATCCCGGGATTGTAAGCCTGGCATCCGTGGCGCTGTCTGTCGTGCTGTTGCTTGTCGGCCTGTTATTATGGTTTTTTGTTAATCGCGCCAGTTCGCGCGCAAATGAGCAGATCGCGCTACTGCAGGCGCTTCTGGATCAGCAAAAGCGGCAAAACGCGCTGCTGCGCCGTCTCTGCGAGGCCAATGAGCCTGAGAAGGAGAGTGCAGCAGAACCTTCCATAGCCGAGAAGGGGAAAGGCGACGACGACTTCATTCGTCTGGTCGCAGAGCGCTAATCTGATTGTCAGGCGTGCATCCTAGGGTGTGCGCCTGTATCTCACCCCGGTCTATAACTTATCCTTATCAATAAATCTTCTGCTGACGGTGATCCGGCGTGCCGGCAAGCGGACGCTGTGCGTTAATCGCGCCTCTTTAATTAGTTTGTTTAATTAATCAAATAAAAGGACAGAAACGGCCTGACTGTCATCAGGACTTCATTATTGCCGTGCAGTATAGACAATATTTTAAGTTATTCCATTTACGCGCTTCGATATTATGCAATGGTCCTGCAAAGCAATTTTTCAGCTATCGATATGAGCTTTTAAATGCATCTTTATGCAATACTTTTTGTTGCCCCCTAAAATTGGCAGTTTAGCTTTGAGCGGGGCGGGGTAGGCCGAAGTTGTTGAGGAATGGCGGATAAACTCTCTTTCCGGAGCCAGTCTCTACGGCACAGACGCGGGGCGGAAAGGATAAGGCAGAGGGAGCAAAGTCGCATAAATGTGCAGGTGATCAAATGATTCCCTTATAATTTGTGCGAGCGATCGAGACCCATCTAAAAATGGCTTGCCATTATTAACGTAGTATGTGATAACACGTTTCGGGTTAAACGAGGTACAGTTCTGTTTATGTGTGGCATTTTCAGTAAAGAAGTCCTGAGTAAACACGTTGTCGTTGAATACCGCTTCTCTGCCGAACCTTATATTAGTGCCTCATGCAGTTATGTGTCAGTTTTATCTATGTAAGTGCCCACGGGCGAAGAAAACAGTCTAAGGAATTTTGCAAATGGCAAAGATTAAAGGTCAAGTTAAGTGGTTCAACGAGTCTAAAGGTTTTGGCTTCATTACTCCGGCTGATGGCAGCAAAGATGTGTTCGTACACTTCTCCGCTATCCAGGGTAACGGCTTCAAAACTCTGGCTGAAGGCCAGAACGTTGAGTTCGAAATTCAGGACGGCCAGAAAGGTCCAGCTGCAGTTAACGTAACTGCTATCTGATTCAAGACCACTGAATCTTGTAAGAAAGCCTCGCGACCGCGGGGCTTTTTAGGTTTTATTGCAAATCATGTCAATTATCCTCCCGCCGTTGCGCTTTGTTGCAAAACAACATCCTTATTAGCACTGTTTAGCAATCTGTTTTGTATATATCTGTTAAATCAGGTGGTTGCAAAATAATGATGGAGCTAAGGTGCAAAAGAACAAACTTAAGTCAGCCGCCAACTTTACCCCTTTGCGGTTCGGGTTGCTATGCGTGGCCATTCTTTGCTGTATGGGGCTGCTGCTGGTCCGGGTAGGCTGGCTGCAAATTGTCTCTCCTGACAATTTGGTGAAACAAGAAGATATGCGCTCCTTGCGCGAAGAGCCTATCGACGTGCAGCGCGGCATGATTAGCGATCGCGAGGGCCGCCCGCTGGCGGTTAGCGTTCCGGTGAGCGCCATCTGGATCGATCCGCAAACAACGCTCGCAAAAGGCGGCGTCGGATATGGCCCGCGCTGGCAGGCCATGGCGCAAGCTTTACATCTCAACCTTAGCGAGCTGGCTCATCGCGTGCAGGCGCATCCTCACGCGCGCTTTCTCTATCTCGCGCGCCAGATAAATCCTGAGCAGGCAGAGTGGATCGACAAGCTGCGCCTGCCGGGTATCAATCTGCGCGATGAGTCGCGTCGCTTTTATCCCGCTGGACACGTTGCCGCTAACCTGCTGGGCTTTACCAACATCGATAATCAGGGGATCGAGGGAGTCGAGAAAAGCTTTAATGCTCAGCTGACCGGTCAACCCGGGCGTCGGCTGGTGCGCAAAGATCGTCACGGCAACGTCATCGAAAATATCACGGAAGTTCCGGCAGTCCCGGCCCATAATTTGCAGCTCAGTATCGACGAGCGTCTACAAACGGTGACCGAAGACGCGTTGGATAACGCCGTGCGCTGGAACAAAGCGGAGTCGGGGGCGGCGGTATTAATTAAAATTGATACCGGGGAAATTCTGTCGATGGCCAGCTACCCTGATTTCAACCCTAACAATCGCGATGATGCAAAGCTGGATGATTTCCGCAATCGCGCGATTAGCGATACTTTCGAGCCGGGGTCGACGGTTAAACCGCTGGTGCTGATGACTGCCCTCCAGCAAGGCATTGTTCAGCCGGATAGCGTGGTGGATACCCATCCGTTTATCCTCGACGGCCATCGCATTCGCGACGTGGGTTACTATCCAGAATTAACCCTCACCGGCATCCTGCAAAAATCCAGCGATACCGGCGTTTCACATCTGTCGCTGGCGATGCCCATTCAGCATCTCATCGATACCTATAAAGCGTTCGGTTTCGGCGATTCTACCGGCCTGGGATTAACCGGTGAAAGCGCCGGGCTGATGCCGCAGCGCCGCTATTGGGGACAGCTCGACCGGGCGACCTTCGCCTTCGGCTATGGTCTGATGGTCACGCCGCTGCAGCTGGCGCACGTATACGCTACCATCGGCAGCTACGGTATTGAACGTCCGCTATCGATCACGCGTATCGATCCGCCGGTCATGGGGACCCGAGTGATGCCGGAGCAGATAGTGCATGAAGTCGAGCATATGATGGAGAGCGTTGCCTTGCCGGGCGGCGGGGGGACCAAAGCGGCGGTGCGCGACTATCGGGTGGCGGTAAAAACCGGTACCGCCAAGAAAATCGGCCCTGACGGGAAATATATCGACAAATACGTTGCCTATACCGCAGGCGTCGCGCCGGCCAGCAATCCGAAATTCGCCCTGGTGGTGGTGATGAACGACCCCAGCAACGGTTCATATTACGGCGGAGCGGTGTCGGCACCGGTATTCAGTCAAATTATGGGCGATGTGCTGCGCCTGGAAAACGTCATGCCCGATGGAATGCCGGAGGGCTCGGAAAACCTGATCGTCATGCATCACGACGGCGTTCTGCCGCCTGCGCTGTAACGGTGGCCTGGAAGGGCGAATAGCGCTACACTTTCGCCCTTTCAGCACACCGGAGTTGCCATGTCTTACAGTTGCCCTCTTTGCCACGCGCCGCTTGCGCGCCGCGATAATAGCTTTATCTGCCCGCAGCGGCATCAGTTCGATCTGGCGAAGGAAGGGTACGTCAATTTGCTGCCGGTACAGTTTAAGCGCTCCCGCGATCCGGGCGACAGCGCCGAAATGATGCAGGCGCGGCGAGAGTTTCTCGATGCGGGTCATTACCAGCCGCTTCGTGAGGCGGTCAGCGCTTATCTGCACACCTTCGCGCCAACGGATTTACTGGATATAGGCTGTGGGGAAGGCTACTACACTCATGCCTTCGCCGCTATCGTCGGCCGCTGTTGGGGACTGGACGTGTCGAAATCGGCGATTCGCGCGGCGGCAAAGCGCTATCCGCAGGTCAGCTTTTGCGTCGCCTCCAGCCAGCGATTACCGTTTGAGGATGCAAGCCTGGATGCGATAGTGCGTATTTATGCCCCCTGTAACGCGCTTGAACTGGCGCGCGTTGTCCGTACCGGCGGCTGGGTCATCACCGCGACGCCGGGACCTCGTCACCTGATGGAACTAAAAGGGTTGATCTACGACGAAGTGCGTTTGCACGAGCAAAACACGGAAGCGCTTGAGGGTTTCACGCTACGTCATCAGCAGCAGCTGGCCTATCCGATGCGCCTCAAAGGCAGCGAGGCGGAAGCTTTACTGCAAATGACGCCGTTTGCGTGGCGGGCAAAACCGCCGGTTCGGGAAACGCTGCGCCAGCAGGCGCTATTCAGCTGCCAGACCGATTTCATGATTCACTGCTGGCAGCGCGACGCTGAGGGTTAGCCGGCAAAATGGCTCCAGAGTATTTGGGCGCCGATGCCGATCAGCACGATACCGCCGAGGATTTCCGCCCGTTTGCCGAGCAGCGGGCCGATAAAACGTCCTACCATAATGCCCAGCGTTGACATTATCAGCGTCGCGCAGCCGATAGCCAGCGCGGTGGCGATAATGTTGACCTGCAAAAACGCCAGGCCAACGCCGACGGCCATAGCGTCAAGGCTGGTGGCGAAAGCGGTGGTGACCAGCAGCCAGAAACCGTGACGGCGCGGAGCTTCACACTCCTCGCCATCGCCGCCGCGAACCCCTTCGATAACCATTCGGCCGCCGAGAAATACCAGCAATACAAAGGCTATCCAGTGGTTCCACTCGAGCACGAACTGGCTGGCGAGCATCCCCATTCCCCACCCGAACAGCGGAGTGAGCGTTTCGATAGCGCCAAAGATGAGACCGGTGCGCAGAGCTTCGGAAAATTTAGGTTTATGGAGAGTCGCGCCTTTACCAATAGAGGCCGCGAAGGCGTCCATGGACATGCCGAAGGCAAGAAGAATTGTAGCGGATACATTCATGAGAGCGTCCTGACCGGGGATAATCCATATGACACATCGCCGCCCCCAGTAAAAATACGCAGCCCATCCTGAAGATGAGGCGCCGCGTACAGCAGCGATGCGTCTATGGTCTCGCCTGGTTGAAGACGTTCTTCTTCAACCCGCACGTGCCACGTTTTGCAACGAGTATGTTGACACGTACATTTTCCGACAGGCAGAAAATTGGCTACTCCCCAACGACGGGCGCAACCTTAACATAATTTTAGAATATAAAACAATAACAGAATCGCGTTATTTTAATAACCAAATGATAACGATTTTCATTTGAATTTAGAGGTGAATGATTCGTTAATAAATATCGTTGAATTAAGCGGCTGAAATATAGCTATGGCTATGTTTCAGCCGCCGGGAAATGATTAAATATAGCGTAAGCTATATTGTTAACTCATTGAGTGGAAACGAGAAGTTTGTATATCTTTTCCAGGTCGTCGATATTTCGTACGCGGATCAGCAGGCGACGTTGTTCTAATTGCATCACCAGCACCCCGTCTTCTGATAAATTCATCTCTTTAATACGCTTATATTCAATCCAGATATTGGCGAAAAAAAAGCCCTGCTTTTTGAAGATGATTTTGGGCGAACGGATCCAGAAAAGATATAACCCCATTAAGGCCAGGGCAGATAATAACCAGGTGGTGATAAGTTCGCCATGATTAGCGATGTTGTTATAAATCAGAATGGCAATAAGACCGACGAAGATAATGCCATCGACGCGATTGCGGCGGAGCAGGGGGATTGCCAGCAAAACGGGGCCATTGCGGCGCGGCATGATGAACTGGTCGTAAACCGCAAACGCGAACAGTACAAGAATAAACAGGATTAACACCAGGTCCGTGATTGTCATCCATCCTCCAAATAAAAAAGCCGGGGGCAAGCCCCCGGCGCACAACGTATTGATTACTGGCCCAGCAGGCCGACTGCGTAGCCTGCAATACCGATGACGAAGAAGCCAACGATGATCCACAGGGCGTTAACTTTCTTACGCAGCAGCCACATACAGGCGAAGGTCAGTAGCAGCGGCACCAGTCCCGGCATCAGCTGGTCAAGGATAGTTTGCACGGTGGTCACGCGCGTCTGGCCATCCTGACCGGTGATGGTGGAGACCACCAGCGGAATGTTGACGTGCGTCCATTTGTTAACCAGCGCCCCCATGACAAACAGGCCGAGAATAGACGCCCCCTCGGTCAGTTTCTGCAGGAAGCCGCCGCCCATATCTTTAACGATGTCGATACCTTTACGGTAACCGTACGCTACGCCGTAATAACGGGTCAGCAGACGCACCGCGTTAAACAGGATAAAGAACAGCAGAGGCCCGAGCAGGCTGCCGCTCATCGCGATACCGGCGCCGAGTGCGGCGAATACCGGACGAACGGTACCCCAGAAGATTGGGTCGCCTACGCCAGCCAGCGGGCCCATCAGGCCAACTTTGATACCGTTAATAGCACCATCGTCAATCTCTGCGCCGTTAGCACGCTGCTCTTCCATAGCCAGCGTAACGCCAAGAACCGGCGCTGCAACGTACGGATGGGTGTTAAAGAACTCAAGGTGACGTTTAATCGCCTGTTTACGCGCATCGTTGTTCTCCGGATACAGGCGACGAATAGCCGGTACCATGGAGAAGCAGAAGCCCAGCGCCTGCATACGTTCGAAGTTCCATGAACCCTGGAACAGGTTAGAACGAATGAACACGCCACGAATATCACTCTGAGTCAGTTTTTTCTCGGTGGTATTTTTAGTCATATCAACCATTTCGCTCACCTGTTAGTCCAGTTCGTTGTCGAGATCGTTATTACCAGCAGCCTGCACAGGCGCACCCGCTACGCGGTTATATTTCGGGCTCAGCTGGATGTAGAGCACCGCCATCACGGTACCAATGACACCCAGAGCGACCAGGTTGAAATCGGTGAACGCGGCGGTAACAAAGCCCAGATAGAAGAACGGCATCAGGTAGCCTGCGCGCATCATGTTGATGACCATCGCATAACCGACAACCACGATCATGCCGCCCGCGATGTTCAGACCGCCGGTGACCACTTCTGGAATGGCGTTCAGCATGCCCTGCACTTCGCTGGTGCCCACGGAAATCGCCACGATAACCGCCGGAATAGCGATACGCATGGCCTGCAGGAACAGAGAGGAAACGTGTAGCCAGGATATGGCCGTCAGGTTTCCGTTCTCCGCGGCCTTATCCGCCGCGTGCTGGAAGGCAACGGTGATGGTACGAACGATAATGGTCAGAACCTGGCCTGCCGCAGCCAGCGGGATGGCCAGCGCGATACCGGCACCGATGCTTTGATGGCCGGCGATAACCAGAACGGTAGAGATAATAGATGCAAGGGCGGCATCCGGCGCAACGGCCGCACCGATGTTCATCCAGCCCAGGGCGATCATTTCCAGGGTACCACCGATAATAATACCGGTTTTCATATCCCCGAGAACGGCGCCAATCAGCGTACAGGCCACCAGAGGACGGTGGAACTGAAATTCATCAAGTACCGACTCCATACCCGCAATACACGCGACGATGAACACCAGCACAATCTGAAGAAAGGTAATCTCCATTGCACTTCTCCTGTTGATTAAGTCTTAAGTTGAAAATTGCGTTGCGATCTGCGGGGTGACTTATTTCACCTTGGCGATCAGATCCATCATTTTCAGTTTCTGGTCGGTGGAAACTTTGCGGGCTTCCAGTTCGATACCGCGGGCGTTCAGCTTTTTGAACGCTTCGATATCTTTTTCATCGACCGAAATGGCGTTGTTCACCTGCGTTTTGCCCTGACGGAAAGCCATACCGCCGATGTTGACGCTGGTGATTTTCACGCCGCCTTCAACCACGCGCTCAACGTCCGTTGGGTTAGTGAACAGCAGCATAATGCGCTCGCCTGCGTATTTGGGGTTGTTATAGACGCGGATCATTTTCGCGACGTCTACAACGTGGGCGGTAACGCCCGGAGGAGCAACCTGAGTCAGCAGCGTTTTACGTACCGTATCCGCCGCAACTTCGTCGCTAACGACGATAATGCGGGAAACGTTGGTTTCTTTAGTCCAGCGAGTGGCGACCTGACCGTGGATTAAACGGTCATCGATACGCGCAAGCCCGATAACCATGTAGTCGTTTGGACCCATTGGTTTCAGCGGCGCAGCCGCTTTCGGTGCAGCAGCCTGAACCGGAGCAGGGGCGGCCTTTTCCACCGGCTTCGCTTTCAGGGCCTTCACGCCTTCGCGACCGGTTTCCACCGCCAGGGCAACCAGCTCATCGAACGACGGGTTATCGTCGCGCGCCATCAGCGTTTCGACCAGCATCGGAATATTAACGCCCGCGATGACTTCATAATGTTCTTTATCGACGACAATGCGGCTGGCAGCGTTAAACGGGCTGCCTCCCCATGTATCGACGAGAAATAACACGCCTTTTGCTGTATCCAGCTTTGCCAACTGAGCGTTGTACTTCTCGATCAACGTTTCTGCGTTTTCGCCAGGAACGAAATCGATCCAGCCAACGTTTTCCTGTTCGCCCAGCAGCATTTCTGCCGTTTTTAACAGCTGTTCTGCAGCCCAACCATGTGTGCCTATTACAATAGCAATCGTCACTTGCTACCTCCTTTATAATCGTGAATGCATCATCTGTTGTGATACATCCTGAATCACTCTTGCGAACAAAATCGATTCAGTAAGGGTGTAAGATATAAAGTAATTACTACAGCGAATTATTTTAGACAGTGAAAAAATAATTAATGTGATGAAGCTCCGCTAATTTTGCATCGGTTGGTAATTATTTTGCAGCGCAAAAAATAGTCTTAGCTATTGCAAAGACAGGTAAATTTTTTCCAATATTGCTCTATATTTTGCTATGTTTACGTTCCGTTTAATCACTCAGGAGTATAGGGCATAGCCCGCTATATGGATCGTCACCGACGCCTTTTCACCTTCCGGCACTCGTCTGCCGCCATCACCTGCTACGTTTTTTCACCAGCAACAAGTGTCTCGTCTGTGCATGACACAGCGATGACTACGCCTGTCGTTAACTGGAGCTGCTCATGGAATTCTTAATGGATCCCTCTATTTGGGCCGGTTTGCTGACGCTTGTCGTCCTTGAAATCGTATTGGGTATCGACAACCTGGTATTTATCGCCATCCTTGCCGACAAGCTGCCGCCAAAGCAGCGGGATAAGGCGCGCCTGATCGGCCTTTCGCTGGCGCTGTTTATGCGCCTGGGTCTGCTGTCGGTCATTTCGTGGATGGTGACGCTCACTAAACCGCTTTTCAGCGTTGCCGATTTCTCGTTTTCCGGACGCGACCTGATCATGCTGCTCGGCGGGATATTCCTGCTGTTTAAGGCGACCACTGAACTTCATGAACGGCTGGAGAACCGCCAGCATGACTCCGGTCATGGTAAAGGTTATGCCAGCTTCTGGGTGGTCGTACTGCAAATCGTGGTACTGGACGCCGTGTTCTCGCTGGATGCCGTGATTACCGCGGTCGGGATGGTTAACCATCTGCCGGTGATGATGGCGGCGGTGGTGATTGCGATGGCGGTGATGCTGCTGGCCTCGAAGCCGTTGACTAATTTCGTCAACCAGCATCCGACAGTGGTGGTACTCTGCCTGAGCTTCCTGCTGATGATCGGTCTGAGCCTGGTCGCGGAAGGTTTTGGTTTCCATATACCGAAGGGCTACCTGTACGCCGCGATTGGCTTCTCGATTACCATCGAGTTCTTTAACCAGATTGCGCGTCGTAACTTTATTCGCCACCAGTCGACGCTGCCTCTGCGCGCGCGTACCGCCGATGCGATTCTGCGTCTGATGGGCGGCCGCAAACAGAGCGCTGCAGCACACGATAGTGATAACGCCTCGGTGGTGCCGGTACCGGAAGGTGCGTTTGCGGAAGAAGAACGCTATATGATTAACGGCGTGCTGACCCTGGCCCAGCGTTCGTTGCGCAGCATTATGACCCCGCGTGGGGAAATAAGCTGGGTGAACGCCGAGCAAAGTGAAGAAGAAATTCGCCGTCAGTTGCTCTCTTCGCCGCACAGCCTGTTCCCGGTATGTCGCGGCGAGCTGGATGAAATCATTGGTATCGTGCGCGCGAAAGAGATGCTGGTGGCGCTGGAAGCCGGTGAAAACGTTGCCGCACTGGCGTCGGCTTCGCCGGCGATCGTGGTCCCGGAAACCCTCGACCCGATTAACCTGCTGGGCGTCCTGCGCCGGGCTCGCGGTAGCTTTGTCATCGTCACCAACGAGTTTGGCGTGGTGCAGGGCCTGGTGACGCCGCTGGACGTACTGGAAGCGATTGCCGGTGAGTTCCCGGACGCCGACGAAACGCCGGAAATTATCATTGATGGCGACGGCTGGCTGGTGAAAGGTTCAACCGATGTGCATGCCTTGCAGCAGGCGGTAGGCGTCGACGATCTGGTCGATGAGGACGAAGATATTGCGACGGTTGCCGGGCTGGTCATTGCCGTCAACGGCCATATTCCCCGTCCTGGCGACGTGCTGGAACTGCTGCCCTTGCAGTTCACCATCGTGGAAGCCAACGACTATCGCGTCGATCTGGTACGCGTCGTCAAGCAGCGCCAGTATAACGACGAAGAAGAGTAACCTTTGTGCCCGTCGGTTTCATGCCGACGGGCTGTTTATTACCGCATTTCCCGACGCTTTTCCGCCGCCAGCCACTGCGGAAAGTCCTCTACCGGCATAGGTCGGGCATAATAATATCCCTGCAATAAATCGACGCCGTTGTCGCGCAGATAGGCTTCCTGCTCCTGGGTCTCGACGCCTTCCGCCACCATCACTATTTTCAGACGATGGGCGAGAGCGATGATCATGTCGGTCACCGTTGCGTTGACGCTATCGACACCAATCGCGCCGATGAAAGACTTATCAATTTTCAACACATCAGGACGCAGTTTTTCCAGCCAGGAAAGAGAGCTGTTGCCGGTGCCGAAATCGTCGATGGCCAGCTTTACTCCCTTAAAATGGAGATGTTCGGCCATATGGTGATCGCCATCCTGGAGCACGTCGCGTTCGGTGAGTTCAACCACCAGCTGCTGTACCGGATGGGCGCTAAACCAGTAGTGGTGCAGATCGCGCAGCAGTTCGCCATTCGCGAAATGGCGGGCGGCGACGTTAATGCTGATGTGAAACTGTTTATCCTGCGGAAAGAGGGCTAATTTATGGGCCGTCTGCGAAATAACGTAGCGGGTCAGGGGCAGTATCAGGTTATAACCTTCGGCGATGGGGATAAAGACATCCGGCGAAATAGCGCCTCTGCGCGGGTTATTCCAGCGCAGCAAAATCTCCACGCCGCAGCATTGCCGGGTGCGTAAGCCCTGCAGGGGCTGGCACCAAAGCGTGAACTCGTGGGCGGCGATTCCAAGGTTAATTTCCCGGGAAAAGCTCATTCTTCCCGCGGTCGCCAGCCACGCAATACCGGTCATCAACAGGCTGATTATCAGCGCCAGGGGCAATTCGCCCGGTAGCTCATTGAAGGCGACCGCTGAGGCGCCCGGCCCGCTGACGCTAATCGTGAAAGGAAATTCCGTCGAATGCTGGCGATAGATGATTTGCTCGCCTGGCAGCGCTTCGTGATCGACCAGCCCGGTGCCGCTAATAAAGCTTTTTTCACCGACGCTGAGGCCAATTCCGGTAATTAACGCCGATTTTGCATTGAAAATTAACTCGCCCAGCAGCTCGATATTAATCACCAGCAGCACGCCGTCGTCACCGCTAAGCGAAGCGGGATACCACTGGATGAGAACCGGCGTTCCCTTGAGCAACGAAGAGTCGTAGCTGAAAGTAAGCAGCGGGTGACTGGTCGGCAAGGCGGGCTGTAACTGGTGCACCGGAATATTTCGTTGACCAAAAATACTGGAGCAGTACAGCTGTTTCGACTGCACCAGGGCGATGGATCGCACCGTCTGTAGCGACGCCGCCAGCTTACGTAACGTGAGATGAATTTCCTGACAGGGCTGGTTTACCAGGTGCAGCAGGGGGGCGTGCTGTGCCGCCAGCGGCCGCAGGATATTATCCATGGCGGTCACCATTTTATTGGTGCTGATCTGGACGCGCTGCTGATTTAGGCTACGCTGCGAAATAAATCGTATTACTAACGTCGTCGTTAGCGTAAGTAGCGCGACCAGCAAGCAAACCAGAATGCGTTTCCTGCGATAGGTTGTGATAACTTTTTGTGCAGTCTGCATGCGCGACGCCCTGTCGGCTAAAAGTGTTAATGAGAGTAACAGCCGTTATAGAGCAAGTGTAGTGGGCGCAGATAATATCGAGAGGAAAAAGAAGAATGCGCCCGTGGGCGCATTCTGTTGAGCAATGATTAGTCGCACTGAACTTTGATTGCCAGGCCGCCGCGCGACGTTTCCCGGTATTTGGCGTTCATGTCCTTACCGGTCTCATACATCGTCTCAATGACTTTATCCAGCGACACGCGCGGTTCGCTGGTGCGGCGCATGGCCATCCGACTGGCGTTGATGGCTTTGACGGAAGCGATGGCGTTACGTTCAATGCACGGTACCTGCACCTGGCCGGCCACCGGATCGCAGGTGAGACCAAGGTTGTGTTCCATGCCGATTTCCGCCGCCACGCAGACCTGCTCGGGGCTGGCGCCAAGGATTTCCGCCAGACCTGCAGCGGCCATCGAGCAGGCCACGCCGACTTCGCCCTGGCAGCCGACCTCAGCGCCGGAAATGGAAGCGTTCATTTTATACAACGTACCGATAGCGCCAGATGCAAGGAAGTAACGAATATAGATATCCGGGCTGACGGACTCGATAAAGTGGTCATAGTAAGCCAGTACCGCCGGCACGATGCCGCAGGCGCCGTTAGTCGGTGCCGTGACCACGCGGCCACCGGCGGCGTTCTCTTCATTCACCGCCAGCGCGAACATATTGACCCAGTCCACCACGTTCATCGGGTCGCTGGAGAGTTTATCGCTGGCAACCAGCATCCGCCGCAGCGCCGAGGCGCGACGAGGCACGCGCAGCGGGCCAGGCAGTACGCCTTCGGTGTTCATGCCGCGGTCGATGCAGGCGCGCATGGTCTGCCAGATATTAGCAAAATAGTCTTCAATCTCTTTTTTGCTGTGCAGAGCCAGCTCGTTCTGCATTACCATGCCGGACAGCGACATGCCGGTCTCTTTGCAGTAGCCCAGCATCTCCTGGGCGGATTTGAACGGGTAGGGTACGGAAAGTTCGCTGGCGCTCTCTTTGCCGAAATGCTCTTCATCGACGATAAAACCGCCGCCGATGGAGTAATAGGTTTTGCTGTAGATTTCTTTCTCGCCAGCCCAGGCATGAATGGTCATCCCGTTTTCATGCAGCGGCAGGTTGTCGCTACGAAAACGCATGCCGTCATTCTGCGGGAAATCGACCTCATGCTGCCCCTGCGCCAGCAGCAGGCGTCCGCGCGTTTCAACGTCGCGAATAAATGCCGGTATCGCGTCAATATCGACCGTATCGGGCTGATTGCCCGCCAGTCCCATAATAATAGCGATATCCGTATGGTGGCCTTTGCCGGTTAATGACAGTGAGCCGTAGACGTCAACCGCCACGCGCGTCACTGTATTAAGCAATCCCTTTTCGACCAGGTCATCGACGAACTGTTTACCGGCCTTCATCGGCCCTACAGTGTGGGAAGATGAGGGGCCGATCCCCACCTTGAACATGTCGAATATACTAATCACGCTAACACTCCTGACAGGGTTGTCGCGAGTGCGACAACGATGTAATCACTGCGCATAGTGTAAGAGGGAACCGGGTCATCAGCTTATGTATTCACATGAATTAAACTAATGGATAACCGCGGATTTACTAATGCTGTGAACCCGCGCTATTAAGTATATACCCTGGAGAATTCGAGTTGCAGAAAAGCTAGCTTACACGCAACCTGAAGTATGGCGGGTAGCGCTAAGGACGAGCGCCTATCTGCAGCGCCAGCTCGCGAATAATACCGGCGGTCATTCCCCAGACAAAATAATGCTGGTACCAGGATAGCCAGACGCGATGCGAATTGCCGCGGCGATGGATATCCAGCGGGTGATAGCGTCCCAGCCGCAGCGCTTCGGCCAGCGGCATTTCGAAGACCGCAGCGACTTCATCCTGGCTGGCATGATAGTGCAGGTCAGGTGGAATAATCCCTACCACCGGGGTGACCTGAAAGCCGGTGACGCTATCCACCGGCGGCAGAACGCCGATGACCTCAACCGACTCTGGCGGGATCGCGACCTCTTCCTGCGCCTCGCGCAGCGCGGCGGCGATCAGCGTCGCATCGCTGTTATCTACCGCGCCGCCGGGAAAAGCGACCTGACCCGCGTGCTTGCGCATCAGCGGCGAACGCTGGGTTAGCAGCAGCCCAGGCTGCGGGCGACGTACAATCGGGACCAGTACCGCAGCCTGACGCTGGTTAAGCGCGCTGCGCGTGGGCTGCGGGCGCAGAAGCTGAAAACGCGAAAGGAAATCGTCAAGTTCGAGGGCGCTGTCCGCCATGTTTTAGCTCTCCAGTTGCTGCAGGATACGATTAACTTTATCAAAAGTTTCCTGATATTCCGCTGCTTCATCGCTATCGGCGACAATCCCGCCTCCGGCGGAGCAGTAAAGCTGCCCCTGCCAGGCCGTCAGCGTACGGATGGTAATGCTGGTATCCATATTGCCGCAGAAGCTGAGATATCCGATGCTGCCGCACCACGCATTGCGCCGCTGCGGCTCCAGCTCATCGATGATCTCCATCGCTCTGACCTTCGGCGCGCCGGTAATTGAGCCACCGGGAAAGGCCGCGCGCAGCAGGTCGGCGGCGTGCAGATGGGAAGGCAATCTGGCGGTCACGGTGCTCACCAGGTGATGCACGGCAGGGAAGGGCTCCACCACAAACAGTTCGGGCACCCGGACGCTACCGGGAGCGGCAACCCGGCCAATATCGTTGCGCATTAAATCGACGATCATCAGGTTTTCGGCGCGGTCTTTTGGCGAGTTCGCCAGCTTTTGCGCCTGCAGCGCGTCCTGCTCAGGGTCGGTCAGCCGGGGTAGCGTCCCCTTAATCGGCCTGGTTTGAATTTCGCCTTGCCGGAGCTGAATAAAGCGCTCGGGCGACAGGCTTAATACTGCCCCTTCATCCAGGCGAATAAAGGCGCTGAACGGCGCGCGATTGGCGCGGTTAAGCTGACGGAAGGCCTGCCACTCATCCCCACGATAGCTTGCCGTAAACCGCTGCGCCAGGTTGACCTGATAGCAGTCGCCGCTGTGCAGCCAGGCCTGGATCTGGCGAAACTTCTCGCCATACTCTTCGCGGCTCATATTTGAGCGCCACGCTGAGGTCAGGGTAAAGGTTTCGGCGACAGGCTCTGCCTGTGCTTCCAGCCATGCCAGGCGCGCCTGCGGATCGTCATAGCTGAATAACGACACCTCCCGACGCTGGTGATCGACGATCAATGCCCAGTCGTAGATCCCCACCGCCATATCCGGCAGCGCGATATCCGCATCCGCTCGTGACGGCAGAGATTCAAAGCGGCGGCCCAGATCGTAGCCGAACAGCCCCAGCGCGCCGCCGAGAAACGGCAGATGCGGATGAGGCTGCGGATGCAGGTTGAAGCGCGCCAGCTGCTGATGCACGAGCGTGAGCGGATCGGCGTCAGAGGTGATGACGGTTTCCCCCTCGTTGATGACGGTCGTTTGACCACGCGTTACCAGCGTGGCGCGCGGCTGGGCGACAACAATATCAAAACGATTATGCGGATGTTCGGCAAAGCCGGAATGCAGCAGCATCGCCCAGGGCCGGGAACTTAAGGAGCTAAAATAGTATTCAGCGGCATCCGGACGCCAGGGCAGGGAAATCATAGCGGGGGACAACATCGTCTTCTTCAATCCTGATCGTTACCGCCCGCTGGTATACGAGAGGACGGCGTGAAATAATTACGCCCCACAATGTAGCAGGAGTCTGTCATGTTTGCAGGTTTACCTTCGCTGAGCCACGAGCAACAGCAAAAAGCAGTGGAAAGAATTCAGGAGCTGATGTCCCAGGGCATGAGCAGCGGCCAGGCTATTGCTTTAGTGGCCGATGAACTGCGCGCCTCCCATACCGGCGATCGGATTGTGGCGCGCTTTGAGGATGAAGACGAGTAAACTCCCTCCAGTTGAGATCAGGTGCTGCTTTCCGCGAACGGAAAGATCGCATCGGGTCGTTTCCCGGGGGCGTCGTAAAGCGTCACGTGCGTCACGCGCTCGCCGCGCCAGAAGGTAATTTGCGTCCCGACTGGCGTATGATTCACTTGCACTTCCGTCAGCGGTGCGCTGTTGGCAAAATCCCACAGGCAGACAAAACGCGCCTGCGTCAGGTGACTGCGTATGACCAGATAGCTGAGATCGTGAGTCGCCGGGTTATCGGGCGCCACTCCCTGCCAGAGTTCACCATCACCGGAAAGCCAGAGCGCAACGGTATCGCCGTCGCGCGCAAAGTGGCGCGGCTGGCAGCCGTTCAGCGGCGCCATGGTTGCATTGGCCATATGCCGCAGCGGTCCGCTGAGCGAAAAGGGCTGCGGCGTGCCGCTCTGATCCAGCGCCTGCGCCGCCAGGTGCAAAGTCCAGTCGAGCTGCTGGCGATGTGGGTTCTCTACGGTAGAGAGATCGATCAGCACCTCTTCAAGCCATAGCAGGCGACGGCGAAAGCGCACATCTCGCCAGGCCGTCGCGTCCCACTCGACGCGGCTATGACTGTCTAGCTCCGGCGGCGGCTTGCCCCAGTCAACCTCGCTGTCCAGCCACAGAGCGTCGCTATCCATATGCCAGCCTGATACCTGCGGATTGGCCGGAGGCTGGTTGGTCTGATTGACGGAAAGCGTATTATGGGTGGCGCTGTTTTTGTAGTAGTCGTAGTGCATTTTCGCGCCGTAGCCGGTTGTGCCCATATCCGGGAGCAGCCAGCCGTCGTGATGCCAGAGCATCAGCCCCAGCCTGTCGTAATGATCGTGTTCGCCGCCCCAGGGACTGTGCTTTATCAGCAGCGCCTGCTGCGGGCGCCGCCAGAGAGTGAGCCCCGCGCCTGGCGCAAACAGCGATTGCTGAGGAAAGAGCGCCTGCGTCGTTTCAGGCAGCGGCTGGTTGCGCCACAGCAAGGTCTCGCGGACATCAGGTTCCGTTTCAATAAACTGCAGCACGGCGGCGTAGAGCGGGTCACGCCAGATAAACCAGGCGAATTCGTACAGATCCCGGTGTCGCAGCTTTTCTTGTCCGGCGAGGCAGTCGTTGAGGCGAGGGAAGGTTCCGTCCGGCAGCAGCAGCGACAGCGGGAACTTCAGCATCGGCTGATACCAGGGGCCATCCAGCAGGCTCCAGCGAGTGCCGCGCGCCAGTTTTTCAAAGGCAAAAAAGCCCTGCAGCGCGTAGTAGTGGTAGTGAATCGAACCTTCAAACCATAGCCCCTCCGCCAGCAGGCCCTTTTCCAGCTGCCAGCGCAGGCCGTAAGGCTGGTTAACGGCGAATTCCAGCAGGCTCTCATCTTCAAGAACGAAACCGAGAACGCCAAGCGCCGCGCTAATTTTGACTTCGTGATTATGAATCTGCGCAGTGCGGTGCTCGCGTAGAAACGTTGCCGCGCAGCGCAGCAGGTTGTCGCGAATATGCCGCTCTTCGGCGGAGGTTAAGCCGTCGCGAATAAAGTCATAACCCAGCGCCATCTCCAGAATACAGTTGGCTTCGCACAGCGTCTGGGCGTTCATCTTCCCCGGTCCGTTGTTGGGAATATCACCGTGAATTTGATAGCCGGGATAGACGTCAGCGTAACCCATCAGCAGCGTGCGAACTTTATCGCGATACGCCGTTTCGCCGGTCAGCCGCCATATCAGACCAAGCTGCTGACAGGCGCTGGCGTTACGACCGTTCATTTCTCGCCACCATGCGCCGTCCCACGGCTCACCGCTGAAAATTTCGCCATCAACCGGGCAGGCGTGGCGATGAGGCATATCCGCCCGCCACGTCAGCCGCACGCCGTGATGGGGGCAAAAATAGTAGAGGTTCCAACTGGCGATCCCCGTTTGTGGAATGAGCGCCGCCGCGTCAAGCTGCGGTTGCGCTTCCTGCACCAGCCGTTCAAGCAGACCGCTATCGCCGGCTGCACGTCTGGCAATGTCGGGCCAGAGTCCAGAAAATTGTTTCATTAGCGGTTATCCCTGACCTCTGACGATGGGGAAAGCGGAACAATGAGCGTGGTGATATCGTCGGGATATTTCGCTCTTAACCATTGCGCTTTGGTGCGGAACAGGGAATCTTCCGGCCAGGCATGCGCGGCGGTGGCCATATTGCGCAGCGCTTTCTTGTCGTCCATCTTATCAAGGTCTTTCCAGGGCCATGGCGTATCGCTGTTAATAAACCCGGCGATGTATTGATAGCCTTTGCGCAGGCTATGGTCGTCGAGGGTGAAGTTCCAGATATCGACGCCCGCCTTCTCGCCCAGACGACCCAGTCGGTTATAGGCTTCAAGGTTGAAATTGCTGTAGTGCCACGGACGCGTGCGCTCCAGCTCGCCCATCTGGCGGCCTTCAATGTCGAATTGCCCGGCAATTCGTCGCAGCTGGGTGATGTACAGGCGCTGTTTCGCCTCGTCAGTTTTACCGCTAAACAGGGCGAAGGTCGCGGCCTGCATATCAAAATAGCTGCCGTGGTTGTTGTGCCAGTTATCTTCTTCGAAACCGTTCTGGCTGGTGGTCATCCACTGGTAATACTCGCCAAACCACTGCTTTAATGCGCTAACGTCGTTTTCGTTCAGCGCCTCTGAGGATTGCAGCAGGGCGATAGCATCCACCACCTCTACCAGCGCGCGGCTATCAATAATGCCGATACCGCGTCCGGTATTAATGCCGGGAATGGCCTGGGCATATTGCAGGTTGGGATTCATGCGCGTTTGTGGATCGATAAACCAGCTCTTCAACTGGGCCGCCGCCTTCTGCGCGTAGCGATTGTCCTGGGTGAAGTACCACGCCAGCGCAAGGGTTGATACGTCGTTACTCATCTTCACCAGGCGGTTTTTATCGGTGGCATCGCTATTGGCATCCGGGTTGGTTTGCCCATCCTTACGAATATAGGGCAGTCCGTCTTTCGTATCAGGGTTCGGCCACCAGTAGGGAGGGAAACTATAGTAGTCGTGCTTATCGCCGCTGGCGGCGACCAGGGTTTTATCCATCACCGAGAACAGCGGATGCTTGAGCGCCAGATCGGCTTTTTTTTGCAAAGCCGCTTGCGCCTGCACGAATAGCGGATCTTTCGCGGCAATCTGCTGGCGGCTAAAGGTTAATTCCTTTCCGTCGAGCGTGTACGGCTCAGCGGCATATGAGGAGGCGCTAAGGCCGGAACAAAACAGCGCAATGCCTAACAAACCTCGGCGAGGTATTGAGATCATAGTGATAACCCTTCTGCATAATATGAGAAAAGATAACAACAGAATTATACCTGTCGCGTATTTTAATGACGCATAAAACAGGCGGTTTAATTAAAGGCGAACTATTTGAATATTCGATGGCGTGCAGTGTAAAAGACAAAGTGATTTTTTTTGTGATATCCATCAAACTTATTGTCATGGATAAATAATGGCGTTTTTAATGCTGCCGCCGTCACACAATTTCGCCTTTTTCCAGATTTTTTGAATGTTTTAACAAAATCAGTAAATTTATAATTTATTGATATTATTCGATATTTTATTTGTGTCACCTTTTTTGTCACTTCTTGATGTGATCTGCTTCTATTTTTTGATTTTTGAAACGCGATTTCTTTTTAGTGTGGTTGTATTGGGAAATACATTTCTATCTAATGAAGGGAAATATTTCTTACGTCTGCTTTATTAACGTCTTAGCGATATTCAAATACCTTGCTGTGTATTAATTAAGAATTTAATTACCTTTGTGCCCTACAATAAAGGATATGCCATCATGTCTGCCAATAAATTACGTTCACTATTACTTCTCACCGCACTCGGGCTCGGCGTTAGCCAAAGCTATGCTGCTACCACCCTCAACGTTTGGATCCGCGCCAGCAACGACTCGAAAAATATCTACAAACAAGAAGCGGAAAAATTTGAAGAATCAACCGGTATCAAAATCGCGTATTTCAACGCCACTACCGACTTTGAACAGCGGCTGGCGCGCGCCACGGCGGGCAACGCCTTACCCGATCTGATTTTTAACGATGCGGCTTCGCTGGGGCAGTTTATCCAACTGGGTATTGCCGAAGAAATTGACCCGCAAGCGATCGCCGGCGGCGACCAGCTATTCCCGACGGCCTGGAAAAGTACCCGCTATATCGACGGCAAATACTACGGCGTACCGACTTCAGCGCAAACCTTCGCGCTGTTCGTACGCAAAGACTGGCGTGAAAAACTGGGGCTGCCGCAGCCTAAGAGCTGGGATGATATCCAGACCCTGGCGAAAGCCTTCACTACCCAGGATCCCGACGGCAACGGCAAAAATGATACCTACGGCTTTATCGTTCCCGCCTCCACGACACGCGGCTACGCCAGCTGGTTTATGAGCAGCTTTATCTGGCAGGCGGGCGGTGATTTCGTTAAAGAAGAGAGCGGAAAGTTCAGCGCCTCGCTCAATACGCCGGAAGTGGCTCAGGCGATGACCTTTATGCGCACCATGATGTGCGAAAAAGTCACCCAGCCGGGGGCGATTAACGCCACCACCGCCGACGTTATTCCATCCTTCCGCTCAGGGCAAAGCGGCATGTTCTTTAGCGGCCCGTACCATATCGCGCTGTTCGATAAAGATCCCGGTAAAGACAATTTTGAAGTGGTTCCGGTGGTGGGGCCAAAAGGCGAAGCGACTCTCGCGGAGGGCACCACGGTCTTTATGATGAAGAGCAGTAAACAGAAAGAGGCGGCGCGTAAATTTATCGAATTCATGATCTCGCCGGAAGGCCAGGAGATCGGCATGGGTAAAGGCAGCCAGCATATACCGGTGGTGCGCCTGCCGGTGAATAAGAACGTCGACGTCAAAGCCGTTTATCAGGACGCCCGCTGGGAAACTTTCGCCAGACTTTACAATGAACAGGGACGCTACGTGCCGCAAATTCCTAACTGGACGCCGGTGCGCCAGGTGGCCGCCGACGGTTTTAACCGAATTTTTGCCGACTGCAGCAGCGATATCGCCGCTGAGCTGAAAACTATCGACGGCAAGGTGAACGCTGAGCTGAAAAAACAAAACGTGCTGGCTAACTGAGGACACAAGTGATGACGCTGCATGAGACGAAGTCCTCGCCGATAAAGCAGGCCGCTTCGCCTGACTCAACCGGATGGCTGAGCGCAAAGCGTAAGCGGGCGCTGATCCCGTGGCTGTTTTTGGCGCCTGCGCTGATTATTTTCAGCTGGTTTAAGTTTATCCCGATGATTCAGGGTCTGGTGATGAGCTTTTACAAGGTCAACTTTAATCAGCCGAACGAGTGGGTAGGACTCGATAACTTCACCCGCGCTTTTGCCGACGCAGAGCTGCACGCGGCGGTGGTGAACACTTTGCTGTACGTGGTGGTAACGATGTTCGCCGCGGCTATCCTGGCCTTCTTCCTCGCCATGCTGCTGGAAGGCCCGGCGCGCCATCTGCGCTTTATTCGAACCGCCATCTTTTTACCCGCGGTCACCAGCGCGGCAATCGTCGCTGAAATGTGGCGCATTTTGTTCAACCCGACGCCCAATGGAGTGGTTAACCACATCCTCAGCTGGTTTGGCGTCGCCGATCAGGGCTTCCTTGCCAGCTCCGATCAGGCGCTGGGGGTCATCATGCTGCTGCATATCTGGAAAGCGGTGCCCTACAACATGGTGATTTTTATTGCCGGTCTGGCGGGGATCAGCCGCGATTTATACGATGCGGCGAACGTCGACGGCGCCAGCTGGTGGAATCGTCTGCGCTACGTCACGCTGCCCGGCATGATCCCGGCGCTCTCGGTGGTGCTGATGCTCTCCTTTATCCGCGGTTTCCGCGTGTTCGCCGAGGTGTACGCCACCACCGGCGGAGGGCCGTCTAACGCCACGGAAATGGTGATGACCCATATCTACAAACTGGGTTTTGAGCAGTTTGACTATGGCTACGCCTCGGCGGTGTCGTTTCTGCTGTTCACCTTCACGGTTGTATTAACCCTCTGTCATCTGACGCTGAAAAAACGTATCGCACGTTACTAAGGAGCCGCGATGTTAAGTAAACGTTGGGATACAGCAGGGCGCTGGTGCATTTACGCGCTGCTGCTGATTGTCTTCGTCGGGCCGTTCTGGGGCATCGTGGCCACGGCCTTCAGCGGTGCGCCGGTGAAGCCGGGCGAGCTGCTGGCCTGGCCGAATCAGTTCTCGCTGGAAAACTTCATCTTTGCGTGGATGGATATCGGCGTCTGGCAGTACCTGCTGAACTCTATCCTGGTGGTGTTCTTCGGCACCGTTCTACAGGTGTCGGTCAGCGCGCTGGCGGCGTATGCCCTGGCGCGGAAAAAGTTTCGCGGCGTGGCGCTGGTGAGCCTGGTGATTTTGTCCACCATGATGCTGCCGGAAGAGGTCATCGCCATTCCGCTGTACATGATTATTAACTGGCGACTGCCGCTGATCGATGCCTCGCTCTACAACAGCTACCTCGGGATGATTTTGCCGGTGGTTGGCTGGGCTTTCTCCATCTTTGTCCTGACCGAATTTATGTCGGCGATACCGAAAGAGCTGGAAGAGGCGGCGCGGATAGATGGCGCCAACGAATGGCAGATTTTCTTCCATGTGATTCTGCCGCTGGTGAAACCGGCGCTCGGTACGGTAGTGACGTTCGGCTTCATTATGATTTGGGACCAGTACCTGCTGCCGCTGATTGTGGTTAACCAGGACAGCCTGAATACTATTCCGGTGATCCTCGGCACGCTGCGTACCGATGAGAGCATCACGCCGAACATTTTTATCGCTATTACGCTGCTGGCGATGCTGCCCAGCATCATCGTCTATCTGGGTCTGCAAAAACATTTCAACCGCGGGATTATGTCCGGCGCAGTCAAAGGATAAGGAGTGACCAATGGGATCTGTTGTACTGAATAGCGTGCGTAAATCGTATGGTGATGCGCACGTCATTAAAGACGTGTCGCTGACTATCCCGGACGGTGAATTCTGCGTTCTCGTTGGCCCCAGCGGCTGTGGGAAATCAACCCTGCTGCGCATGATCGCCGGCCTGGAGGAGATCTCTGGCGGCGAGGTGCATATTAACGAGCGCAACGTTACCGAGGTAGAACCGAAGCTGCGCGATATTGCGATGGTGTTTCAGAGCTATGCGCTCTACCCGCAGATGACGGTGCGTGAAAATATGGGTTTTGCCCTGAAGATGGCGCGCCTGCCGAAAGCGGAGATTAATCAGAAGGTTAATGAAGCCGCTGCGCTGCTGGGGCTCGAACCGCTACTGGAGCGCTTGCCGAAGGATCTCTCGGGCGGCCAGCGCCAGCGGGTGGCGATGGGGCGGGCGATCGTGCGTAAGCCGCAGGTGTTTTTGTTTGACGAACCGCTCTCCAACCTCGACGCCAAGCTGCGAACCCAGGTGCGCGGCGAAATTCGCGAGCTGCATCGCCGGCTGAAAACCACCTCGGTGTACGTCACCCACGATCAGATTGAAGCCATGACCATGGGGCAGATGATCGTGGTGCTGCGCGATGGGCGCATTGAGCAGGCGGGGACGCCGCTGGAGTTGTACGACCGGCCGGCGAATCTGTTCGTCGCTGGTTTTATCGGTTCGCCGGAGATTAACCAGCTGTCGGGCGTCGTGGTTTTGAACGGCAGCGCCACCAGCCTGCGTCTGAAAGATGGCTCGCTGCTGGCTTTGCCCGCTGGCCTTCAGGTAGCCGACGGTCAGCAGGTGGTGTACGCCATTCGCCCTGAGCAGGTCAACGTCGTCCACGAAGCGCGCGACGATGCGCTGGCGGCGAAGGTGACGGCGGTGGAGAATACCGGCTCGGATATGCAGCTCTTCTGCGATACCGGCGGCGGAGCGTTTACCTCGGTGTTCAAACAGCGTCTGGCTGTAAAAGAGGGCGATAAGATCTGGCTGCAGCCGAAGCTCTCCGGCGTGCACCTGTTCGATGGACAAAGCGGCCAGCGCATAGCGTGCCGGGAGGAAAACTAAGGTGGCGATGAAGCTGTACACCCTTGACGAAACCTGCCTGGAAAACGCCCGGGCGGGCTTAAAGCAGCCGTTCTCGCCGCTGCAGCTGGCGTTAAGCAAGCTGGTGTCGGAGGCCGACATCCTGCGTCGAGAGGCGCCGGAAAGCGTGGTGCATAAAAAGCTGCGCCCGGCCAGCGGCGACGCGCACGATTACTACAGTCTGGGCACCTACTGGTGGCCGAATCCGCGGCGGCCCAACGGGCTGCCCTATATTCGTCGCGACGGGCATATCAATCCGCAATGTGAAAACAACGATACGGACACCTCGCGCATTATCCGCATGTGCGAACGGTGCCTGACCCTGGGGCTGGCATGGTACTTTACCGGCCAGCGCCAGTATGCGCAGGCCGCGGCTACGCAAATACGCTGCTGGTTCCTGGATGCCGACACGCGGATGAATCCGCATCTGAACTACGGCCAGGCGATCCCGGGGATTGTATCCGGTCGCGGCACCGGGCTTATCGATACTCGCTTAATGTGGATGGTGGTGGATACCATCGGCCTGATCAACACGGCGAGCGTGCTTGATACCGATGATATTATCGGCCTGCACCAGTGGTTCCGCGACTTTAACCACTGGATGTACTACAGCGAAATCGGCCACTCAGAGTACGTCTGGCACAATAACCACGGCACCTGGTACGACGCCCAGCGGACGGTTAACGCGTTATTCTATGGCGATAAAGGGCTGGCGGCGCGGATCATTGAGCAGGGAATTACCCAGCGTATGGCGGCGCAGATTGACCAGGATGGCCGACAAACGATGGAGCTGGAACGCACCATCCCGTTCCACTATTCGCTATTTAACCTGGAGGCGCATCTGCTGCTCAACCGCTACGCCGAACACGTTGAGTTCGATCGCTGGAACACCATCCGCGACGGGCGAGGGGTGAAGCAGGGCATCGACTATCTGGTGCCGTTTATTCGCGAGCCGGAGCTCTGGCCGTACAGCGATCTGCAGGGGATCGTGTGGGATAGCGCGCTGCGCGTACTGCTGCAGTCAGTGCGGGGTTATGCAAAGCAGTCTGCCAGCTATCGTGATGCGCTGAAGTGTGTGCCCCAGGAGACCTTACAGTTAAAGGAGCAACTGATGTGGTGTCCGGGCGGATAGAACAATGCTTCTTGCCTCCCGACGGCGCTGTGCCTGGTCGGCCTGGCTGATATGTAGCCCGATAAGGCGTTTACGCCGCTATCCGGGGAATGCGCCGGATAGCGGCTTTGGCGCGGCTTCTTCCCGGGCGGCGCTACGCTTGCCCGGGCTACGGGGCCTCGGCTGTCTTACACTGCGGCGATGATTTTAATCTCGACTTTATACTTCGGATTCATCAGTTTCGCCTGTACGGTACAGCGTACCGGCGCATGACCGGCGACGACCCATGCATCCCAGGCCTGATTCATCGCCGCAAAGTCTGCACCGTCGGCGAGGAAAATAGTCGCATCAAGAATACGTGATTTGCTGCTGCCCTGTTTCTCCAGCACCGCATCGATCTGCGCCAGCGTATCAGCGGTTTGCGCGCAGGCATCGGCATCGAGGTTGGACGGTACGCCGGTGTAGTACAGCGTCTGGTTATGAATCACCACATCAGACCAGCGGGCTTCGGCATCAATACGCGTAATGGTCATGTTTATTTCCTCTCTGTTCCGGTTCATTAAGCTGCGGCAAGACTGCCATAATGTTTCACCTGCGTCACTACCTGCACTGGCGAAAACCCCTCCACCCTGACATAATCACTGTCCAAATAACCAGGGGGTAATGTGATCGACGATTTTGCAGCAGATGGCCAGCTGGCCAGCGCGATTGCCGGATTTAAGCCGCGCGAGCCGCAGCGCCAGATGGCTTTCGCCGTCGCCAGTGCAATTGAAGAAACTCGTCCGCTGGTGGT
The DNA here is from genome assembly GCF_001808475.1 of Klebsiella sp. HMSC09D12. NCBI lineage: Bacteria > Pseudomonadati > Pseudomonadota > Gammaproteobacteria > Enterobacterales > Enterobacteriaceae > Klebsiella > Klebsiella sp. HMSC09D12. The sequence goes on along the minus strand of NZ_KV793511.1, from coordinate 71,514 downwards.
GGAGGCGGGCACCGGGACCGGGAAAACCTACGCCTACCTGGCGCCTGCGCTACGCGCCAACAAGAAAGTCATTATTTCCACCGGCTCGAAAGCGTTACAGGATCAGCTCTACAGTCGGGATTTACCCACTGTCGCTAAAGCGCTGAACTTCACCGGTAAACTGGCCCTGCTGAAAGGGCGTTCGAACTACCTGTGCCTGGAGCGTCTGGAACAGCAGGCGCTCGCCGGTGGCGACCTGCCGGTGCAAACCCTCAGCGATGTCATTCTGCTGCGCTCGTGGTCTAACCAGACCGTCGATGGCGATATCAGCACCTGCGTTAGCGTGGCCGAAGATTCCCAGGCCTGGCCGCTGGTCACCAGTACCAACGATAACTGCCTCGGCAGCGACTGCCCCTTATATAAAGACTGTTTTGTGGTGAAAGCGCGGAAAAAGGCGATGGATGCTGACGTGGTCGTCGTCAATCATCATCTGTTCCTCGCCGATATGGTGGTCAAAGAGAGCGGCTTTGCCGAACTGATTCCGGAAGCGGAAGTGATGATCTTCGATGAAGCGCATCAGCTGCCGGATATTGCCAGCCAGTACTTCGGCCAGTCGCTCTCCAGCCGCCAGCTGATGGACCTGGCGAAAGATATTACTATTGCTTATCGCACCGAACTTAAAGACACCCAGCAGCTGCAGAAGTGCGCCGACCGCCTGGCCCAGAGCACGCAGGATTTTCGTCTGCAGCTGGGGGAGCCCGGCTATCGCGGCAACCTGCGCGAGCTGCTGGCGGATAACAATATTCAGCGCGCGCTGCTGCTGCTTGATGATGCGCTCGAACTCTGTTACGACGTGGCAAAGCTGTCGCTGGGCCGCTCGGCGCTGCTCGATGCCGCTTTTGAGCGGGCCACCGTATACCGAGGCCGCCTGAAGCGGTTAAAAGAGACCAATCAGCCCGGCTTTAGCTACTGGTATGAGTGTACTTCCCGCAACTTCACCCTGGCGCTGACCCCGCTGACGGTGGCGGATAAGTTTAAAGAGGTGATGGCGCAAAAGTCCGGGAGCTGGATCTTCACCTCGGCGACGCTATCGGTCAATGACGATTTGCACCACTTTACCGATCGTCTGGGCATAGGCGACGCGCAAACGCTGCTGCTCCCCAGCCCCTTCGATTATGCCCACCAGGCGCTGCTGTGCGTGCCGCGCAATTTGCCGTTACCGAACCAGCCCGGCGCCGCGCGACATCTGGCGGCGATGCTCAAACCGCTGATTGAAGCCAACGACGGGCGCTGCTTTATGCTCTGCACTTCGCACGCCATGATGCGCGACCTGGCGGAACAGTTTCGCGCCACCATGACGCTGCCGGTTCTCCTGCAGGGAGAAACCAGCAAAGGCCAGCTTTTACAGCAATTCGTCAGCGCCGGAAATGCGCTGCTGGTGGCGACCAGTAGCTTCTGGGAAGGGGTGGACGTGCGCGGCGATGCGCTTTCTCTGGTGATTATCGACAAGCTGCCGTTCACCTCGCCGGACGATCCGCTGCTGAAAGCGCGGATGGAGGATTGTCGCCTGCGCGGCGGTGATCCTTTTGATGAGGTCCAGCTACCGGACGCCGTCATCACCCTCAAACAGGGCGTGGGGCGTCTGATTCGCGACATCGACGATCGCGGGGTCCTGGTTATCTGCGACAACCGTTTGGTTATGCGCCCCTATGGCGCCGTCTTCCTCGCGAGCCTTCCGCCTGCGCCGCGCACGCGCGATATCCGTCGGGCGGTGCGTTTTCTTGCGGTGCCGTCGGCGAGGTAATCCGGCGCAAAATGTGGTAAGCTGCGCGCCATTTTGTCAATCTGCTAGAGCGAGAGCGCGACAACCCATGCGAATTTTAGCTATCGATACCGCCACGGAGGCCTGCTCCGCGGCGCTGTGGAATGATGGCACCCTCAGTGCTCATTTTGAAATCTGCCCCCGCGAACATACCCAACGTATCCTGCCTCTGGTGCAGGATGTCCTCAATGAAAGCGGCACGCTATTAACCGAGCTTGACGCGCTGGCCTTTGGCCGTGGGCCGGGCAGCTTCACCGGCGTGCGCATTGGTATCGGGATTGCGCAGGGGCTGGCGCTGGGGGCCGAGCTGCCGATGATCGGCGTGTCCACGCTGGCAACCATGGCGCAGGGCGCATGGCGAAAAACCGGCGCCACACGCGTGCTGGCCGCCATCGACGCCAGAATGGGCGAAGTTTACTGGGCGGAATATCAGCGCGATGAACAGGGCGTCTGGCACGGCGAAGAGAGTGAAGCGGTGCTGAAGCCGGAAGCGGTTCGCGAGCGTCTGCAGCAGCTGGAGGGCGAGTGGGCTACCGTCGGCACCGGCTGGCAGGCGTGGCCGGATATGGCTACCGGCTGCGGCTTAACGCTTGCCGACGGCGAAATTGAGCTTCCTGACGCGCAGGATATGCTGCCGCTGGCTTGCCATCTGTTTACGGTGGGAAAAACCGTGGCCGTTGAACACGCTGAACCAGTTTATTTACGCAATGAAGTGGCGTGGAAGAAACTTCCTGGCCGCGAGTGAATCTCAGTAACTATATGTCTGAGAAGAAGGAAGGAGTCGCGTCATGGCGGGTCAAAAAACGGTAGTGCGTTGGTTAGTCGCGGCAGCAGTGGTTGCTGCGCTGAGCGGGTGCGCTTCGGTACCGGATGCCATTAAGGGCACCACCCCGACGCCGCAGCAGGATTTAGTTCGCGTGATGAACGCGCCGCAGCTGTATGTCGGTCAGGAAGCGCGCTTTGGCGGGAAGGTCGTCAGCGTGCAGAATCAGCAGGGTATAACCCGCCTGGAAATTGCCACCGTTCAGCTTGACGGCGCCGCGCGTCCGGAGCTGGGCGAGCCGTCGCGAGGTCGTATCTTTGCCGACGTAAACGGTTTTATCGACCCGGTGGATTTTCGCGGGCAGCTGGTCACCGTGGTTGGCCCGATCGTCGGCGTCGTCGACGGTAAAGTCGGCAATACGCCGTATAAATTCATGCTGATGAACGCTACGGGCTACAAGCGCTGGAACGTTGTCCAGCAGGTGGTCATGCCGCCGCAGCCGATGATGGACCCGTGGATGTTCGGCCCGCGCCCGTGGGGCTACGGATACGGCGGCTGGGGCTGGTATAATCCCGGTCCTGCCGAAGTCAGAAACGTTGTAACTGAATGATTTTGTAGTTTTTGTAAGTTCAAAGAAACAGCGGCTGGTCCGCTGTTTCTTCGTTTTCAGTCAAATAAGAAAAATAAATAGTGACGCGCTTCGCAACCTGTAAAACGCCTAATTAATTAACTGGTACGCTGAGTTAATATAATGTTAACAAAATGTTTGTTGATCAGGGGTTGTGATGACGACGAATAACTATTTCAGAGGTGATGCAGTGAAAAAGGTTTGGCTAAACCGTTATCCCGCAGACGTTCCTGCGGAGATAAACCCTGACCGCTATCAATCCCTGGTTGAACTGTTTGAACACGCCGTCCGCCGCTATGCCGACCAGCCGGCCTTTATTAACATGGGCGAGGTGATGACCTACCGCAAGCTGGAGGAGCGTAGCCGCGCGTTCGCCGCTTATCTTCAGGAAGGGTTAGGCCTGCAAAAAGGCGACCGTGTCGCGCTGATGATGCCTAATCTGCTGCAGTATCCGGTGGCGCTGTTTGGTATCCTGCGCGCTGGCATGATTGTCGTGAACGTCAATCCGCTTTATACCCCGCGCGAACTGGAGCATCAGCTTAACGACAGCGGCGCCGCCGCCATTGTGATCGTTTCCAACTTTGCGCATACCCTGGAAAAGGTGGTTGATAAAACCCAGGTCAAGCACGTGATTTTAACCCGCATGGGCGATCAGCTTTCCACGGCGAAAGGAACGCTGGTTAACTTTGTGGTGAAGTACATTAAACGGCTGGTGCCAAAATACCATCTGCCGGACGCCATCTCGTTTCGCAGCGCGCTGCAGCACGGCTACCGCATGCAGTACATTAAGCCGGAAATCGTCTCTCAGGATCTCGCTTTTCTTCAATATACCGGCGGCACAACCGGCGTGGCGAAAGGGGCAATGCTGACCCATCGCAATATGCTGGCGAACCTTGAGCAGGTAAACGGTACCTACGGGCCGCTGTTGCATCGCGGCAAAGAGCTGGTTGTTACCGCGCTACCGCTGTATCACATCTTTGCGCTGACCATGAACTGCCTGTTGTTCATTGAACTGGGCGGGCAAAACCTGCTGATCACCAACCCGCGCGACATCCCAGGCCTGGTCAAAGAGCTAGCGAAATATCCCTTCACCGCCATGACCGGAGTCAATACCCTGTTTAACGCGCTGCTTAACAACAAAGAGTTTCAGCAGCTCGACTTCTCTTCACTGCATCTCTCCGCCGGCGGCGGAATGCCGGTACAGCAGGTCGTTGCGGAGCGCTGGGTTAAGCTGACCGGGCAGTATCTTCTGGAAGGCTATGGCCTGACGGAGTGCGCGCCGTTGGTGAGCGTCAATCCGCACGATATCGACTATCACAGCGGCAGTATTGGCCTGCCAGTGCCGTCCACCGAAGCGAAGCTGGTGGATGATGACGATAATGAAGTCGCGCCGGGAGAGCCGGGGGAGCTGTGCGTGAAAGGGCCACAGGTGATGCTGGGCTACTGGCAGCGCCCTGATGCTACCGCTGAAATCATTAAGGACGGCTGGCTGCATACCGGCGATATCGCGGTGATGGATGACGAGGGCTTCCTGCGTATCGTCGATCGCAAAAAAGATATGATCCTTGTCTCGGGCTTCAACGTCTATCCGAATGAAATCGAGGATGTGGTAATGCAGCATTCCGGGGTTCAGGAGGTTGCTGCGGTTGGCGTACCGTCCGGAAGCAGCGGTGAGGCGGTGAAAATTTTCGTGGTGAAGAAAGAGCCGACGCTGACGGAAGAGATGCTGATCGCTTTCTGCCGTCGCCAGCTGACCGGCTACAAGGTTCCGAAGCTGGTTGAGTTTCGCGATGAGCTGCCGAAATCCAACGTCGGGAAAATTTTACGTCGAGAACTGCGTGACGAAGCCCGTGCTAAAGTAGACAATAAAGCCTGAGCTAAGAGTGAATCGCCAGACGCCGGCTAAGCCGGCGTTTTTTATGGGCGCAAGTTAAGAGAGTATGATTTGAACTATCAGATGATCACCACCAACGATGGCCTTCGCGCCGTCTGTGAAGCGGCAAGCGCGGTTTCTGCCATCGCGCTGGATACGGAATTTGTCCGTACTCGTACCTACTACCCGCAGCTCGGTCTGCTCCAGCTGTTCGACGGCAACCAGGTCTCGCTGATTGACCCTCTGGTTATCACCGACTGGGAACCGATGCGTGAACTGCTGCTGAATAAAGATGTGACCAAATTTTTACATGCTGGCAGTGAAGATCTGGAAGTATTTCTTAATGCCTTTCATTTGATGCCTCAGCCGCTGATCGACACGCAAATTCTTGCCGCTTTTTGCGGTCGTCCGATGTCCTGGGGCTTTGCGTCGATGGTAGAAGAGTATACCGGCGTGGCGCTGGACAAGAGCGAATCTCGTACCGACTGGCTGGCGCGCCCGCTGACCGAACGCCAGTGCGTTTATGCCGCTGCCGACGTCTGGTACCTGCTGCCGATTGCCGGAAAGCTGATGGCTGAAACCGACAGCGCGGGCTGGCTTTCCGCTGCCCTGGATGAATGCCAGCTGATGCAGCAGCGTCGTCAGGAGATTCAGGATCCTGCCGAGGCGTGGCGCGACATTGGTAATGCCTGGCAGCTGCGCACTCGTCAGCTGGGCTGCCTGCAGCTGCTGGCGGAGTGGCGGCTGCGTAAAGCGCGCGAACGCGACCTGGCGGTCAACTTTGTTATCCGTGAAGAGCATTTGTGGAACGTGGCGCGCTATATGCCCACCAGCCTGGGGGAACTTGACAGCCTCGGACTCTCGGGCAGCGAGATTCGTTTCCACGGTAAGACGCTGATCGCCCTCGTCGAGAAGGCGCAGGCGCTGCCGGAAGAGGCGCTGCCAGAGCCGCTGCAAAATCTGATCGACATGCCCGGTTACCGCAAGCTGTTTAAGGATATCAAAGCGTTAGTTCAGACCGTAAGCGCCGAGAAGGGCGTGAGCGCGGAGCTGCTGGCTTCAAGAAGACAGATTAATCAGCTGCTGAACTGGCACTGGGGGCTAAAAAACGGCAACGGGCAGCCTGAACTGGTTTCCGGCTGGCGCGGTGAATTGATGGCCGATCGCCTGAATGCGCTATTAAGCGACTACCCGCGCTAGCGCCGATCGGCATAGTGAAAAAACCGGCTGCGCACAGCGTTGCCGGTTTTTTTACACCTCAGGCTCAGGGCTTCGACTCTTCAGTTTCCGGCAGGGTCACGTTCAGCTCCAGAATCGAAATATCACCGTCTCTCTGCTCCAGCTGTACGCTGACCATCTCCGGGTCGATTTGCACGTATTTGCAAATCACCTCAAGAATGTCTTTACGCAACTGCGGAAGATAGTGCGGTTCAGCGTCGCCGCGACGGCGCTCCGCGACGATAATTTGCAGGCGCTCTTTCGCAATATTGGCCGTGTTCTTTTTCCGCGAGAGAAAAAAGTCGAGTAATGCCATAATTTATCCTCCGAACAGGCGTTTGAGGAAACCTTTCTTCTCTTCTTCTACGAAGCGGAAAGGGCGTTCTTCTCCGAGCAGACGTTCAACCGTATCGGCATAGGCTTTACCCGCGTCCGAGGCGTCATCCAGAATCACCGGCTCGCCCTGGTTTGACGCGCGCAGCACGGACTGATCTTCCGGAATCACGCCCACCAGATTGATGCGCAGAATTTCCAGCACGTCTTCCATGCTCAGCATGTCACCCTTGTTTACGCGGCCTGGGTTATAGCGCGTCAGCAGCAGGTGCTCTTTAATTGGATCTTCGCCCCTTTCCGCGCGACGGGATTTGGAGGCCAGGATACCAAGGATACGGTCGGAGTCGCGAACGGAGGATACTTCCGGGTTGGTGGTGATGATGGCTTCATCAGCAAAATACAGCGCCATCAGCGCACCGGTTTCGATGCCTGCAGGGGAGTCACAGACGATAAAATCAAAATCCATTTTTTTCAGTTCTTCGAGAACTTTGTCTACGCCTTCGCGGGTCAGGGCGTCTTTGTCACGCGTCTGGGAGGCCGGGAGAATATAGAGATTCTCCGTACGCTTATCTTTAATAAGCGCCTGGTTCAACGTGGCATCGCCCTGGATGACGTTGACGAAATCATAAACGACCCGGCGTTCACAGCCCATGATCAGGTCAAGGTTACGCAGGCCGATGTCGAAGTCGATAACGACCGTTTTCTTTCCCTTCTGGGCCAAACCAGTAGCGATGGCCGCGCTGGAGGTGGTCTTGCCAACGCCTCCTTTACCCGAAGTCACAACAATAATGCGTGCCATAGAAATTCCTTGTTAAAAAGGGATTAATTCAACGATTGAATCGTCAAAGCGCTGTCGTCTAAACGTAGACGGGCCGCTTTGCCATAAAATTCGGCCGGAATGTTATCACTCAGCCAGTATTCCCCCGCGATGGAAACCAGTTCCGCCGAGAGGTTGGTACAAAATATTTGGGCGTCTCTGTCGCCGCCTGCGCCAGCAAGCGCGCGTCCCCGCATCATGCCATATACATGGATGTTACCATCGGCGATAAGTTCAGCTCCGGCACTCACATGGTTTGTAACAATTAGATCACAGTGTGGCGCATAAATTCGCTGACCGGAACGTACCGGCTGATCAATCAAACGCGTTTTTGTGATCTGATTAACAGCTGGAGGTGGGGCAACGGGTTCAGGCGCAGCCTGGCGAGTCACTTTTTCTTTCCCTTCGGTTAATAAAGGGATCCCGGCGCGGTCAATTTCCGTTTTCAGCCGGGGAAGTTTACATCCGCTTACGCCCATAATACGCAGGCCGGTAGCCGCGATCGCCTCATGCAGAGGGCGCCAGTCGACGTCATCTTCAATGCTGCTGATATTCACCACCACGGGAGCGTGCCGTAAAAAGGCGGGAGCCTGGGCGATTTTGTCTTCTAACGCCTGACGAATAACCTCGGGATTTGCATCGTGCAAATGAACCACAGATAAGGTGAAGCTACTGCCCTTAAGTTCGATTGGCGTATTTGACATCCTGGCCTTACTCAATTTGCTGTTTATCACTCGCTGAAGTGCGGTGATATTCCGAAGACTAAAAGGCATGTTATAGTCACTCATATATTGAGGCAAGTGACCACAGGTCTAATTCCGAGTAAAACTATGTTTTGTGTGATCTATCGAAGTACTAAACGCGAGCAAACCTATTTATATGTCGAAAAAAAGGACGATTTCTCCCGCGTTCCTGACGAATTAATGTATAGCTTCGGTACGCCCAAACTGGCAATGATTCTACCGCTCGATGGACGAAAAAAACTCATTCACGCCGATTTGGAGAAAGTGAAACAGGCGCTCACCGATCAGGGCTATTACCTTCAGCTGCCTCCTCCGTCTGAAAATTTACTCAAGAAACACCTGGCGGAACAGGGGAATAAATCTGATTAACCCACAGAGGGAATATAATGTACCAACATCATAACTGGCAGGGTGCGCTACTGGATTATCCGGTAAGCAAAGTGGTTTGCGTTGGCAGCAACTATGCAAAACACATCAAAGAGATGGGCAGTGCGACGCCGGAAGAGCCGGTGCTGTTTATTAAACCTGAGACGGCGCTATGCGACATCCGCCAGCCGTTGGTGCTGCCTGAGGGGCTGGGGTCAGTGCACCATGAAGTTGAGCTGGCGGTACTGATTGGCGGTACGCTGCGCCAGGCGACGGAAGATCATGTGCTGAAAGCCATTGCTGGCTATGGCGTGGCGCTGGACCTTACCCTGCGCGATCTGCAGGGAAAACTGAAAAAGGCCGGTCAGCCGTGGGAGAAGGCCAAAGGCTTTGATAACTCCTGTCCTGTTTCAGGCTTTATTCCCGCCGCCGAGTTTCACGGCGACGCGCAGAGTACTCCGCTGAGTCTGAAGGTGAACGGCGAAGTGCGCCAGCAGGGTTCGACCGCCGACATGATCCATAAGATTGTGCCGCTCATCGCCTATATGTCGCGCTTTTTTACCCTGAAAGCCGGGGATGTGGTGCTGACCGGTACGCCGGAAGGCGTAGGGCCGCTGAGCAGCGGAGACGAGCTGGAAGTCGGTTTTAACGGCTTTTCGCTGACTACCCGCGTGCTGTAACGTCCGCTTGCCGCCTTCTCCGGGCGGCAAAACTTGCATCGGCGTGCCAGAGTGGTTATAAGGTGCACCCTGAACTGCAATGACGGACATCCCAATGAGCGAACAACCTTTCTGGCAACAAAAAACACTGGATGAAATGAGCGATGCGGAGTGGGAATCACTTTGCGATGGCTGCGGTCAGTGCTGCCTGCATAAGCTGATGGATGAAGATACCGACGAAATCTACTTTACCAACGTCGCCTGCCGTCAGCTCAATATCAAAACCTGCCAGTGTCGTAACTATGAGCGCCGCTTCGAGTATGAGCCGGATTGCATCAAGCTAACTCGCGACAATCTGCCTACGTTTGAATGGCTGCCGCCGACCTGCGCCTATCGTCTGCTGGCGGAAGGCCAGCCGCTGCCGCACTGGCATCCGCTGTTAACCGGTTCGAAGGCGGCGATGCATGGCGAACGCATCTCCGTTCGCCATATTGCGGTGAAAGAATCCACCGTGGTTGACTGGCAGGATCATATTCTGAATAAACCGGACTGGGCGCAGTAAGGCGCGCAGTTAGCCTTTCTTCGCGTGGAATAGTCCGCTTTCACCGTCGGCGTCATCTGCAACCCAAAAGTTAATATTGAACTGCGCGTCGTCGCTTAGCTCAATGCGGTGCCAGTACTGCGGCGGGCTGGTTGCGAACTGGCCAGCATTGATAACGACTTTTGCCTCAGGCTCTGTCGCCTGTTCATCGGCGAAACCATAGTAGGTTACCGTCCCTTCCATCACGCAAAGCTGGCCGAAAACACCCGCTGCGGTGTTGTGGTGCGTCAGCAAAGCGGCGGGTACGTTCTGTTTAGTAAAGAATGGGGTGGAGCGTTTTACCTTCCAGCTAGCGGGAATACGCAAATGAGACATCATGTGCTCCTTAGTTAACATTTATAAGATGTATTTAATATGCAACTTTATGGCGGCAACGTCAACGCGCAGGCAAAAAAAACGCTCCCGGAGGAGCGCTTTATGAGCAATCGGTCTTAGCGACCAAACAGATCGCGCTTTTTAGGTTTAAACGGCTGAGCGATAAGCACCAGTACACCGACCACCAGATAGGCTGCGAAGATGCCGACCAGCCACTGCGGCATTTCCAGCGTCAGGAATTCCCACTGGCGTACGGAGCAGTCGCCGGTAGCGACAAACACCTGAGGCAGCCATTTATCCAGCGGCAGCCACGTTGGGAAACGAGCGGCGAAATCGCAGGTCTGGAAGGGGGAAGGGTGAAGCTGAATCATGGTGTGTTCCCATGACAGCTGCAGCCCGCGCAGGGCGCTGTAGAGCCAAATCACAATCGCGACGTAGCGCAGAGGGGTTTTTGGCGCAATGGCGCCGACGATACCGGCGCCCATCACGCCAAATAGCGCGCAGCGCTCGTAAATACACAGTACGCACGGCTGCAGCAGCATCACGTGCTGGAACCATAACGCCACCAATTCAAGAATAAACGCGGTTAGCGCCATCAGGAGCCAGGCACCGCGTCCCCTTGAGCACTGGTTTAAATATCGCAACATAATCATTTCCCTGGAACATGCTAAATCATGGCAGTGTAAACGAAAACCGTAGCGACGCCAGCAGCTAGTCTGAAAATATTACGTAAACGAATATGGAATGCCCGGCGTTTTGAGCCGGGCATGGATGATTTTATTTCAGCAGTTGCGGCGTCACCAGCCAACCGTGCTCCAGCATCCACTGGGTGGCCGGCATCAGGGTAAACTCGACGCAGGCCAGGCCGACGAGGGTCAGGACGAGAGTATAGGGCAGCGCCATCCACACCATCCGGCCATAGGAGAGGCGAATCAGCGGGGCCAGCGCGGAAGTCAGCAGGAACAAAAAAGCAGCCTGGCCGTTCGGCGTAGCGACCGATGGCAGGTTGGTGCCGGTATTGATCGCCACCGCCAGCAGCTCGAATTGCGGCAAACTGATGGTACCCTGCTCCAGCGCGGACTTGACCTCGTTGATATAGACGGTTCCGACGAAGACGTTATCAGAAATCGACGACAGCAGACCGTTAAACAGATAAAACAACGATAGCTGGGCGTGCGGCGATGCCTGAAGAACGAACTCGATCACCGGGGCAAAAAGGTGCTGGTCAATAATAACCGCCACCACGGCAAAGAAGACCGTCAGTAGGGCGGTAAACGGCAGGGCTTCGGTGAAGGCTTTGCCGATAGCGTGTTCATCGGTGATGCCGGAGAACGTTGTCGCCAGCACAATCACCGACAGGCCGATCAGGCCGACTTCCGCAAGATGCATCGCAAGGGCGATAATCAGCCAGACGCCGATAAGACCCTGAGCGATAAGACGCAGGCGATCCTGACGACTGCGGCTCTGGCGGCTGCGATCGTCAAAATCCTGTAGCACTTTGCGCACGGTTGGCGGCAGCGGTTCGCCGTAGCCAAACAGGCGGAATTTCTCCAGCAGCAGACAGGTGATCAGTCCGCATACCAGCACCGGCAGGCTAACCGGCAGCATACGCATGAAGAATTCGCCGAAGTGCCAGCCTGCCGCCTTGGCGATGATCAGGTTCTGCGGCTCGCCGACCATGGTCATCACGCCGCCAAGCGCGGTGCCGACCCCGGCATGCATCATCAGGCTGCGCAAGAAGCCGCGGAACTGCTCCAGGACATCGCGATAGTGCTGCTCAATATGGCTGTCGTCGAGCATATTGTCATCATCCGGCCGCGCCGAAGCGACTTTGTGGTAAATACCGTAGAAGCCGACGGCAACGCTTATCACCACTGCGACAACGGTCAACGCGTCGAGGAAGGCGGAGAGGAAAGCGGATGCGACGCAAAACGCCAGCGACAGCAGCATCTTGCTACGAATGCCAAGCAACAAGCGGGTGAAGATGAACAGCAGCAGCTGCTTCATGAAGTAGATCCCCGCGACCATAAACATCAGCAGCAGCAGGACTTCAAGATTACTGGCCACCTCTTCGCGGATATGCCCCGGGGTGGTCATGCCGATAAATACCGCTTCAATGGCCAGCAGGCCGCCCGGCAGCAGGGGATAGCACTTGAGCGCCATCGCCAGGGTGAAGATAAATTCGATAACCAGCAGCCATCCGGCAATAAACGGATGCAGATAAAAGACCAGCGGATTAACAATTAAGAAAATGATGAGAGCGAGTTTGTACCAGTCCGGGGACTGGCCAAGAAAATTGCGCCACAGGGCGCGGCCATAAGACATTTCCACGACAGACATCCTTTCTCCGTCAAATTCTGAAACATGATTTTATGCGTAACTATACGCAAGATTACCAGTTGCGCAAAACGAGACGCAACTTTCTTCGCATCACATTCTTTAGCAACAGAAAATGTGAAATGAAAAGTGGAAAATGAAACGGCGATCCCTTTTTAATTACTTTCTGGCGCTATCTGCCTTATGGCCGCTCTGGTATGATGAGTCGAATAGCAACGCTGTGTAATGGAAATCTTATTATGGTCATTAAGGCGCAAAGCCCTGCGGGTTTCGCTGAAGAGTACATCATTGAAAGTATCTGGAATAACCGTTTTCCCCCTGGTTCAATTCTTCCCGCTGAACGTGAACTTTCTGAACTGATTGGTGTTACCCGTACAACCTTACGTGAAGTGTTGCAGCGTCTGGCCCGCGATGGCTGGTTAACCATTCAGCATGGTAAACCGACAAAGGTGAACAATTTCTGGGAAACTTCAGGTTTGAATATTCTTGAAACCCTGGCGCGTCTCGACCATGACAGCGTACCGCAGCTGATTGATAATCTGCTGTCCGTGCGTACCAATATTTCGACCATTTTCATCCGTACCGCTTTCCGTCAGCATCCGGATAAGGCGCTGGAGGTACTGGCGAGCGCGCGTGAAATTGAAGACCACGCCGATGCGTTTGCCGAGCTGGATTACAATATCTTCCGCGGTCTGGCGTTTGCCTCAGGCAATCCTATCTATGGTCTGATCCTCAACGGTATGAAAGGCCTATATACCCGTATCGGTCGCCACTATTTTGCCAATCCGGAAGCGCGCAGCCTGGCGCTCGGCTTCTATCATCAGCTGGCTAAAGTTTGTGAAGAGGGCCTGCATGAGCAGGTTTATGACATCGTACGCCGCTATGGCCGCGACAGCGGTGAGATCTGGCATCGTATGCAGAAGAATCTACCGGGCGACTTAGCGATTAATATGCGTTAAGCCCACGTAATGAATAAAAAACGCCCGGTGCTTTCACCGGGCGTTTTGCTTTTCAACGGCTACAGCGGGTTCTGCCGCGGCGGGGTGCGTTCCAGCAGCTCGACGCTGCCATCGGCGTTTTGCTGCTCCAGAAGAACGTCAAATCCCCACAGGCGGTGAACGTGCTTAAGCACCTCACGGCGGCCTTTATCCAGCGGCACGCGGTTGTGCGGCACGTAGCGCAGGGTGAGCGAGCGGTCGCCGCGCAGGTCCACATTCCATACCTGAATGTTTGGCTCGAGGTTGCTCAGGTTGTACTGCGCTGAAAGTTTGGAACGAATCTCACGATATCCCTCTTCATTATGAATTGCGGATATTTCGAGATAGTTGTTGTGATCGTCATCCAGCACGGTGAAGAAGCGGAAGTCGCGCATGATTTTCGGCGACAGGAACTGGCTGATAAAGCTTTCATCCTTAAAGTCGCGCATCGCGAAGTGCAGAGTTTCAAGCCAGTCAGAGCCGGCAATATCCGGGAACCAGTATTTGTCCTCTTCCGTCGGCGACTGACAAATACGTTTGATATCCTGGAACATGGCGAACCCCAGCGCGTAGGGGTTAATACCGCTATACCACTGGCTGTTGTATGGCGGCTGGAACACCACATTGGTGTGGCTGTGCAGGAACTCCAGCATAAAGCGCTCCGTCACTTTACCTTCATCATAAAGGTGATTCAGGATGGTGTAGTGCCAGAAAGTCGCCCAGCCTTCGTTCATCACCTGAGTCTGCTTCTGCGGATAAAAATACTGGCTGACCTTGCGCACGATGCGCAGGATCTCACGCTGCCACGGCTCCAGCAGCGGCGCGTTTTTCTCCATGAAATAGAGCAGATTTTCCTGCGGTTCAGAAGGGTAGCGACGCGCGGCTTCGATGGTTTTTTCCTCTTCTCGCTTCGGCAGCGTGCGCCACAGCATATTCACCTGGCTTTGCAGATACTCTTCCCGGCTTTTTTGCCGCGCCTTCTCCTCCTGCAGCGAGATTTTTTGCGGGCGTTTATAGCGGTCAACGCCGTAATTCATCAGGGCATGACAGGAGTCGAGCAGTTTTTCAACTTCATCAACGCCGTAGCGCTCTTCACATTCGGTGATGTATTTCCGCGCGAAGATGAGATAGTCAATGATTGAGCTGGCATCGGTCCAGCTGCGAAAGAGATAGTTATTTTTGAAAAACGAGTTATGCCCGTAGCAGGCGTGCGCCATCACCAGCGCCTGCATGGTAATGGTGTTCTCTTCCATCAAATAGGCAATACAGGGGTTGGAGTTAATGACGATTTCGTAAGCCAGCCCCTGTTGGCCGTGCTTATAGGCCTGTTCGGTCTCGATGAATTTTTTACCGAACGACCAGTGCGGATAGTTAATCGGCATCCCGACGCTGGAGTAGGCATCCATCATCTGTTCGGAAGTAATGACTTCGATTTGGTGCGGATAGGTGTCAAGACGGTACAGCTTCGCCACCCGGTCGACTTCTGCCAGATAGGTCTCCAGCAGCTCAAAAGTCCAGTCGGGTCCATCGCTTAAACGGGTTGTGTCCTTGTTCATGGAATCAATCGTAGCCATTAGCGCGCCCTCGTTGTTGATGGTTCTCTCTGTACGGAAAACCTCTAAACAAGCATAGAACACGGCGTCGCAAACTGCGTCTATCCGCATTTCCTTTCTTCGCGATTTCACAATCTTAAAGGCGCTGTTTTGCGCTTTAATCAGAATTTTATTCTGTAGAAAAATGAGGCGCAGCAGGAGATGGTAAAGTGACGGGGTCAGCGCTGGCGCAGAATCCTGTGAGATAAGTCACCATAAATAAAGCGTATGTTGAATAATATTTTCATCTGAGTTATCAATTTGTAATCAGATGATTGTTCTTTAACGATTACGGAGCCGCTATGCGCGTCGTCATACTGGGAAGTGGGGTTGTAGGAGTCGCAAGCGCCTGGTATTTAAGCCAGGCAGGACATGAAGTGACGGTTATCGACCGTCAGCCGGGACCGGCCGAAGAGACCAGCGCCGCTAACGCCGGGCAGATCTCCCCCGGCTACGCCGCGCCCTGGGCGGCGCCGGGCGTCCCCTTGAAGGCGATTAAATGGATGTTCCAGCGCCACGCTCCGCTGGCTATCGGTCTGGATGGCACCCAGTTCCAGCTGAAATGGATGTGGCAGATGCTGCGCAACTGCGACACTCGCCACTATATGGAAAATAAAGGACGAATGGTGCGCCTGGCCGAGTACAGCCGCGACTGCCTGAAAGCGCTGCGCGAGAGCACCGGTATTCAGTATGAAGGGCGCCAGGGTGGTACGCTCCAGCTATTCCGCACCGACAAGCAGTTCGAGAACGCGACCCGCGATATTGCGGTGCTACAGGATGCGGGCGTGCCTTACCAGCTGCTGGAAGCGAATCGCCTGCTGGAAGTTGAGCCGGCGCTGGCAGAAGTGAGCCATAAGCTCACGGGCGGTTTGCGCTTACCTAATGATGAAACCGGCGACTGCCAGCTCTTCACCACTCGTCTGGCCCGAATGGCGGAGCAGGCGGGCGTGACTTTCCGTTTTAATACTCCGGTGGATGAACTGCTCTATGAAGGGGATCTCATCTCGGGTGTGAAGTGCGGCGCTGAAATTATTAAAGCCGATGCGTACGTTATGGCATTCGGATCCTATTCGACAGCCATGCTGAAAGGGCGGGTGGATATTCCGGTCTATCCCCTGAAAGGCTATTCGCTGACGATCCCCATCGCGGAAGAGGACGGCGCGCCGGTTTCGACTATCCTTGATGAAACCTACAAAATCGCCATCACCCGTTTCGACAGGCGTATTCGCGTTGGTGGAATGGCAGAAATTGTTGGATTTAATAAAGAACTGCTGCAGCCGCGGCGTGAAACCCTGGAGATGGTAGTGCGCGATCTGTTCCCGCGCGGCGGCCACGTTGAACAGGCAACCTTCTGGACCGGACTGCGTCCGATGACTCCGGACGGTACGCCGGTGGTGGGGCGTACGGGGTATAAAAATCTGTGGCTCAACACCGGCCACGGCACGCTGGGATGGACCATGGCCTGTGGTTCAGGACAGCTGATTAGCGACCTGATCTCCGGACGCACGCCGGCGATCCCGTATGACGATCTTGCCGTCGCCCGCTACGGACGCGGCTTTACGCCGGCCCGCGCTCAGCATCTGCATGGCGTTCACAATTAACAAGGAGCTTTCATGTCTCGTCCTGTAAAGGCCAGCATTGATATGTCAGCCTTACGCCAGAATCAACAAATTGTTCGCCGCGCGGCGCCCGGCTCGCGCCTGTGGGCGGTGGTCAAAGCCAATGCGTATGGCCACGGTCTGGCAAGGGTCTGGAATGCGCTTAGCGCCGCAGACGGTTTCGCGATGCTGAATCTTGAAGAGGCGATACTGCTGCGTGAGCTGGGCTGGAAAGGGCCGATACTGATGCTGGAAGGCTTTTTTCATGCCGATGAGCTGGCGTTATTTGATAAATACCGCTTGACCACCAGCGTGCACAGTAACTGGCAAATTAAGGCCCTTCAGCAGGCGAAGCTGCATGCGCCGCTTGATATTTACGTCAAGGTGAATAGCGGGATGAACCGGCTGGGGTTTATGCCGGATCGTCTGCAAATCGTCTGGCAGCAGCTGCGAGCGCTCAGCAACGTCAGTGAAATGACGTTGATGTCGCATTTTGCCGAAGCGGAAAATCCGGATGGCATCGCGGAGCCGATGCGGCGCATTGAGCAGGCGGTGGAAGGGCTGGATTGCCCGCGCTCGCTGGCGAACTCGGCGGCCACCTTGTGGCATCCGGAGTCGCATTTTAACTGGGTGAGGCCGGGGATCGTGCTTTATGGCGCTTCGCCTTCCGGCCAGTGGCAGGATGTGGCCAATACCGGGCTGAAACCGGTCATGACGCTAAGCAGCGAAATTATCGCCGTGCAGAATCTGAAAGCCGGTGAAGCGGTTGGATACGGCGCAACCTGGCGCACGGCTGAGGAGCGGCGAATCGGCATCGTTGCCTGCGGCTATGCCGACGGCTACCCGCGCTTAGCGCCCAGCGGAACGCCGGTGCTGGTTGATGGCGTCCGCACCGTAACGGTCGGGCGTATCTCAATGGATATGCTGGCGGTGGACCTGACAACCTGCCCGCAGGCGGGCATTGGCGCGCCGGTCGAGCTATGGGGTAAAGAGATCAAAATTGACGATGTCGCAGCCTCCTGCGGCACCGTCGGATATGAATTAATGTGCGCCCTTGCGCCGCGCGTGCCGGTTGTGACAGTGTAACCTGAACCGAGGCGGATCACTCCGCCTCATCTTCCGCCATCCGTACGCCAACCCGCAGAACGTGATCCTCTTCTTTTTCCGCCACCGTCCACACCATGCCGGCAAATTCCACCTGGTCGCCGACAACCGGGGCTGCGCCTAACAGGTGCTGTATGACGTCACCCAGCGACTGCTGACGATCGCGAAACTCTTCTCCCCCGTCAATGCCGTAAATCTGAGCCACGTCGGCGAACCTGGCGCTGGCATCGAGAATAAAATCACCGAAGAAGCGCTGATCGAGCGCCACCGGCGGCGACTGGCTGAACAGTTTACCCAGCGCGGGTAAATCGCGTTCGCGGCCAATCACGCAGAGAATATCGCCTTCCAGCAGGCGGGTGCTGCCGGTGGGGTGCAGCAGAGCGTTATCGCGGAATAGCGCGGCAATCCGCGTTTCCGGCGGCATATGCAGGTCGCGCAGCGCCGCGCCGACGCACCATTTCTCCGCGCTCAACTGATAGACAAACTGCTCCCACGGATTTTCCGGATGGATATCCAGCCCGACGCGTGAGATGGGCGATCCGACCGGTGGCACCACTACTTTGGCTTTTTTGGCCGCCCAGGAGAGCGACGTACCCTGTAAAAGCAGCGAGACCAGCACCACGAAGAAAGCCACGTTAAAGAACAGGCGCGCATTCTCCAGGCCCGCCATCATCGGAAAGACGGCGAGAATAATCGGCACCGCGCCGCGCAGACCCACCCAGCTGATAAATATGCGCTCGCGCAGGTTAAAGCCGCGAAACGGCAGCAGGCCGGCGAATACCGACAGCGGACGGGCGATGAAAATCATCCACATCGACAGAATGAGCGCCGGGATGGCGATGGGCCACAGGTCTGACGGCGTGACCAGCAGGCCGAGCACCAGGAACATGGCGATCTGCGCCAGCCACGCCAGCCCGTCAAAGTTTTGCAGAATGCCGTGGCGGTTGCGAATCGGCCGGTTGCCCAGCAGGAAGCCGCACAGGTAGACCGCGAGGATGCCGCTGCCGTCCAGCGAGGTGGTGGCGGCGAAAATCATGATCCCGCCGCTCAGCGCCAGCAGCGGGTAAAGCCCGGCGGGCAGCACAATGCGGTTAATCATCTGTAGCAGCAGATAGCCGCCGCCGAGACCGATGGCGATACCTAAGCCAAACTGCTGCACGATATGCACCAGGAACATCCAGCTCAGGCCGGTTTCATGCTGCTGAATCATCTCGATAAGGGTAATGGTCAGGAACACGGCCATCGGGTCGTTGCTGCCGGATTCAATTTCCAGCGTTGAGCCGACGCGTTCGTTTAGCCCTTTTCCGCCGAGCAGTGAGAACACCGCTGCGGCATCCGTCGAGCCGACAATCGCGCCGATCAGCATGCCTTCAATCAGGTCGAGTTTAAACAGCCAGGCCGCCATGAGTCCGGTCAGGGCCGAGGTAATTAACACCCCGACCGTGGCAAGCGACAGCGCGGGCCAAAGCGCTACGCGAAAGGAGCTGGCCTGGGTGCGCATCCCGCCGTCAAGCAGAATGACCGCCAGCGCCAGGTTACTTACCATGTAGGCGAAAGGGTAGTTGTCAAACGGAATGCCGCCGATACCGTCAATACCCGCCAGCATCCCAATGGCTAAGAAGATAACCAGAATCGGGATGCCGAGGCGTGAGGAAAAGGAACTTAATAAGATGCTACAGGTTACTAAAACAGAACCCAGGATAAACAGACTGATGACCGCAGCGGCGTCCAATGTTGACGTACTCCTTACCGGCGTGAAGATAAATTAAAAACTACACCATTTTAACAATCCGACGCCGATCAGGATATGCGTTAGAGGAATTTTTATTCTGTCAGTACCGGGTGGCCGCTGATGCTCAACGTCGTGGCAGAGGCGTTGTTGACCAGCAATGCTCTGGCGCCAAGCGGTAGGGTGACCGTGCGCTGCTCGTGGCCAAAATCCAGGCCGCTGATGACCGGAATGTTAAGCTGCTGGCGAAGGTAGTCGTATACCATCGGCAGATCGTATCCGGCATCGTAGTCGTTGGCGACAGCGCCGGTAAAGCTGCCGAGGATAATCGCCCGCTGGCGCGCCAGAATACCGCTATTAAGCAGTTGCAAGAGCATACGCTCAACGCGGAAGGGATGCTCGTTAATATCCTCCACAACCAGAACCCCGTCGCTAATCTTCGGCATCCACGGGGTACCGATAAGCGAGGTCAGCATCGCCAGGTTGCCGCCCCATAGCGTGCCGCTGGCGCGACAGTCGGGCCCCTCGCCGTGCCATTCAAGCGTAAACGCCGGGTTGCGCAGGGCCTGCCAGAAATGGTGTTCGGTAAATTCATTAAGCGCTTCGGCGCCAAAGTTTCCCGCCAGCATCGGCCCGCTAAAAGTGATTATGCTACCCTTTGCCAGCAGGCCCATCTGGATGGCGGTGAAATCGCTGTGGCCGCAAATGAGCAGCGGATCCTGCTGCTGACGGGCAATGAGCCCCTGCCAGTCAATTTGCGGCAGCAGGCGAGTCGCGCCGTAGCCGCCGCGTACCGCCAGCACGATACGGTTTTTGCCGTCGAGGGCGGCGAGCTGGTTAATATCGGCAAGGCGTTGGTTCTCAGTCCCGGCAAAGCGCAGTGCCCGGCGGGGAATGACTTCCTGGTGCGCCACCTGATGCCCGGCCTCCTGCAGACGTTGCACGCCGCGATTCGCCGCTTCCTGGTTGATGCAATAGCCGGAGGGGGCGATGAGATAAAACTGAGACATGACAATTCCTTGCTAAGAATGAAAGGGTTATCATGCCGCCTGGAGCGTTTATTGTCATCTCCGTGCGGCAAACTTCAGCCAATAAGGATAGATGTGTGAAATTGAGATGGTGTGTTTTTTTATTTGTATTGTTGGCCGGTTGTAGTTCAAAACACGATTATCGTAACCCGCCGTGGAATCCGGAAGTCCCGGTTAAGCGGGCGATGCAGTGGATGCCAATCAGCGAAAAAGCCGGCGCGGCGTGGGGCGTTGATCCCCAGCTGATTACCGCCATTATCGCCATTGAATCCGGCGGCAACCCGACGGTGGTCAGCAAATCCGGCGCGGTTGGCCTGATGCAGCTGAAACCCTCAACGTCCGGGCGCGATGTTTACCGGCGGATGGGCTGGAGCGGCGATCCTTCGGTGAGCGAACTGAAAAATCCCGAGCGTAATATTTCTATGGGGGCGGCCTACCTTAGCATTCTCGAGAACGGTCCGCTGGCGGGGATTAAAGATCCGCAGGTAATGCGCTATGCGGTGGTGGTTTCCTACGCCAACGGCGCGGGCGCGCTGCTGCGCACCTTCTCGTCTAATCGCCAGGATGCGATTGAGGAGATTAACGATATGGACGCCGATGATTTCTTTGAGCACGTGGTGAAGAAACATCCGGCACCGCAGGCCCCGCGCTATATCTGGAAGCTGCAGAAAGCGCTGGACGCCATGTAACGGGCGCTCCCACTGGCTTAGCTTGCCGGGGGTCATCAGCCCAGCCGATTCAGGGACAGTAAAGTGAGAAAGACGCGCGGCGGAGTCCCGCCGCGCGAAGGTTCACTGCGCGGCTTTTTTCTCCTCAACCGCAGCAGGCTGCGCCGAGCCGATATCGTCATTCGCCGCCGGGCGCGCGGTAGGCACGGAATCGCACGGCTTCTCTTTCGGGCACACGAGGTCCAGCATCTTCAGCGTGACGCCGTTGGTCCAGCCAAAGCCGTCCTGTAGCGGATACTCGCCGCCTCCGCCGCCGGTTCCCGTCGAACTGACATCATATTTTTCCACCAGCTTCTGTTTGCTGTCGTAAGTGTGCTGGACGTTGCTCAGGAAACGCCAGCTTACCTCCATCGCGATTTTTTGCTGGCCATATTTTTGCAAACCCTCCGCCGCGACCCACTGCAGCGGCGCCCAGCCGTTGGGGGCGTCCCACTGCTGGCCGCTATTCACCGTGGTGGTGGTCAGGCCGCCGGGCTTAAGTAGCCGCGTTTCGGTGGCGGCGGCGACTTTCGCCGCGCGTTCGCTGGAGGCGGCGTTAACGTACAGCGGGAACAGCGCCGCGGCGGTCAGCTGATTGCGCACCTTATGACTTTTAAGATCGTAATCGGCATACCAGCCCTCTTTATCATTCCACAGGTAGTTTTCCAGCGCTTTCTGGCGGGCATTGGCTAACGCGTCATACTTTGCGGCTTTGGTCGAGTCTCCCGCCGCTTTGCTGGCGCGAGCGATGGCTTTTTCCATATGGAACATCAGCGAGTTCAAATCGACCGGAACAATAGAGGTGGTACGGATAGTGCCGAGCTGCTGCGGGTTATCCATCCAGCGTGAGCTAAAGTCCCAGCCGGATGCCGCGGCAGAGCGCAGATCGCGGTAGATTTCAGTCGCCGGACGATTGGGGTTATTTTTGGCGGTGGTCACATCGTCCAGCCAGGATTCCGGGCGCGGCGTGTCGTTATCATCCCAGTAGCGGTTGAGCAGCGCGCCGTCGGCCATGCGCACCACGCGCTTGCTGGCGCTGCCGGGCTGAAGCGCCTCAGCGCCATCCATCCAGTACTGGTACTCTTTCTCCATCTGCGGCAGCCATTTCTTGAGTGCCTCGTCGCCATCATGGGTGGCCAGCAGTTCAACCATAAACGGGAAGAATGGCGGCTGCGAACGGCTCAGATAGTAGGTGCGGTTGCCGTTGGGAATATGACCCCAGGCGTCGATCTCGGCGGCAAAGTTGGTCACCATATCTTCGATTTTATCCCAGTGACTGCTCTCAGCCAGGCCAAGCATGGTGAAGTAGCTATCCCAGTAATAGACTTCGCGAAAGCGTCCGCCGGGCACCACGTAAGGTTTTGGCAGCGGCAGCAGCGAATCCCATTTTTCTACTTCAACGGTACTGCGGGTCAGCACTGGCCAGAGTCCATTGATATGCTGGCGCAGGGTTTGCCCTTTTGGCGGAACGTACTGGTCGTTTTCCTGAGGCAGGGTAAAGTTAAGCTCGACAAAGTGCCGCAAATCAAAGCTGGTCTGATTTTTCTGCATACGATAATCGGCAAGGATCATCAGCGGATCGCCGTTAGGGATGGCGTCAGCGAACGTTTTCTGGTCAGAGAAAAGTTTGGCGCTTTGCACGTCGTTAAACAGCGGTCCGAGCAGGATATCGGGCGATTGCGGGATAGGGCGGGTCTCTTCAGCCTGAGCCGTCAGCGTCGCCAGAGCGACAAATGCGCCCCCGAGCGCCAGACGAAGGGTTGCGGGGCGACGGGAAACCGGACTCGTCATAAATTGTTCTCCTTATCATTGCAGACTATGTGCCACTGCATTCGGCCATCAGAAAACCTTAGACGAATATCCGCCGCTGCGCGTGTCCGAGGTAACATTTTAAGTGAAAACAGAGTATTTACCGGGCATCGCTCTGTTCCGCGCCGACAAAATATTGGCGATTAAAACAGTGCTGTCTTGTATGGTACTTCGGGGGGCGCTGAATATCTGGTAATTGATAAAAAACATAATCCGTGAATAAGAAAAATAAATAGACAAGCGGCATGGTATTCCTATATGGCATTTTTATCGGCTCATCCCTGTCGCCTGAAAAAAGTTAGCGAAGTATTAAAACATGTGATCTGCCAAACAAAAAACCGGGTTCTAATACCATTGAAGGCTGACAGGATCACATAAATAAAAAAACATAAATAATTAATAAAAAAACATAATGGCATCTGTAGGAGGGAAAAGTAAAAAATGCAGACTTTACAGAAACCGGTTTCATTTTTTCGTAAAGGAGTGATGTATGTCTGCTGGCGACAAAATTTCTGTCAGAGAAAAAGTAGGTTACAGCCTGGGGGACGCAGCGAGCCATATTGTATTTGACTCCTCCGTTGCCATCTTAGCCTACTTCTATACCGATATTTATGGTCTACCGCCCGCCGTGATGGGGACGATGTTTTTGCTGGTTCGTCTGCTGGATGCGATTACCGATCCGATTATGGGGGCGATTGCGGATGCCACCTCAACCCGCTGGGGGCGCTTTCGTCCGTGGCTGCTGGCGATATGCGTCCCCTTTGCGGTGAGCTGCGTGCTGGTTTACTCCATACCGTCTTTCTCCGACTCGGGGAAAGTGGTTTATGCGGTTGCGGCATATATATTTATGACGTTGATGTACACCGCCATTAATATTCCTTACTGCTCGCTGGGCGCGGCACTGACTTCCGATCCGCGTGAAAGCCTCTCTCTGCAATCCTGGCGTTTTGCCATCACGCCGATCGGCGGGGCGCTCGGTACCGCGTTTATTCTACCGTTGGCTGACTTTCTCTATCCGGGCGACCGTGCGACCGGTATTCAGGTGTCGATGGCAATATTTGGCGTGATCGGCTGCCTGATGTTTATCACCTGTTTCGCCACCACTAAAGAGCGCGTTCAGCCGATTAAAGAAGAAAATCTGAATATTGCCCGCGATGTGAAAATTCTTTTCCGCAACGATCAGTGGCGTATTCTCTCCGTTTACAACTTTATGATGCTGGTTGCCGTGGTGATTCGCGGCGGCGCCGTCGTTTATTATGTTAATAGCGTGCTGCACAAAGGCGCCGACGTGATTACGGTATTCATGCTTGGTGGGATGTTTGCCTCCATGCTGGGCTCGGTGCTGGCAAAACCGTTCGGTACGCGTTTTTGTAAAGTCAGACTCTCTTTCTGGATTAACCTGTTGACCGCTGCGCTGGGGGTCGTGTGCTTTATTGTACCGGTGCAATATTGGCTTCTGGTGCTTGGGGTCCATATTCTGATCTCCATTATTCAGGGCGGTAACGGCGCGCTGCAGTGGTCGATGATTACCGATGTGAACAACTACGGCGAATGGAAAACCCAGCGGCGTATTACCGGTATGAACGTTGCGGCCAATATCTTTGTGATAAAACTGGGCGTCGCCGTCGGTGGGGCGATCCTTGGCTGGATATTAGCCTATTACCATTACGCCGCTAACACCACGGTACAGCCGGCTTCCGCCGTACAGGGGGTGGTGCTGTTATTCACGCTGGTACCTTCTGTTTTTTATGTTCTTACCGCAGTCTCTATTAAATTCTATGGCTTAACTGAAAATAGAATGAACGGCATCGTTGATGATTTAAAAAAAGGAACTTTTGCCGAGTCCTGAAAATAATAGAATAACATTTGTGGCGTTGTGAGTTAATCTTCACATAGCCACGGGTGTATCCTGAATGAAATAAAAAATAATTAATTTAGGGATGTTCAAATGAAAATAAAATATATGGCATTGGCTATTGGCGCCATTATGTCCTCTAATGTGATAGCAGCAAAAAATAATACCTCTGCAGATATTGACCAGCGCCTTGCGCAACTGGAGCAAAGATTAATTAACGCTGAACAGCGCGCCGCGGACGCGGAAGCGCAGATACAAACGCTTAAACAACAGCAAACAGCGGCAGCAAAAACCGCGTCGGCGGTCAAAGTCGATGCCGCTGAGCCGGTCGCTCCCGGCGCGACTCCCACGAAGCTTACGCTCTCTGGCTACGGCGACCTGAAGTTTTATGGCGATGTGGAATTCAATATGGACGGTGCCAGCGGTAGCGGTAGCCTGACGTCGGTAAAAACCTCTTCGAATAAAAACTGGGCGCCGGGTACTAAAGAACGTTGGGATATTAACGGCCGTATTCTGCTGGGCTTCGATGGTATGCGCAAAATGGATAACGGCAATTTCGCCGGTTTCTCCGCCCAGCCGCTGGCCGATATGACCGGTAAGATGAACCTTGATGATGCGGTATTCTTCTTTGGCCGGGAAGATGACTGGAAGGTCAAAGTTGGTCGTTTCGAAGCCTACGATATGTTCCCGCTGAATCAGGATACGTTTGTCGAATACTCCGGCAACACGGCTAACGACCTTTATAGCGATGGCTACGGCTATATTTACATGATGAAAGAGGGCCGCGGCCGTAGCAGCAGCGGTGGCAACTTCCTGCTCAGTAAAACGATAGATAACTGGTATTTCGAACTTAATAATCTGGTGGAAAATGGCAGCACGCTGTTCCGGGACTCCAGCTATCACGGCAATAACCTGGAAAATGAGAAAAACGTTGCCTATTTACGTCCGGTGATTGCGTGGAATAGCGGTCGCTTCTCTACCGCCGTCGCGATGGAAAAGAACGTCGTGAAGAATGCTTACGGTTATTACGACAATCGCGGCAGTTGGATCGACCAGTCGGACCGCACCGGCTATGGCTTGACGATGTCATGGAATGGACAAAAAACCGATCCGGAAGATGGGGTCACCACTAACCTGAACGTGGCCTATATGGATGCCTCCGATGAGAAGGATTTCACCGCAGCTATTAACTCCCTCTGGCATCGTTTTGAACTGGGTTATATCTACGCCCACAACAAAATCGACAAGTTCAACTCGGCTAATTATGTCTCTACTTGCGACGATGGCTGCTGGATCTCCAACGTGGGTGACTACGATATCCACACCATTCACGCGTCGTACCTGTTCCCCAATGTCATGGATATGAAGAACTTCAATATCTACCTTGGCGCTTACGCCTCGTGGATTGAAGCGAAACCAACGGATGGCGACAAACATGAAGACTCCCGCTACGGCGGCCGTCTTCGCTTCAAATATTTCTTCTGATCAAAGCAGAGCCCGCATTGCGCGGGCTCTGGTCATGATGCCATTACGCCTCCTGCGGAGGCTCGAGTTAACAGGACAACACCATGTATGACAGTAAAGCGGGGACCCCGCTGGAAGGGTTTGCCGAATTTGCCGCCGCCGCCGCTGCCGAGGGCGCGGTGCTGCTGAGAAACGATCGCGGCATGCTGCCGCTTGACGCTCAGCAGCCGGTTTCGTTATTTGGCCGTACGCAAATTGACTACTATCGTAGCGGTACCGGCTCGGGCGGGGCGGTAAACGTGGTGAGCCGAACCACCTTGTTGCAGGCAATGCGCGCGCGCAGCGGGGGGAAGCTCAATGAGCAGCTGGCCGCGCTTTACGAGAGCTGGACGCAACAGCATCCTTTTGACAACGGCGGCGGAGGCTGGGCGGCTGAGCCCTGGTATCAGCAGGAGATGCCGCTGAGCGATGAGCAGATTCGTCAGGCCCGCGCCGTCTCGACCCAGGCGGTGATTGTCCTTGGCCGTACCGCTGGTGAAGATCAGGATAACGCGGATGTTGAAGGCGGATACCGGCTCACGGCCGATGAAATGATGCTGCTACATCAGGTCTGCCGCGAGTTTGACGATGTGGCGGTCGTGCTGAATACCGCCGGGCTTATCGATCTCGCATGGGCCGACGATCCGCTGCTGCGTACTCGCATTCGCGCGCTGCTGTACGTGTGGCACGGCGGCGCCGACGGGGCGCAGGCGGCTGCTTCGCTTCTCTATGGTGAGGTAACGCCATCCGGCAAGCTGGTGGGCAGCATCGTCAAATCGCTGGATGACCATCCGGCATCGCCCTGCTGGGGAGCGGAAGCGCAAAACCTCTATCAGGAGGATATCTACGTCGGCTATCGCTACTTTGAAACCTTTTGTCCCCAGCGTCTGCAGTTTCCTTTTGGGTTTGGTCTCTCCTATACCCGCTTCACCCTGCAATCGGCGCGAGCGGAAGCCTTTGACGACCAGATCCAGACGACCGTCACCGTAACCAACGACGGCGCGCGTTTTGCGGGCAAAGAAGTCGTCCAGATTTACCTTCAGGCGCCGCAGGGCGCGCTCGGGAAACCGGCCAGGGCGCTGGTGGCCTTCGCCAAAACCCGCCTGCTGCAGCCGGGTGAAAGTGAAACCTTAACGTTATCGATCCCGCTGGAGCGTTTTGCCTCCCTCGACGATAGCGGGGCTACCGGGCATCCCCATTGCTACGTGATGGAACCCGGACTGTATCGTTTATTGATCGGTAACAGCGTGCGCGATCTGCAACCTTTGCCGGTAGACGGAGAGGCGGGGTACACGCAGAAGACTCTGCGGATCCTCTCCCGCCATCAGCAGGTGCTGGCGCCAACGGTACCTTTCGTGCGCATTAGGCCCGCTGGCGATGGCGGCGATGGGCGCTACCAGATCGAATGGGAAGAAGTGCCGCGACGGAAGATTAACCTGCGCTCGCGTATTGAGGAGCGCCTGCCAGAGAGCATCACTCTCACCGGCAACCAGGGGCTTACCCTCAGCGACGTTGCGGAAGGGCGCGCGACGATGAACGCTTTTGTTGCTCAGCTGTCGGTGGAGGAGCTGGCCTGTCTGGTGCGCGGGGAGGGCATGTGCAGCTACAAAGTCACCCCCGGCGTCGCGTCGGCCTTTGGCGGAGTGGCGGACAGCCTGCTGGAAAAAGGCATTCCGCTGGCGTGTGCCGCCGACGGGCCTTCCGGTATTCGCATGGATAACGGCGCAAAGGCCACTCTGCTGCCCAGCGGTACGCTGCTGGCCTCCAGCTGGGACCCGATACTCGTGGAGCGTTTATACGTGATGGAGGGCAAGGAGCTGCTGCGCAACGGTATCGACCTGCTGCTGGGGCCGGGGATGAACATCCAGCGCCATCCGCTCAACGGGCGCAATTTTGAATATTTTTCCGAAGATCCGCTTATCACCGGGATGATGGCGGCGGCGGTGGTGCGCGGCATTCGCAGCGGCGGCGGCGTGGCGACGCTTAAGCACTTTGCCTGTAATAATCAGGAGTTTGCCAGAGCCACAGCGGACTCGGTAGTGTCGGAGCGCGCGCTGCGTGAAATCTACCTGAAAGGCTTTGAGTACGCGGTGAAATCCGCCGGCGCCAGCGCGGTGATGACCGCCTACAACCCGGTCAACGGTTACCAGGCGGCCTCCAGCTACGATCTCACCACCACCATACTGCGCGAAGAGTGGGGCTTTCGCGGGATCGTCATGACCGACTGGTGGGCAACGATGAACGATCCCATCGATGGCGGCGCGGCGAGCACCCGCAACACCGCGGCGATGATCCGCGCGCAGAACGATCTCTATATGGTGGTCAATAATAACGGCGCGGAGGTTAACGCTGCCGGTGATAACACCCTGGCGGCGCTGGCAAAAGGGGAACTCACGCTCGGGGAGCTTCAGCGCTGCGCGATAAACATCCTCGATTTTATGCTGCAGACTCAGGCCTTTAAGCGTGGAGAGGCGCCCCGGGCGAATGTGATTCACCTGGCGGCAGAACCGGCCTGCGCCGCCGGCTGCGAGGGGGCAATTAAAATCGCCGAGCAGTCGCGTCTGCGCTATGACGAGGACCTGGTGCTGAGCGTTGAACAGGCGGCAGTCTACGATGTGCTGGTCAGCGTGTACGCCGACGGCGCGCCACTGGCGCAAACCGCCGGCAATCTGCTGCTCAATGACCAGTTCGTGGCAACGATACACACCCACGGCACGCTCGGCCGGGAAATGGTGCAGAAGCTGTGTCGGGTTGCGCTACAGCCGGGGAAATACCGCGTGGGGTTTGACGTTATCAAGCCGGGTCTGGTGGTGGAGTGGCTGGAGCTGAGGCGCGTTAACGACTAACCGTGGCAGACGTTCAGGTCGCGTGCGGCCTCTTCGCGAGCCGTTATCTGGCGACGGATGCGGGCTATCGACCCGCCCGTTAACGCGGAAGCGAACGCCCCAATTTGGTGCGATTCTGGCTGACGGCAGAGCCTGAACAAGCAAAATAACGGGTTATTTTTTATTCAGATAAGCGCGGCGTTACGCTATGCCGCTGCGCTGTGCTACCTGGCATAATTAATGCTTATCTCTCCCGGGGATGACCTCAAAGTGAGTACAACCGGAGGAGACGGCCATGATAAAAATAACGCTTCCTGACGGGCATTATTATGATGAGATGCTTACCGCACAGGGAGAGCAGCGTCAGCACTATAACGCCTGGTGGCAATGGTTTCGCAGTACCGATCAATTCTCTATCCGGCAGAAAAAAGAGCAGGCGGAGCTGCTCTTTCACCGCATCGGCATCACTTTTAACGTCTACGGCGAAGACGAGGGGACCGAACGTCTGATCCCTTTCGACAGCGTGCCGCGCATTATCCCCGCCGGCGAGTGGCAGCGAATCGACCGCGGCATCCGCCAGCGGGTGAAGGCGCTCAACGCCTTTCTTTACGATATTTACCACGATCAAAATATCCTGCGCGCGGGACTGATCCCGGCCGAACAGGTGCTGGCGAATGAACAGTATCAGCCCTGTATGCAGGGGATAAACTTACCCAATAACACCTATGCCCATATCACCGGGGTTGATATGGTGCGCAACAGCGACGGCCAGTATTACGTGCTGGAGGATAATCTCCGCACCCCCTCCGGCGTCTCCTACATGCTGGAAAACCGCAAAATGATGATGCGGCTCTACCCCGAAATGTTCGAACAGCATCGTATTGCGCCGGTAGAACGCTACCCCAGCTATCTGCTGCAAACGCTGCGCGAAAGCTCGCCCGTGGACGACCCGTGCGTGGTGGTGATGACCCCAGGGCGGTTTAACAGCGCCTATTTTGAACACAGCTTTCTGGCCCAGCAGATGGGCGTTGAGCTGGTGGAGAGCGCGGATCTGTTTATTAAAACCGGGGCGGTGTATATGCGCACCACCGAGGGGCCGCGGCGCGTGGACGTTATATACCGGCGGATCGACGATGCGTATCTCGACCCGCTGGCCTTTCGCGCCGACTCTATGCTGGGCGTGCCGGGGCTGCTGTCGGTGTACCGCGCCGGAGGCGTGGTGCTGGCGAATGCCATCGGCACCGGCGTCGCCGACGATAAATCGATCTACCCCTTCGTGCCGGAGATGATCCGTTTCTATCTGGGCGAGCAACCGATCCTCAGCAATATTCCCACCTGGCAATGCCGTAAAGCGGAAGATCTCAGCTACGTGCTGAGCCATCTTGAGCTGATGGTCGTGAAAGAGGTTCACGGCGCGGGCGGCTACGGCATGCTGGTCGGCCCGCGCTCGACCAAAGAGGAGCGCGATGCGTTTCGTCAGCGTCTGCTGGCAAACCCGGCCAACTATATCGCCCAGGACACCCTGGCGCTGTCAACCTGTCCGACCTTTATAGAAGAGGGGCTGGCGCCGCGCCATATCGATCTCCGGCCCTTTGTCCTTTCCGGTCAGGAGATCCGCCTGGTTCCCGGCGGTCTGACGCGGGTGGCGCTAACCGAAGGCTCGCTGGTGGTGAACTCGTCGCAGGGCGGCGGCACCAAGGATACCTGGGTGATGGAGGAGGACGAATCATGTTAAGCCGCACAGCGAGTGAACTCTTCTGGATGGCGCGCTATCTTGAGCGCGCAGAAAGCTATGCCCGGGTGCTGGACGTGACCTGGAAGCTGTCGATGATCCCCCGCCATAGCCAGCAGTCGCGGGATTTAGCCTTGCCGCTAAATCTATCGCTGACCCACGAGCTGTTTCAGGCCCGGCACGCGCGTTTCACCATGAGCAACCTGCTTAATTTTTTCGCCCTCGACGGCAACAACCCGTACAGCATTTTTAGCTGCGTCGAGATGGCGTGGAACAACGCCCACGCGGTGCGCGGCAGCCTGTCGGCGGAAGTGTGGGAAAGCATCAACGCCACGCGTATTGAGCTGCGAAAACTGCGCCAGCAGGGGATCGGCGAGCTGGGCAACGACGCTTTCTTTGAGTGGGTAAAAGAGCGGGTTCATCTGTTTCGCGGGGCGATTCTCGGCACGCTGCTGCGTAACGACGCCCTGAGCTTTATCGGTATCGGGACGCTGATCGAACGGGCATCCGCCACCGCCCAGCTGCTGCTGATTAAGGATCAGCAGTTAAACAGCGATCCCGATCCGGTCCGCGAGTATTACCGGCTGGATACGCTGCTTAACGCGGTCAGCGCACGCGAGGCCTATAACAGCATCTACCGCCAGCCGGTCAGCCGCGAAACGGTGATGGAGCTGCTGATCCTGCGCAACGATGTGCCGAGATCGCTGCGAGCGAGCATTTCCGACCTCGTCGGGCAGCTGGAGCAGATTGCCAACGATCGTTCGCACCTGCCGCTGCGCCTGGCGCACCAGCTTAACGTCGACCTGCGTTTTAGCACCCGCGACGATCTGGCGCAGGCTGATTTGCAGGTCACCCTTAATGCACTGCTGGCGCGGATTAACGCGCTTTCCGACAGCATCAGACAAACCTATCTGGAGGCGTTATGAAACTGGTAATCGATCACCTGACCCGCTACGGCTACGATGAAGAAGTGAAGTTTTCAACCCAGTACCTGCGCCTGACGCCGCGCAGCATCGGTCGGCAGAAGATCACCGCCTGGACATTAACCCTGCCGGACGGTTCCGCCGTCGCCACCACCGACGCGTGGGGCAACGTGCTGCACGTGCTGACGCTGGATAATCCGCATAAAGAGATTACCATCCGCGCCAGCGGGATCGTCGATATCGTGGAAGAGGGGGAAGAGATTGGCGCGGAGCCGCAGGAGCTGCTGTCGCCGCTGGTTTTCTTGCGCTGTACCCCGCTTACCCGCGCTGACGGCCCGATCCGCGAATTTGCCCAGCGCTGGTATCAGCCGGAGGCTCAGGAAGCGAGCCTGAACCGGTTAATGGCCGAGCTGCTGCTGAGAATGCCCTATTCGCCGGGCGCCACGCAGGTACAGGACTCGGCCGCCGACGCGTTCGCGCGATCGAAAGGGGTTTGCCAGGATCACACCCATGTGTTTCTCGCCTGCTGCCGGGCGCTGGCGATCCCGGCGCGCTACGTCAGCGGCTATGTCTACAGCGATAACGCCGAGCATGTCGCTATGCACGCCTGGGCTGAAGTATGGCTGAACGATCGCTGGCAGCCGTTTGATATCACGAACAATACCCGCCGTCTGAATCAGCATTTGCGGCTGGCGACCGGGCTGGACTATCTTGATGCGTGTCCGGTGCGCGGTACCCGCCTCGGCGGCGGCGGAGAAATTTTGTTAACTAACGCTGAGGTGCGCGAGCATTCACAGCAGGCGCAGCAGCAATAACCGCAGGAATGAAACGATGACCTATTGCGTGGCCATGTGTTTGTCAGATGGACTGGTGTTTGCCTCAGACTCCCGCACCAACGCGGGAGTGGACCATATTGCAACGTTTAAAAAACTGCACGTTTTCCATCAGGATGGCGAACGCGTCATGGTCCTGCAGTCTGCGGGTAACCTGGCCACGACTCAGAGCGTGATTAGCCTGCTCAGCGCCCGCATTCGTACCCAGCAGGAACCGAATCTGATGCAGGTGACTTCGTTATACGACGCGGCGATGCTGATCGGCAAAACGTTGCAGGAGGTGATTCAACGCGACGCCAGCAATCAGCAAAACTGCGGCAATACCAACTTCAACTGTAACCTGCTGCTCGGCGGGCAGATCGCCGGGGAAACGCACCGGCTGTTCCATATCTATCCGGAAGGCAACTTTATTGAAGCCACGCGCGACACGCCCTATTTCCAGATTGGCGAGAGTAAATACGGCAAACCGATCATCGACCGGGTCCTGACCATCGATACCCCCCTTGAGCAGGCGATGTGCTGCGCGCTGATCTCGATCGACTCTACCTTGCGCAGCAATCTTTCGGTGGGACTGCCGCTGGACACGCTGCTCTACCGCAGCGGTAGCCTGAGCAGCGCCGGGCAGCATCGGATCACCGAGAACGATCCCTATTTCAATACCATTCGCAAAGCCTGGTCCGAGGGGTTACAAAGCACCTTCCTGCAGCTGCCGCCGTTCACGCCGGGCGGCCAGGATCAGGGGGCGAAATAGCGTCCCGGCGTCATGCCGGTCATGGTGCGGAAAAAGTAGATAAAGGCGCTATCGCTGGCGAAATCAAGCGCCATCGCGGTATCGGTAATCCGCTGCCCGGTAGCCAGCATCTCAACTGCCTTCATTAATCGCCACTGCTGACGCCACTGCTGGTAGGACATACCGGTATCGCGGCGGAACAGGCGGCTGATGGTTTTTTCGCTGGCACCGCAGCGGGCTGCGAGCGTCCCAAGCGCCGGCGGTAGCGCATCGCCGGAAAGCTGCGCCAGCCGTTTATCCTGCGGCAGCGCCAGCATCATCGGCTCCTGGGCGGCGGCGCGAATTTCCGCCTGGCACAGGGCCGCGAGATGCCGCGCCGGCTCGGTTTCCCAGTCGGTATCCCAGGGGCTGGCGCTGATACGCTCTAAGAGTTCGCGCAGCAGTGGCACCACGTTGAGTATCGCCGCCTGCGTTGGCAATTGAGGGTAACGCTGCGGCTGAAACCAGACTGAACGATAATCGACAATATTTTTCATCTCCGCGCGATGGCTGATACCGGCCGGGATCCAGGCGGCGCGTCCCGGCGGAAGCAGGCACAGCAGCGCGCCATCGTCGAGCGTCAAACGTACGCATCCCTGACGGGTAAACAGGATCTGCGCCATCTTATGCTGGTGGCTGCCGGAGTCATGGTTACCCAGCGCCGACTGCACGCCAATCAGGCTTTTTATTAACGCATCCGGATCGAATGCCGCATCAGCGTCAAGCCAGGCCATAATGTCTGATTTCCGATATTTAAAGTCATTATGTTTATAATGTTCGATAAACGGCTTACCTACAATAGCGCCTCTTGTTTATCAGGAGGTAGATATGTTGGGACGTGCCGCGCTGGTACTGGTTACTGCGCTATTGATGTTTCCGCAAATAGCGGAAACGATTTATAGCCCGGCGCTGACCGATATCAGCGCCCGGTTTTCCGTGAGCGCAGCGCAGGCGGCGCAAACGCTCTCCGTATACTTTATCGGTTTTGCCGTCGGCGTTCTGTTGTGGGGCGGATTCAGCGATCGCTACGGTCGGCGCCCGGCCCTGCTGGCGGGGTTAGGTGTCTACGCGGCGGGGTGCCTGCTGGCGCTGTGGGCCAGCGATTTTTCGCTGCTGCTGGTGGCGCGGATCGTCACGGCCGCTGGCGCGGCAACCGGCTCAGTAGTGACGCAGACGGTTCTGCGGGACTGCTATAGCGGGCGGCAGCTGGCGGGGATTTTTTCGTTTATCGGCCTGGCGCTGGCGGTGAGCCCGGCCATCGGGGTCTATATCGGCGGTGGGTTGACCGCCATCTGGGGTATGCGCGGTGTATTCAGCGCGCTGGCGATTTTTGCCGCCGCGCTCCTGCTGGGCTGCCTGTGGTTGATGCCGGAAACGCGCCCGCATAACCTCAGGGGAGGGTCTTTTCTTGACGTGCTGAGGCGGATGGCGGGCGACAGGCGTATCGCTCTGGCGGCAATTCTGGTGGCGGCATTTAACATCAGCCTGTTCAGCTACTACAGTCTGGCTCCCTTTCTGTTCGCCAGATTCGATCTCGATGCCCTGGCCTTTGGCTACAGCGGCGTGGCGCTTGCCGCGGGTTCGCTGTTCGGCGCGCTGCTTAACCGCCGTCTGCTGCGTCAGAATGTCCCGCTGGGGCAAATGCTCGCGATCGCCTGCATCCTCCACCTGGCGGGCGCTGCCGCCGTGTACGTGCTGCGGGAATCACTGTGGTTTGTGGCGCCGGTCGCGCTGGTCACCCTCGCGTATGCGATGGCGATCCCGCTGGTTCTGGGGTCGGCGCTGAGCGCCTATGGCGACTGTCGGGGCACCGCCGGCGCCATTTTCGGCTTGTTTTATTATCTTCTGATTGGCGCCGGTCTGCTGGCGGCCGGATGGGGGCAATCGCTGGGCGCATCGCTGCTGCTGTGCGCTGGGGTAAGCCTCATCGCCGGGTGGCGCTATATGCACACGCTCAACGACGCATAAGGCCGATTTCTGGCAAAGCTTAGTGATTTAATTTCTTTGTTATTTAACGCGTTATCTCACATCTTCGGGGGAGCAAAACGATAACGCGAAAAGGTAGCTTCAGGAATGGCAAAAAGCAGATCGGCCTATTTGCATCCGCAGCAGCGCGAGCGGATTCAGCAGTTGTCCCGCAGCTGGCTGTGGCGCAGCGAACTGCCGACCTGGCTACTGATTTTTGCGATCTACGGCGGCTGGTTTGCCTCGCTGGCCTGGTGGCGCGCGCTGGGGCTGTTCCCGGCCACGCTGCTGCTGGTCTGGTTCACCGCCTGGTATATGTCACTGCAGCACGAGTTCATTCACGGCCATCCCACCTCGCGGCCGTGGTTTAATCAACTGCTGGGGACCCTGCCGCTGGCGGTCTGGTACCCCTATGGTCTGTATCGCGACTCGCACCTGGCGCACCATAATCATCATCTGCTGACGCAGCCGGTTGACGATCCGGAATCCTACTATTTTACGCCGCAGAGCTGGCAGCATTTTGCCCCCTGGCAGCGCAGTCTTATTCATCTGCGCAATACGTTTATCGGCAGGCTGCTGGTAGCGCCGCTGCTGGATATTGCCCAGACGCTCAGCTGCGCGCTGACGGCGCTGCGTCTTCGGCGGGTGAAGACGCTAGCGATGTGGCTGGTTCACGGCCTGCTGCTGGCGGCGCTGTTCGCGTGGATGCATCACCTTGACTTTTCGCCGCTCTATTTCGTGCTGGCTGTCAGCTATCCTGCGCTGGCGTTAACCAAAGTGCGCTCTTTTCTTGAGCACCGCGCCGCGGACGATCCGCTGGCCCGTTCGGTGATTAACGAGGCGGGGCTGGTCTGGCGGGTGCTGTTCCTCAATCTCAACTACCATTCAGTGCATCACGATTTGCCGGGCGTACCGTGGTACGGGCTGCGAAAAATCTATCTGCATAATCAGGCGGAGTATCAGCGGCGCAACGCCGGGTTTGTGGTGCGCGGCTACGGTGAATGGCTGCGGCATTTTTTTGCCAGACCGGTGGCGGTGAATGCGCATCCCGGGTTCAACCAGCAGGGTAAGGCGGATGAAGAGCATGAGTGAAAGGCTGGCGTTTCCGATGTACGCGGTGAATGACGAGGATACTCAGGCGCTCTGGCGGGCGGTGCGGCAGCTGCTGGCGGCTCGCGGCGTGGTGGATGAGGATGGGCTGTCATATACGGTACCTGAGGATCTGCTGGCGCACTGGCGCCATCCGGCGCTGCTGTTGAGCCAGACCTGCGGTTATCCGCTGGTGACGCTGTTGGCGAACGTGCAAACGGTCGGCTGTTTTCACTATTCGGCGCCCGGATGCGAAGGGCGGAACTACCGCAGCCTGCTGGTGGCGCGTGAAGCGGACGGAGGGAAGTCGCTGGCAGATTTTCACGGGCGTCGGGTCGCGTGCAATTCGCCGGATTCCCAGTCCGGCTATAACGTGCTGTTAAAAATGATCGCGCCGCTGTCGCGCGATGGGCGTTTCTTCTCAACGGTCGCGTTTAGCGGCAGCCATCGCCAGTCGCTGCGTGAAGTTCAGCAGGGGACGGCGGATATTGCCGCCATTGATTGCGTGACCTGGGCGCTGCTGCAGCGTCATCAGCCGGAGGCGCTGGCGGGGCTGACGGTGATTGCCCATAGCCCACTGGCCCCGGGGCTACCGCTGATTACGTCGGCGACGACGCCCGCGGCGACGCTGGAGTTGCTCAGAGAGGCATTGCAGCAGCTGGTGAGCGATGAACGCTATCAGCCGCTTTGCGAAGCGCTGTTTATCTGCGGCTACAGCGATATGCGGCGCGCGGACTATCAGCCGCTGCTGGCGTGGCGTGAAGAGGCCGCGGCCAGAGGCGTTGTGCGGCTATAGTTGGCAATTGCCCCGGGCCGCGGCGCAAGCGCCTTGCCCGGGCTACCCGATCGCAGGCGGCTGTGAACCCGTAGCCCGGTCATACAGCAGCGCCACCGGGAAGAAAGTCGCAGCGCGGTCAGAGAGTCGAATTCAGGCGTTGACGTCAATTGGCGTAGGGGAGCGTCGGGCTGGCGAGCGAAGCGAGTTAAAACGCGCTGGGGCTGACGGCGTCGATCCTCTCTCCGCTAACCGGATGCACGAAATGCAGTTCGCTGGCGTGCAGCATCAGGCGCGGTGCCTGTTCTGTCCCCGGAAGCGCCATGCCGCCGTACAGATCGCAGCCCAGAATAGGATGGCCAAGGTGCTGGCAGTGAATACGCAACTGATGGGTGCGGCCGGTTTCCGGCGTCAGCTGGACTCGCGTTACCGGCACTTGACCTTGATAGCGCAGGCGCTCCACGACCCGATAGCCGGAGCGAGCAGGTTTGCCGTGGCGCGGGCAAATCGTCATCAGCGGAAACAGCGCCGGATCTTTGGTTATCGGAGCGTCAACGGTTCCTTCATCATCCGCCAGATGCCCGCACAGCAGCGCGCTGTAGACTTTGCTCACCGCACGCTGGCTGAACTGCTGGCAGAGCGCGGCGTTGATGGCCTTGTTGCGCGCAATCACCATCAGCCCGGAGGTGCCGAAATCAAGACGGTGCGCCAGCGTGCAGCCGGGAAACTGTTGTACCAGTCGATAATGTACCGAGTCGAGATTCAGAGGATTTTTCCCCGACAGGCTCAGCAGGCCTGAGGGTTTATCGATCAGCAGCA
Source organism: Klebsiella sp. HMSC09D12 (assembly GCF_001808475.1). Taxonomy (NCBI): domain Bacteria; kingdom Pseudomonadati; phylum Pseudomonadota; class Gammaproteobacteria; order Enterobacterales; family Enterobacteriaceae; genus Klebsiella; species Klebsiella sp. HMSC09D12. The sequence continues at coordinate 33,428 of NZ_KV793511.1, read as the reverse complement.
GATGGTCATCCTGGTAGAGGATATCGATTTCAGCGTGGCACGGCGGGGCGATAAAGGTATCGATAACGGTAGACATCAGGCTGCACGGAGAGAGAGTGGAGGCGGATAATAGCGTATTATTCGCCTTCACGCGAGCTATGCGGTGACGGTACTCATGGCCTTAATATGCTGCCAGAAACGTTCGGCGGACTGGTTGAGCCGCGCACCGGAGCGATAAATATAGGCGCCGATCGGCAAGGACAGGCTCTCATCCATTATCGTCAGGCGGCCTTCCTCGAGCTCGCGCTTGATAGAGTATTGCGGCAGCCAGCCCACGCCATCGCCGTTGAGGATCATACGTTTTAACAGCTCGCTCATTGAGGAGACAAAGGTCAGCGAGAAGGTAATTTCCGGCTTGCGGTCGATCACCTGATTCACCTGGCGCCCCATATAGCTGTCGTTGGCGTATTTCATCAGCGGCAGCACCCCGCGATGCAAATTAAAAAGCGGTCTGCCGTGCTTATCGCAGGGAGAAACGAGGTGCAGCGCTGAGTCGAAAATTTTATGATTGATAAACGGATAGTTCATCAGCTCTTCATTATAAAACGACAGGATAAAATCACTTTTGCCTTCTTTAAGATTAAATACGGCATCGTTGACATTAATCGATTCAACATGAAAAGTTTTATTCTTCCGGTCGGTATAACCGGCGATAATTTCTGGCAGTAATAAAACGGAAAGCGACGGCGCGGCGTCGATTCTTATTTTCTGCGTGGTGTTGTTCAGCCCTTTAATTCGGCTGATCTGGAAGTCCATATCGTCGAGCATATTTCGTGCGTAGCCAACGAAAATCTTCCCGCGGTTGGTCAGCTGCAGCGGGTTTGCCGAACGGTCGAAGATGCTGAAGCCCAGCGAAGACTCGAGCGCCTGAATGCGGCGGCTGAAGGAGGACTGCGAAATATTGCGGCTTTTGGCCGCGAGCGTAAAGCTTCTGGCTTCCTCAAGGGCAATCACATCGTAAAGCCATTTTACTTCAAGATTCGCCAGCACCGATCCATTCCTCATTCCTGCAATAAATGCTATGCAATTTTAGCATAATGCATAGAAACTATGCAATTAACATACTTACCTACAGGTGTTAACATTTTTAGCAGAGTTAGCTTATGAGGTATACGTGCCAACGATATTTCTAAAGTACAGGCGAAACCCTACACGAGCACGATTTTAAATCGCCGGCTCTGGTCTGTTCATCCTGGTTATTTAATTGCACGATGGTTTTTTTATTAAAATAAATCCATCTGCTTAACTAACGGGTTGAAATAACCGAATAGCATCTTATCCAGCCAATAGTTTGTCAGGAGTGCCATGTCACGTATTGAATCAGTAAAAGACGCTCTTCTTGCGCTCGGAATTCAGGAAAGCAGCGAGCTGTTTTATAACCCCGATTACGACTTGCTGATTGCGCATGAAACCAGTGCAGAGCTCACCGGCGCGGCGCGCGGCGTCATGACCGAGTCCGGGGCCGTTGCCGTGGATACCGGGATCTTTACCGGACGCTCTCCGCGCGACAAATATATCGTCAGAGACGAGCTGACGCGTGACACCGTCTGGTGGTCCGATTCCGGCCTTGGCCGCAACGATAATAAGCCGTTATCCACGGAGATTTGGGCTGACCTGAAGACGCTGGTTGCCGGACAGCTGAGCGGCAAAAAATTGTATGTTGTCGATGCCTGGTGCGGCGCCAGTCCGGCAACGCGCCTGGGCGTCCGCTTCGTCACCGAAGTGGCCTGGCAGGCGCACTTCGTCAAAAACATGTTTATTGCGCCGAGCGCGGAAGAGCTGGCTGAATTTACGCCGGACTTCGTCGTCCTCAACGGCGCGGGCTGCACCAACGATAAATGGCAGGAACAAGGGCTGAATTCCGAGAACTTTGTCGCCTTTAACCTGAGCGAAAAAATTCAGCTGATCGGCGGCACCTGGTACGGCGGCGAAATGAAGAAGGGTCTCTTCTCGGTGATGAACTATCTGCTCCCGCAGCAGGGGATCGCCTCGATGCACTGTTCAGCTAACCGCGGCGAAGCGGGAGACGTGGCGCTCTTCTTTGGTCTGTCAGGCACCGGCAAAACCACGCTTTCCACCGACCCGCTGCGTCAGCTGATCGGCGATGACGAGCACGGCTGGGACGATGAAGGCGTGTTTAACTTCGAAGGCGGCTGCTATGCCAAGACCATTAATCTTGACCCGCATGCCGAACCGGAAATTTACGGCGCGATTCGTCGTAACGCGCTGCTGGAAAACGTGGTGGTCAGAGCCGATGGCAGCGTGGATTACGCCGACGGCAGTAAGACTGAAAATACCCGCGTTTCTTATCCGCTGTCGCATATTGACAACATCGTGAAACCGGTATCGCGCGCGGGCCATCCGTCGAAGGTCATTTTTCTTGCCGCCGATGCTTTTGGCGTGCTGCCGCCGGTATCCCGTCTGACAACCGAGCAGATGCAGTATCATTTCCTGTCGGGTTTTACCTCGAAGCTGGCCGGAACCGAGCGCGGCATTACTCAGCCCACGCCAACCTTCTCCGCCTGCTATGGCGCGGCCTTCCTGCTGCTGCACCCGACGCAGTATGCCAGCGTTCTGGCTGCGAAAATGGCGGCATCGGGCGCCGAGGCCTGGCTGGTGAATACCGGCTGGAACGGAGAGGGCAAGCGCCTTTCGCTACGCGATACGCGCAATATCATCAGCGCGATCTTAAACGGCACTACCGGCGAGCTGCGCGAGGAGACGGTCCCGGTGTTCGGTCTGTCTATTCCGCAAACCGTGCCAGGCGTGGATAGCGCGCTGCTTGACCCGCGTAGCGGCTGGTCTTCCGCCGACAAATGGCAGGAGAAGGCCGAAAGCCTGGCGCAGTTGTTTATGGATAACTTCAGGCAATATAGCGATACCGAAGCCGGCGCCCGCCTGGCGTTAGCCGGTCCGACGCTGACAAAATCAGCCGTCACGGCCTAAGGCATTTTTTCAGCGACCAACCCGGGCAGCCGCCCGGGTTTTTTACGTTAGCCATCGCCGGGTGAATGGCGCAGGAACTTGACTCTGCCTGTTTAGCGATTATAAATAAAGGGATGCAGGGCTCAGGATTGGGTCAAAATAACCTCATGGCATTGTTGTTATGAGAATTATCCTGGTAACCCAGCTGCGATGATCCCTCGATACGCTGATATCGATAAATAAAGGAATGACTATGAAACTCTGGAGTAAAACGCTAATCGCTTCTGCCGTATGCTTATTTCTTGCCGGCTGTGATGATTCCTCAAAGGTTGATGCTAATCTGGATAAAGCAAAAGATAACGCCCAACAAATTAAAGAGGCGGCGTCCGATAAAGCCGACGCCATTAAGGATGAAGCTGATAAACACATTGATGCAATAAAAAAACAGGCGGCGGACGAGGCCAACAATCTCAGCAGCCAGGCCTCCAGCATCAAGGCGGAGGCGGATAAAAAAGCGGAAGCAATTGCTCAGCAGGCCCAGGCCCAGGCTGATGCCGTCAAGCAGGATGCCCGGCAGAAAAGCGACCAAATCGTGCAGGAAGCTGGCAAAATTAAAGACAGCGCGATTGTTGATGCCAATAACCTGGCCAACGATGCGGCGAATAAAACAAAAGAAATTAAAGAGAGTATCGCTCCCGCTAAAACCGCAGAAGATGCGGCCAATGCTAACCAGCAGACATCACACTGATTATTTTTCGCCCTCCAGCCTTATGCCAACATTATCTTCAGCGCGTTGGTTCGCTGAAGATAATGTTGATTCTGCCTTTTACTTGTGGGTCACCCAGACGAGTTTATCGACCGGGAAGCCCAACTTCCGCGCAATGCTCACATACTCCTGCTTCACGGAGTCAGGGATGGTCGGCGTGCGCGACAGGATCCACAGATAGCCGCGATCGGGGCCGCTGACCAGTGCATATTGATACTGGCTATCCAGCGCGATCACGTTATAGCCACCGTAAAACGGGCCAAAAAAGGAGACTTTCAGCGCCGCAGTATCAGGAGCGCCGGTGAAATAAGCTTTACCCTCGCTCTCGTTCCATTTTTGTTTCTGCGGATCGTAACCACGGTTAACTACGCTAATGCCGCCATCGCTGCGTTGACCGTAGGTCGCGGTGACCTGCTCCAGGCCGCGTTCGAAACGATTTTCAAGGCGGGCAACTTCATACCATTTGCCCAGATACCGACTCGCGTCAAAGTCGCTTATGGGCTGGACACCTTTGGGTGGCGTGGGGGATTTACAGGCGACAAGGGTTAATGCGATAGCAACGCCAGTCAGAACAGGCCATATCTTCATGTGAAGTCCTTTTGTGAACGCAGGAACAGGAAGTATAGCGCAGGCTTATTCTTTTCCCGATCGTTGAGGTTATATTCAGAAAAATCTATCGTCCCCGGGACGAATAGCATTCTGCGCTTGTTTCCATAACCGCGTTTATCACGAAAAATTGAATATATTTTCACAGCCCAGCTGCTAACGTTTAATTGTTATTATCCGCAACAGGAAAACATTGTGAAAAAATTATCCGGTCTGGTTCTGTTATCTGCTATGTCTTTCATCCCCGCAGCGTTTAGTGCTCCCACCGGGACGCTCAGCGTACATATTCTCAATCAGCAAACCGGGCTGCCTTCCTCGGGCGTGACGGTGACCCTGGAAAAACAGCAGGCGAATAAATGGACCGAGCTTGCAAGCGGCGTAACCGACAACGATGGCCGAATTAAATCGCTGTATCCGGCAGAAGGGGATATGCAGCCGGGGATTTACAAAGTGACCTTCAAAACCGGCGATGACTTCAATAAGCAGAAACTGGCCTCATTTTTCCCGGAGATCCCGGTTCTCTTTACCGTGACGCGCACCAATGAAAAGCTACATATTCCTTTGCTGCTCAGCCAGTATGGCTATTCCACCTATAAAGGCAGCTGATCGCTCGCAATAAACACGCTTTACCTCACGCCATAAAAAACAAAAGCCTGCTTACAAGCAGGCTTTTATCTGACGACTTTCGGTAGCGCGCCGTGCTTATTGGTTTTGCTGGAGGATCCTTAAAAAGTCCGCTTTATTGGCAATCAATGACAGCGCTCTGGCGATAACTTCATCGCTAAAGATTGACGCGACTTCTCTTAGCACATCAATGTGCTCACTCTCTTTAGCAATCACGCCAATGGCAATGAACATGACGTTATTTCTGTCCCAGATTACGCCGTCAGGGAACTGATAAATCTCAACGCCGGTTTTAACTATGATGTTTGTGGCTGATTTAGGCAGATGCGGCAGCGTAATGCCGTTACCTAAAAAGGTGGAGACCTGGCGCTCTCTTTCAGCAAGAAAGGCCACGCAATCTTCACTGACATAACCCCTGGCCTTAAAGTCAGCGCCAATCATCGCCAGCACTTCCGCTTTATTTTTCGCCCGGCATGACAGATGAAGATTATCTTGCGTAATGTTATCGATCATAATCCGCTTTCCTTTGTTGCTGCATTGAGTCGTGCTGAAGATTTATTGGCCGACAGCTCTTCTTCCAGCTGCTCCAGCGATTTATTTGATGTTTCAGGTAGCGCCGTGACGACAAAAATAATCGCCAGGTAGTTAATCGCGGCAAAAATCAGGAACACCGGGCCTAACCCGAGCTTGGCCTGCAATAATGGGAACAGATAGCTGACGATGGCGTTCATCACCCACATGAAAAATACCGATATGCCCATCGACAGTCCGCGGAACTTGAGCGGAAAGAGTTCCGCCAGCACCACCCAGGTGATAAAGCCCATCGTCCCCTGCATTACGCCAACGAACATCGCGCCGAGCAGCCAGATGGCCGTGGCTTTGATGTCGCCGACCAGGGTGTAGTCTACGCCGGCAATGATAAGGTGCAGGGTAGCCATGATCGCGAAACCATAAATAATGATGGTTTTACGCTTAAAACGATCGACCAGGAACAGAACGCCAAATAACATGCCGCCGACGGAGAACACGCCATTGAGTACGTTGCAGATGAGGGAGGTTCTTTCGGAGAATCCGGCGCTGCTCAGGATCTCAGTGCCATAGTACATAATGACGTTGACCCCGGTGGTCTGCTGCAGCGCCGCCCAAATCACCCCTACCAGCAGGAGTTTGAAAATCCATGGCGTCTGAAGGATGGTGATAAAGGCGTTTTGCGAATGGAGCTTTTTATCGGCTTCGGCCTTAATTAAGGTGGTGATATCGTTGAATTCTTTGGTTGCGCGTTCAAGCGGGCGGATTTGCTTTAAAATTTCCAGCGCTTCTTCATGGCGGTTTTTGCTAACGAGCCAGCGAGGGCTTTCCGGCGAACGCAGCATGCCGATAAACAGGCAGATAGCGGGAATGGTCTGTACCATCAGCATATAGCGCCAGACGTCGGGCAGATGGCCCCAGAGGATGCCAATAATGGCGTTGATGGCAAATGCGGCTAACTGGCCGATGACAATCGCGACTTCATTTAAGCCAGTGAGTTTTCCGCGCATTTCCGTTGGCGCGACTTCAGATATAAAGGTGGGGGCGGTGACCGAAGCGCCGCCGACGGCATAGCCGAGGATGAAACGTGAAATAAGCAGTACGGTGATATCTGGCGCCAGAGCGGACATCAGTGCGCCGATGAAAAAAATAAAGGATAAAAAAAGCAGGTATTTTCTTCTGCCAAAGAAATCGGCGAATTTTCCCCCGAACACGCTGCCTAGCGCAGCGCCGATCAGCAATACGCTCATGACCAGACCTTCAGTGGTCGGCGTCAACGCCATATATTGTTTCAGAGAGGAAAATGCGCCATTAATAACGCCGGTGTCATAACCGAATAACAGGCCGCCAAATGTCGCAACCAGGGTTATCTGGTGTAGTCGTTTTCTCTGCTGTAGGTTCAGATTCATAATAAGAGACATTTTTATACCTTTTGTTTTGATTAACGGCACGAGATAAAAACGTGTCATCCCATCCCCGTCATGGCCTGCCTTTGCGCCAGGCGAAGCACGGTCGGGATGAAATAATTTTTTGTTCTTAGTGCAACTATTTAGCGCGATTGCTATGCGCTAAATAAAACCGATCAAAGAGGTTTCTTTTTGATTAATGATGAATCATCGGTAGATGCGGGGCTGGGTCCTCCGGGATGGTCGACGTTCAGAAAGTCCCCGGCAGCGTGAGGGTGGAAAAGGGGTGGGCCAATATAAACGGTTCTGATAAATCCTGATCTCACTTCCTTCATTGCATCCTCCGGGGGGTTAGGATTTCTGCTGCGCCATTAAGGCGGGCAGAGTGCGTTTAGTGAGACGTTATTATTGACGCAATAAGTGAAATAAAAATGCAAACAGATCACATTTTGAAAGTTTTGTTTCGAGTGTGTTTTGTGAGGCAAGTGTAGCAGCCTTGTTTATACAAGGGCTTTGTTTATAATCATCTGATATATAGAGTAATTTTTTAGCTTGCAAATGGGGGGTGTAGCTATCAGTATGCCGATGTATTGTTAAAATTATGATATATATCACATTTGTTTACCGCATATTTTATGGAATTTAAATTCCATTATTGAAATTATTTTAATTTTTATTCGAAATTTGATGGCAAAAAGCTGCTGCCGTGGCGAGCGTTAACATTCACGGCTTAACCTCCTGAGTCCGCTTTTTGACTGCAAGCGAAGGCTGAGATCTATGTATGTCGTCAATGATTAGCGGCGGGGCGGCTCCGGGAAAGAGAATTGAGAACAACCGATTATCATAGTGATACGCCTGTTCTCTTTTTGATAATTACCCGGCAGGCTTATCCATGTCATATTATTTCAGCGGCAGGTTTTTTTAGAGATGCTTCACATAACTTACCCTCAAATAACCCTTTATTTATAGGTGGCATAGCCATTGCTTTATTCAGTCATCTTTCTTTGTGAGTGGAGACTGAATAATATGGATACAGTGCTTGTTGGCAGTGAGGTGCCCCGCGTAGACGGGCTCGCCAAGGTGACGGGTAAAGCTGTCTACGGCGATGACATCACCATGAATAATATGCTGTATGGCGTATGCCGCTACGTCGATATCCCTGCCGGGCGTATTGATTCTCTCGACCTGTCGGAGGCGGAAAAAGTCCCGGGGGTCGTGTGCATCGCCACCTGGGACGATATACCCGGCCAGCGTAAACTGGGGGCGATTGTTCCCGATCATCCGCCGATTATTGACAAGGAGATCGCCTACCGCGGCGACGTGGTAGCCGTCGTGGCGGCGGAATCCTATGAGGCGGCCTGCATTGCCGTCGATAAAATCAAAATCACCTATACCCCGTGGGAACCGATTACTTCGCCGGAAGAGGCCATGAAGCCCGGGGCGCGCCTTATCCACAGCGAACTCGATAGCAATATCATCAATCGCCACCACACGGCGAAGGGCGATATAGAAGCCGGCTTTGCCGCCTCCACCCATATCTTTGAACGTGAATATGAAGTGGGTTTTCAGGAGCATGGCTATATTGAGCCGGAGTCCATTACTGCCTATCTGGATAATAATGAACAGATCATGACCATTGAAGGGTCGATTCAGAACGCTCACCGCACCCGGGCGGTGATTGCCAAATATCTCGACCTGCCCCAGGCGAAAGTCAATATTAAGCGTTCGGTCCTCGGCGGCTCCTTCGGCGGTAAGGATGACATTATCGATAATGTCTCCTGCCGCGCGGCGCTGCTGGTGCACCTGACCGGACGGCCGGTTAAGATCTCCTATAACCGTGAACAGTCGATGCGCGAGAGCTACAAGCGCCATCCTTATAAGATGAAATACCGCATTGGCGTGGACGACGACGCGCGTATTCAGGCGATTAAAATTGACATCATCGCCGATGGCGGCAGCTACTGCGGCCAGACGGTGTTTGTCACCTGGCGCAGTTCCGTCCAGGCGGCGGGCCCCTATAATATTCCTAACGTGCGCGTCGATCTGGTGGGGGTGTATACCAACAACAACTACACCTCGGCCTACCGCGGCTACGGCGCGCCGCAGGTCATTTTCGCCAACGAATCGCTGATGGATGACGTGGCGGGCGAACTGGGCCTGTCGCCCGTCGAATTCCGTTTGCGCAATATTCTCAAGCAGGGCGATACCAGCATGGCCGGGCAGGTCTTCAGCGAACACACCGTCTCCGCGCAGGAGGTGCTGGAGAAGACGCTGCTCAAGGCCGAATATGAGGCCAAACGCGAGCACTATAAAAAACTTAACGCGGAAGGCGGCCCGATCCGCTACGGGATTGGCTTCGCGCTGAGCCATCGCGGCTGCTCTCTGGGGGCGGAGGGGCTGGATGCGTCCTCGGCCCTGATTCAGGTGAATGCCGACGCCAGCGTGAACATTTCCACTTCGGTATCCGAGAACGGGCAGGGGCTGCAGACCACCATGTCGCTGCTGGCGGCGGAAGCGTTCGGTATTGCGCTCGATCGGGTGATGTTTAGCGAACCGGCCACCGCGATGATCGCCGACGGCGGCTCAACGGTCGCTTCGCGCGGTACCCTGATGGGCGGGCAGGCGATTCTGAGCGCGGCGAACAAAATTAAACAACGCATGGCGGACGCCGTCAGGGAAACGCTAAAAGCGCAGAGCATTGACGATATTGCCTGGCAAAATGGCAAAGTGTTCAACCGCCACAACCCGGAGCTGAGTCTCAGTTTCCAGCAGGTGTGCGATATGACCCGGGCTACCGGGGCAAACCTCTCCGCCTACGGCTGGCACGTGGCGCCGAATATTCACTGGGATGAAGAGAAAGGCTGCGGCAGCCCCTATTTCACCTGGGTGTACGGCTGCCAGCTGGCCGACGTGGCGGTGGATATGCGCACCGGTAAAATTACCGTCAATAACGTCGTCGCCACTCACGATGTGGGAAAAGTCATTAACCCGGTTGGCTTTAGCGGCCAGGTTTACGGCGGCGTGCTGCAGGGGATGATCGGCTACGGCATGCTGGAGGATTTCAACACCGAGCACGGCGTGGTGAAATCGGAAAACTTCGATACCTATCTGCTGCCGACCATCAAGGATATGCCGCACATCGATATCATCGCGGTGGAAAACTATGATAAAGCGGGCCCGATGGGGGCGAAGGTTATCGGCGAACCGGTGCTCGAACTGGGCGCTGCGGCCCTCAACAACGCGGTGAGCTTCGCCATCGACCGACCCAACCGGACCCTGCCGCTGACGCTTGAACAGGTTCGCCTCGGCTATAACCTTAAGAAGCCGGAACGCCAGAGCGAGCAGATGCTGGAATCGGGCGATAAGAAACAGGTTCACCGCCTCAACACCCTGTCGCTGAGCGTCCCGCAAACCCTGAAAGAGGCTCTGACGCTGATGGCCGAGAAGGGGGCAATGCCTATTGCCGGCGGTACCGATGTGCTGGTTCAGGCCCGGATGCTGTCCGGCGAAGTGCCGCTTGTTAATATTGCCGGGCTGGCGGAGCTGAAGGAGATTTTTGACGTTGAGGGTGGCGTCTCAATTGGTTCCGGCGTCTGCTTTACCGATCTGGTTAAGCATCCGTTGATTCAGCAGCGCTATCCGCTACTGGTCACTGCCTGTAAAACCGTCGGCTCCCTGCAGCTGCGCAATCGGGCAACGATCGGCGGCAATATCGTCAACGCTGCCCCGTGCGCGGACTCCATGCCGCCGCTCATTATCTATGATGCGGAAGTCGAGCTGCGCAGCGCGCGCGGAACGCGCCGGATGCCGGTCAGCGAATTCGTCGTGGGCGGCTATCGCACCCTTCTTGAACCCGAAGAGCTGGTGGTCCGCTTTATCCTGCCGGCGCCGACGCAGCAACCGCTGATCAATCGCTATCTGCAGCTTGGCCGGCGCAATGCGTTGAACATTACGCGCCAGAGCTTAACCGGGCAGTTCATGGTCGATAAGGGCGTGGTTCGCCTGTGCCGTCTGGTGGATGGCGCGCTGATGGCTAAACCGCAGCGGCTGACTGAGGTTGAGCAGGCGCTCACCGGTAGGATGCTAGACGCCGCCACCATCGACTATGCGGCCGGCGTGCTTCACGACAAGGTAGAAAAAGCCATCGGCGGACGCTGGTCAGCCCCCTATAAAGTCCCCGTATTTATCGATATGTTCCGGCAGATGCTGCAGGAAGTCATGACAGAGCAGAAGAAATAAGGAGCCATGAACATGAACCATATTGAGCTAAAAGTGAATGGCATCCGCATTGCCCGCGATGTTAAAGACAATGTCCGCCTGATCGATTTTCTACGTGAAGATCTCAAGTTAACCGGCACCAAAGAGGGCTGTTCGGTGGGTGAGTGCGGCGCCTGCACCGTCATTCTGGACGGAAAATCGGTCTGCTCCTGCCTGCTGCTGGCCGCCCAGTGCAACGGGGCGGAGGTCACTACCGTCGAAGCGCTGCATCACGATCCGGTCGGCAAAAAATTGCAGAATGCCTTTATTCGTCACGGCGGCGTTCAGTGCGGCTTCTGCACCCCCGGCGTATTGATGAGCGCTAAAGCGCTGCTGGATGCCAACCCGGCCCCCAGCGACGATGAGCTGAAAGAGGCGCTGGAGGGAAATATCTGCCGCTGTACGGGATATCAGCCGATCATCACCTCGATTAAAGCCGTGCTGAAATCCTGACCATCGTAAGCGCCGCCGTCGCCAGTTGACGGCGGCGCTTTTTCGGCTGCAGGAGGAGGATGACAATGAGCAAAAAAGTCGATAAGCAGTGCATTATGCTGGCCGCCGGGCTCTCAAGCCGCATGGGCAAGTGGAAAATGATGATGCCGTGGGGCGAAGGAACGATTCTGGATAGCGCCCTTGCCAGCGCCCTGGCGTTCTGCGATCGGGTGGTGCTGGTCACGGGGTTTCGCGGCGATGAGTTGGCCGCGTGCTATCAGGACCATCCGGGCGTTGAGGTGGTCTTTAACCCGCGATATCAGGAGGGCATGTTCTCTTCGATTCAGTGCGGGGTGAGCCATATCCGCGCTTCGCGTTTCTTTCTGGCGCTGGGCGATATGCCGGAGGTCACGCCGGGCGTGTACCGCAGGCTATGGGCCAACGCCGACGCGGAAAGCTGCCTCATTCCGGCTTACGATCGCGGTAAAGGCCACCCGGTACTTCTGCCGCAGCGGGCGATATCTTTGATTAACCACGCGGCGGAAGAGGTCACCCTGAGGGAGGTCATCGGTCAGATGGCAGTGCGCGTTATCCCGGTGGAGAATGAGGGAATTCACTGGGATGTAGACACTCCGCAGCAGTATCTTGCGGTCGCGCGCCGCTGCCGCAAGGATCTGACGGCTGTCGGATAGCGTTGATGGACGTCACCAGAAAAAATAAGCAGAGACAATATCGCCCCGGGGATTGACCGCCGGGGCGATATTTTTACCCCGCGGCGCTTTCGCGCAGGCGGGCTTTCAGCTTGCTGTATTCCTCAATGACGTACCTTTCGGCGGCTTGCCGATCGGCAATGCGCTCAACGTTAACGGCGCAGTACTTGTACTCCGGGGTTTTGGTTATCGGGCTGAGATTCTCGGTGACCAGCTCGTTGCAGGCGCCGATCCACCATTGATAGGTCATATAGACGGCCCCTTTATTCGGCCTGTCGCTGATCTTCGCCCGGGAAATCACCTTGCCTTTGCGCGAGTGAACCCACACCAGTTCTTCGTCCTCAATGCCGAGACGTTTTGCGTCGGCGGTGTTGATCTGGATGTAGCCCGGTTCGTCCGCCAGTTTGGCCAGCGCCGCGCAGTTGCCGGTCATCGAACGGCAGGAGTAGTGGCCCACTTCGCGCACCGTGGAGAGCACCAGTGGATACTCGTCGCTCAGCTTATCGATCGGCGCTTGCCATTCGCAGGTGAAGAACTGCGCCAGCCCGTTCGGGGTGGAGAAACGTTCCGCAAACAGATACGAAGTGCCCTGGTCCGCCTCCGACTCGTCGCGACACGGCCACTGCACGTAGCCCAGTTCCCCCATTTTCTCGTAGGTCGCGCCGAAGAAATTGGGGCACAGGTGGCGGAGTTCATCCCAGATCTGCTGGGTGTTGTCGTACTTCATCGGATAACCCATACGGGTGGCGATCTCGCAGATGATCTGCCAGTCGGTTTTCAGATCCCACTTCGGCTCTACCGCCTTGAAAAACCGCTGGAAGCCGCGGTCCGCTGCGGTATAGACGCCTTCATGCTCGCCCCATGAGGTCGAGGGCAGAATCACATCGGCCGCCGCGGCGGTTTTGGTCATAAAGATATCCTGGACGATGACCAGCTCCATCTCTTCGAAGGCCTGACGCACGGCGGAAAGCTCGGCATCGGTCTGGAGCGGATCCTCTCCCATGATATACGCCGCCCGCACTTCGCCGTGCGCTACGCGGTGCGGCAGCTCGCTGATGCGGTAGCCAGGGTTCTCCGGCAGGCTCCCGACGCCCCAGGCTTTGGCGAACTTCTCGCGGTTCTCCGGAAATTTCACGTACTGATAGCCGGGATAGGTGTCCGGCAGCGCCCCCATGTCGCAGGCGCCCTGGACGTTATTCTGGCCGCGCACCGGATTAACGCCGACGTGCGGTTTCCCCAGATTGCCAGTGAGGATCGCCAGGCTGGTCAGGGAACGCACCGTTTCAACGCCCTGCCAGAACTGGGTCACGCCCATTCCCCACAGAATCATGGCGTTTCCGGCGGTGGCATACAGCCGCGCGCATTCGCGAATCTGCCTGGCGCTGACGCCGGTGATGGCTTCCACCGACTCCGGCGTATAGCCTTCGACGATTTTGCGATACGCTTCGAAACCTTCGGAACGCCCGGCGACAAAGGATTTATCGTAGAGATCCTCTGCAATAATCACCTGCCCGATGGCGTTGAGCAGCGCAATATTGGAACCGTTTTTCAGGGCCAGATGCAGGTCGGCAATGCGCGCGGTTTCGATTTTGCGCGGATCGCAGACGATGATTTTGGCCCCGTTGCGTTTAGCATTGAGGATGTGATTCGCCACGATCGGGTGCGAATCCGCCGGGTTATAGCCGAAAATAAACACCAGATCGGTATTATCGATCTCGGTGATGGCATTACTCATTGCGCCGTTGCCGACCGACTGGTGCAGACCTGCAACCGAAGGGCCGTGTCAGACGCGTGCGCAGCAGTCGACGTTATTGGTACCAATAACGGCGCGCGCAAATTTTTGCATGATGTAGTTGGTTTCGTTGCCGGTGGCGCGCGAAGAGCCGGTGGTCTGAATCGCGTCCGGTCCGTATTTCGCCTTGATGTCGCTGAGGCGATTTGCCACATAATCGAGCGCTTCGTCCCAGGAGACGGATTCCAGTTTGCCGCCGCGCTGGCGGCGGATCATAGGGGTTTTCAGGCGCGGCGTGAGGATCTGCGGGTCGTCAATAAAATCCCAGCCGTAGTAGCCCTTAAGGCACAGAGTGCCCTGATTGTTTTTCCCCATCGCGGCGTCGGCGCGGGTAATTTTTCCCTCCTCTACCGTGAGCTGCATTTTGCAGCCGGAGGCGCAGTAGGGGCAGACGGTCGTTACTCTCTTCATAGCAGTGGTCCTTAAACTTAGAACAGCAGGGCATAACTAAAGCGGCAACTAAGGCCCTGCGCTATTCCCTGCTGCACGACGGGTATCGCCAGCAGCAGCAGGGTGATCAAGGCAAACAGGATTCGGGTGGGCATTACTGTCCCTCCTGGGCTTCTTCAGGCTGTCTCTCCTTCTGAACTTTGCGCAGCAGGAGCCACATTCTGACGGTTCTGACGGCCATATTGCGCGCCGCTGAGCTCGGCGGGGCCGGATCGGGGACCGGCGTTTCGTGGTTAACGCGGAAAGGTACGCTGCCGTTGAGGGTGAGGTTGGCGACGATAGCCGTCAGGGTACCGATGGTGATCCCGCTGTGCAGAAACAGCTGAACCATCGGCGGAAACTGGGTAAACAGATTGGGCACCAGCACCGGCATCATGCCGAGGCCGAGGGTCAACGCCACGACCATGCCGTTATTATTGTTGCGATAGTTCACCTGCCCCAGGGTACGAATACCGGAGACGGCCACCATACCGAACATGACGATGCCTGCGCCGCCGAGGATCGGCTTTGGTATCAGCACCACCAGCGCCGCCATCCTTGAGAACACGCCCATCAGAATCAGAATGATACCGGAGACCGACACCACAAAGCGGCTGCGTACCCCGGTTAAACCGATCAGGCCGACGTTCTGCGCGAACGCGGCGTAGGGAAACAGATTAAAAAAGCCGCAGATAGTGGTCGCGATGCCGCAGGTGTTAAGGCCGTTGCGCAGCATTTTCGCGTCAACTTTTTTCCCGACGATATCCCCGGTCGCCATCATTGAGGACATGGTTTCCACCATGACCACCACCATGACCATTGATAGCAGGGCGACGGGGATAATATGAAATTCAGGTTTGGCAAACGGCATCAGGGTCGGTAGATGGAGCCAGGGTGTGGCGTGGACCAGACTAAAGTCGAGAGGCTTAAAGCAGCTCCAGAGTACGGTGCCGATAATCAGGCCGATCAGTACCGACGTATTTTTCACCACGCCGGAGGCAAAGGTGTAAATATTAAGAATAATCACCAGAGTAATCGCCGCCATCAGCAGCGAGAAGGGGGCGCCAAAGCCGCTCATCTCGCTGCTGCCGCCGCCGATCCACCCGCCAGCGACCGGCATAATAGACATGCCGATAAGCGTGACGATGCTGCCCATGACCACCTTGGGAAAGAAGCGGATGAGCTTGCTAATCCACGGGGCGCAGCAGAGGATGAAAATACCGGAGACGATCACCGCCCCGGAAATACCGCCGATCCCATACTCCTTGCCGATCAACACCATCGGGATCAGCGCGGCGAAGGTACAACCCTGGATTAGCGGCAGCCGACAGCCGAGCCACTTACCGACCCCCAGCGACTGTACGATGGTGGCCGCGCCGCAGATAAACAGGTCGGCGCTAATCAGTAAAATAATGTGCTCCGGCGGGAGCCCTACCGCATTACCCACAACGAGCGGAACCGCCACGGCGCCCGCATACATCACCAGCACGTGCTGTAGTCCATAAAGAATCATTTGCGTAACGGGTAAAACCTCATCAACCGGTGCGGTTGAATGACCGTTGCGTGAGGCGGAATTGGCGATATCTTTCATGAAGTTGTTATCTCCTGTACGACTTCACTCCGTATAAACGTGAACGGAGCCGAAGTTACGATTCGAAGGCCGCTGCCTCCCTGAGCTGATGCGTTCACCAGCGTGTTGCGCGCACGTTGAGTGATATGCGTAAGATGTGCCAAAAATAAATATCCGGAGAATCGAAGGGGAATTGTGTGAAATAACTCACGGGAAAAAGGGCGGAATATCTCTCTGAGGGCAATATCTTTAAATAAGACACGTTGGCAAAAAATGTGCGCTATCACATTGAGATAGGGATAATCTCATTTTGGTATTACGCACGATACGTTGAATTATCAACATGATTAAATCCAGAACGCAGCGAATAATCTTCCCTCAGGGCGCGTGGATAATTATCTCGCCGTTACGCTGAGGGGCACTTTTTTTTGAGGCTGCTCGCAAAAATGAACAGCATATGAATACCCTGAAAAAAATCGCCTGATTATTGCATCGCTTCCCGGTGAGTCCTGGAATAATAAAGGGAAGCAAATGAATAAATTTATTGTTGCCGATTCTGCAAACTGTATTGGCTGCCACGCCTGTGAAGTGGCCTGCGTCACCTCTCATCGCCAGGACAGCTGGCCCCAGCAGCGCAGCGACTTTCTGCCGCGTATTCGGGTGTTCTTCCACCGCAACGCCAGCAGTGCGACAACCTGCCGCCACTGCAACGACGCTCCGTGCGTCGGCGCTTGCCCGACCCAGGCGCTGATCGTAGCCAACGACAGCGTTCAGTTTACAGAGGCGCTGTGCATCGGCTGTAAAAACTGCGTCATCGCCTGTCCCTTTGGGGCGATTGAGATGGTGGCCAACGATGACGACGCGCCGCAGCTGGCGCAGAAATGCGATCTTTGCCGTCAGCATCCTTCCGGTCAGCAGGCATGCGTGGCCAGCTGTCCAACCCAGGCGCTGCGTCTGATGGATGAAGCCGCGATTAACCAGCTGCGTACCGCGCGGCAGATCCGCTCCGCGCTGGAAACCCCGCTGGAAGCCGTTCGCGGCGTAAGACGTCGGGCGATACTCAATAAACCTCCGCGCGTTGGCGCGAAAAAAGTGCCCGCCGATGACCGCATGCAGCACTTCCGGGAAATTTATCAGCCGCTGAGCGAGTGCGATGCGGAGTACGAGAGCGAACGCTGTCTCTACTGCGCGCAGAAGGCATGGTGCAACTGGACCTGTCCTTTACATAATCATATTCCCGATTTCATTCGCCTGGTGAACGAGGGCAAGATTATCGAGGCGGCGGAGTTATGCCATCAGAGCAGCTCCCTGCCGGAGATTTGCGGCCGGGTCTGTCCACAGGACAGGCTGTGCGAAGGGGCCTGCACGCTCAAGAACGAAGGCGGCTCGGTCGCCATTGGCAACCTTGAGCGCTATATCACCGATACCGCGCTGGCGATGGGCTGGCGGCCGACAATCGACAAAGTGGCCCCGCGACCGGAGCGGGTGGCGGTGATCGGCGCCGGGCCTGCCGGTCTGGGCTGCGCCGATATTCTCGTGCGCGCGGGCGTGCACGTTGACGTTTTTGACCGCCATCCGGAGATCGGCGGTCTGCTGACCTTCGGTATCCCGCCGTTCAAGCTGGATAAAAAGGTGCTTGAGATGCGCCGCGACATTTTTAGCGCCATGGGCGTCAATTTTCATCTCAATCAGGAGGTGGGTCGCGACGTGGCTTTTGCCGATCTGCTGAAAAACTATGACGCCGTCTTCCTCGGCGTGGGCACCTACGGTCTGATGGCCGCCGGTCTGGAGGGAGAGAACGCCCCCGGCGTGATTCAGGCCCTGCCGTTCCTGATTGCCAGCACCCGCGAGGTGATGGGGCTTGAAGAGAGCGCCGAGTATCCGCTGACCGACATCAAGGGGAAACGCGTGGTGGTGCTTGGCGGGGGAGATACGGCGATGGACTGTCTGCGCACCGCCGTTCGCCGCGGCGCAGCGAGCGTGACCTGCGCTTACCGTCGCGATGAACTGAGTATGCCCGGATCGAAAAAAGAGGTGGTGAACGCGCGGGAAGAGGGCGTGAAATTTGAGTTTAACGTGCAGCCGCAGCGCATTCAGCTCAACCGTAAGGGGCAGGTCTGCGCGGTGGAGATGATCCGCACGAAGATGGGCGAGCCGGGGCCGGACGGCCGCCGCCGGCCGCAGCCGATCCCGGATTCCGGGTTTGAACTTCAAGCCGATGTGCTCATTATGGCGTTTGGCTTTCAGGCTCACGAGATGCCGTGGCTACGCGGCCACGGCATTAAGCTGGACCGCTGGGGGCAGATAGTCACCGGTGGAAAAGGGCGCGGAACGACGCAAACCAGCCATGACAAAATCTTTGCCGGCGGCGACGCCGTGACCGGGGCGGACCTGGTGGTTACCGCCATGGTCGCCGGGCGGCAGGCGGCCAGCGAGATGTTGACGCAATTCAGGGCCCGGGAGGAGATATGACCAGTTTTATCGTTGCCAGTTCGCAGGCCTGCATCGGCTGCAGGACCTGTGAGGTTGCCTGTGCGCTGGAACATGTGGCGCCGGGGGCGGAGTTCCATCCCCGCCTGAAGGTGATGCGCCTCGACGATCTTAGCGTGCCGGTGATGTGTCATCAGTGCGAGAATGCGCCCTGCGTGGGCGCCTGCCCGACCGGGGCGCTGAGTATGGGGGCGGAGAAAGTTGAAGCCGACGGCGGACGCTGCATTGGTTGTCAGAGCTGCGTTGTCGCCTGCCCGTTTGGGGCGATTACCATCGAGGTGGAGGCCGGTCTGACGCCGGTTATCGTCAAGTGCGACCTTTGCGGTACCCGCGAGCGCGGCCCCGCCTGCGTTGATGTCTGCCCGACGGCGGCGCTGAGTATCATGACCGAAGAGCAGCTCAGAGCGCTGCAAAAGCAGCGCAATATCGCTACTGCCGCGCTGCTGTCGCTATAAACGTTGCGCCCGGCGGCGCGTAAGCTGCCGGGTCATTTCACGCGCGCTGTCTGCAAAAAAAACCGGCTTGTCAGGCCGGTTTAGCATTTTTGCACGGGCTATGCGGGGAGCGCATCCATTCGCGCCCACATTTTTTTCGCCACTTTCTGCGCTTCGCGGAATATCGGCTCGCAGTCGAAGCTGAACTGGCGATCCTCGTAGATCATCACGCCGTTCACCATCACGCTGCGCACGCTGTTTGCTCCCAGGCCGAAGGCGATATGTCCGGCGATATTTTCCGCGATCAGCGGCGTCGGCGCCATATAGTCGCAAATGGTGAGGTCCGCTTTATAGCCCGCCTCAAGGCGGCCAAAGTGGGCGTTGAAGTTGCGATTCAACAGTTCATTACCGTTACTCAGCGCCTTCGCGAAGCTGTCCGGCCACAGCGGCCCGTCGGCGTCGCGGTGTTTAAAGAAGGCAAACTTCAGCTCCTCGAACATATCGGAACCAATGCCGTCGGTGCCGAGCGCCAGATTACGGATCTGCGGCAGGCGGTAGTTGTAGCCGACGTGATTGTTCATATTGGAGCGCGCGTTATGCACCAGGAAACCGTCCTGCGCATTGAGCAGCTCCACGTCGGCATCGGAGATATACAGACCGTGAGCAATCAGCGTCTTACTGTTGATAAGGTCGAACTCCGCCAGCCGCACCAGCAGGTCCTTGCCGTAAAGGTGATGGCTGTGAGAAACATCGTAGCGGTCTTCCGCCGCGTGGATATGCAGGCCGCGGCCGGTGGCTTTTAGCGCTTCGCGCAGCATCGCCAGGCCTTCATCAGGCACGGTGAACGGCGCATGGGCGCCGATATGGGCCTCCACCAGATAAGGTTGCTCTCCTTTTTCGCGGGCGGCGTCGATCTCTCTGGCAAAGCGAATGTTCTCCTCAACGCTGTCGCGCAGCTCGCGGCTGCCAAAGTTGCGGTCGGTCGTTTCGAAGCAGGTCATCCCGCGCAGCCCGATTTTGAGAAAAGCGTTGCGCAGCTGGCTCAGGGAGCCAGCGATATAGTGGGGCGACGCATGATGATCGATAACCGCCGTGCAGCCGCTACGCACGGCCTCCATGGCGCAGATCAGCCCGCTGTAGAAAAGCGACTCTTCGTCCAGCGCCCGGTCAAGGCGCCACCACAGGTTTTTCAGCGTGGAGATAAAGTCCGGGCTGGGCGCGATATTAGCCTGAATCCCCCGGGACAGGCCGGAATAAAAGTGATTGTGCGAGCAGACCATGCCGGGCATTACCAGTTGCCCGCCCATCTCTTTCACCTGCGCCTGCGGATAGCGCTGGCACAGGCCGGGGCCGACGGCGAGAATTTTATCATCCTCAATGGCAATATCGACGTTCTCCCACACTTTCGCCGGATAGATCTGCGCGGCGGTGGCATTTTTCAGGATCAGGATACTCATACTTCAACGCCTCCCAGGAGATAGCTTTGATGCTGATGAATATGGCTTATGATGCGGCACATGGCGTCGAGCTGGGCCGGCACCTCGTTAAACTGGCCGCGGTCGTTAATTTCCAGCTGCCACGTCTGGTCGTTCTGACGCACTTTGACGCTGGCACCCTCGACGAAGAAGCCCGGATTGGTGCTGTTGACAAAATCCTGCTCGAGGCTGAATACGGTGATTTTGTCTTTATACGGTTTCCCCTGCCACGGGCAGAACTGAGCGCAGTTGCCGCATTCGTTGCAATAAGCGTCCAGGTGCAGGGTCTGGAAACGATTCTGGAACCCCGGGACGGCCACGGAAATATTGGCGCGGTTTGGACAGACGTCGACGCACTTGCTGCACACGTAGTTGCACTCCAGGCAGCGGCTGGCTTCCTGCTCGACAAAAGCCTCGCGCTGGTTTTTATCCACCAGCGTGACGGCGATAGCGCCTTTACGCTGATACACCTTCGCCGGATCGACATTGTTCCAGACTTTATTCCCGTAGCTGCTGGCGATATTCTCCCGCGCCAGGATCACGTCCGTGGCCCGCCGCGCGTTGCCGATAGCGGAGACGATAGAAGAGGGGCCGCGCTGAACGTCGCCAATCAGAAAGACGTTCGGCTTGCTGGTCTCGCCATCGGCGTTGACCACCGGCCAGCCCTGCGGGTCGAGCGGGATCCCCATTGCCGACAGCGCTTCGCCGTCCTGCTGCTCGCCGATGGCGGTAATCAGGGAGTCGACTTTCAGCGTGCGAAGTTCATCGGTTTCTACCGGACGGCGGCGGCCTTTCTCATCCGGCTCGCCCAGCTTCATCACGCGTACGACGAGCGTTCCGTCGGCGTTAAACTGTTCCGGGTTGCATAGCCACTCGAAGTCGACGCCGTCGAGCAGCGCCTCATCGTACTCTTCGCGCCAGGCGGGCATCTCTTGCTGAGAACGGCGATAGACGATGGTTGCGCTCTGCACGCCCGGCACGCGTAGCGCCGCGCGGGCGCAGTCCATCGCGGTATTGCCGGCGCCGACCACGGCCACGCGTTTGCCCAGATCCAGTCGGTCGCCGCGGTTGAACTGGCGCAGGAACTGCAGCGACTTATGCACGTTCTGGTTATCGCCGCGCAGCTTCACGCCGCTGTTTTTATCGGTACCGGTGCCGACCAGCACATAACGAAAACCTTCCGCCTGCAGCTTTTCTACGCTCAGATGCGGGTCGCAGCCGTACTCAATTTTGACGCCGTGGGCGACGACAAAATCGATATCGTGCTGGATAAGCTCGCCGGGAATGCGGAACTGCGGAATGATATTCTGCACCACGCCCCCGGCGTTGGCTTCGCGTTCAAAAACCGTGACCGGATGCCCGGCGCGGGCGAGAAAGTATCCGGCGGCGAGACCCGCAGGGCCTGCGCCGATCACCGCTACCGGGTGCAGGGAGCCGGAGCCCGCGGGTTTGTGCCAGCGGCTGCGGTACTCGTCCCAGCCTTTCTCCAGCGCCACTTTTTTCAGCTCACGAATGTTGAGCGCGCTGTCGTAATCCAGGCGCGTACAGTTGTACTGGCACTGGTGGTCGCAGATATGGCCGGTAATGGCCGGCAACGCGTTACGCTGATAGATTAGCTCCAGCGCGTCGGCGTAGCGATGCTCGCCCAGCAGGCGAATATATTCCGGAATATCCTGCTTAATGGCGCAGGCCGTTACGCAGGGGGCGACGTAGCAGTCAAGCAGCGGCAGGGGCTCGCCGGTATCAATGCGCTCTTCCGGCTTCCACTGTTTCTGGGTGTAGTCCATGCTCACCGCTTTTTCCGCCAGCGCGTTGAGGCGCTCGACGTCGATCTGCGTCATGTTCCAGCCGTCGGCTTTTTCCAGCTCGCGCATGCACTCGCTCAGGCGCAGATATCCTCCCGGCTTCAGCAGGTCGGTGGCCATGGTGATAGGGCGAATGCCGGTTTCGAAAATTTCGCGAATGTTCAGCTGGCTGGCGCCGCCGGAATAGGAGATCGGCAGCTTGCCGTCAAACGCCCGCGAGAGCAGGGCGGCCACGTTGATAGATAGCGGGAACAGGGCGCGGCCGGACATATACATTTCATCTCCCGGCAGCGCCCCCTTGTTATTGACGGTGCCGAGGGTGTTGGTCAGCTTGACGCCAAAGCCAAGGCTGCGCTCTTTCGCCAGCGCCATCAGGCGCGTCAGCATCTCCAGTGCCCGGTCGATCTTAAGGTCGTGGTCAAATGACTCTTCGCTAAGGCCGATATAGCCGAAGCCGCAGGCGTCGAGGATCTGGCGTACGCGTGGATAGCCGAGCAGGGTCGGATTGAGCTTCACAAAGGTGTTGAGGTTTTTCTCCGTCAGCATATAGCGGCAGATGGCTTCGATCTCATCCGGCGGACAGCCGTGCATCGTCGAGAGGGTCACCCCTTCCACCAGCCTGGCGGGCACGCGCTGGGCAAGGTTATCGAGCCCGTCTTTGCGCGCGCATGTTGGCAGGCGATCGATAAAGGTTCTATTTTGCAGCCAGCGGTTCAGGGTGTCGCGGTACTGGGCGAATTTAGGATGGGCGGAGGCGTCCATCATATTGTCGATAAATTCCTGCATTGGCGGCTGTTTAATACCGTCAAGGTTGTAGCCAACGCTCATATTGAAAATAAACGACTTGCTCTCTTTATGGGTGCCCAGCGGAAAGACCTGCTCGAGCAGATGCAGCGTGAACCAGGCTTTCAGGTATTCATCCCAGGCTTTCTTGAGGGTAAATTCGGTGGACCATTCGGTGTTAAAGCACTCATCTTCGGCATCGATACAGGGTTTTTCCAGCTCCAGCCGGTCAAGGATCTGTACGGTTTTCAGCTCGATAAACCGCCCGCCGGTGAGCCATGCGGTAATGATGTTTTGCGCCAGCTGGGTATGCGGCCCGGCTGCCGGGCCGAGCGGCGTCGCACAGCTTTCGCCGAATACGCCGATCGACCTCTGCGCCTGCGGCGTGTAAAACTGTTGCTCGGGAATGCCAAAAATAGTCCGCTGACTCTGATACTCGTCGAAAATGCGCGTTAAAAGCTCCTCAAACGGCACGGGACGCATTATATCTCCCATAACCCTCTCCTTAGATATCATTGTAAGATCGACATTGCCGGTGGTAATAATCCCGACGGATAACGAAAGAGGAGCAACAATCACACCAGTTATTCAAACCGCGGCGGCGAAATAATTAATTTGTGAACCAGGTCGAAACTCGACGATGCCGGGCGAATAATTCCATAGCGGGTAAATGAGAACTCAAATCAATACGCTTTATCATTCGGCGAGATTTCTCAAAATCAGATCCGGAATATCAGAATGATAATTTATGTCGGCTATTCGGCGGTGATTTCAGCAGGCGGCTTATTTTTGCTGCGGTAACAGAGGAAATAATCGATGAGATACCCTCGTTGCAGCGTCAATAGGGCTAACGAAATGACCTGGCTCACAATTTACGATGAAAAATAGCGGCTAAGTATAAATATTGCATAGTTGCTACGGGTCGCTGCGACGCTATTTCTACGCCGGGTAGACTCTCAAACTGAGAACCCGGGGAAATATCGCAGATAATCAAATAGAGCCGTAAACATCGCCTTTGAGGTTGGTATGAATATTTTTGCAGAAGCTGCACGACTTGAGGAGCAGAACCGTCCCTTTGCCCTGGCGCAGATTGTCGTAAGCCGGGGCTCTACCCCCCGACACTCCGCTCAGATGCTCATCCGGGAGGACGGCTCGATTGTGGGCACCATTGGCGGCGGGATGGTGGAGCGTAAAGTCATCGATGAGGCGCTGGAGGCGCTGAGCGAGCGGGAGTCGCGAATGTTCCACGGCCGCATGGCGCGCACCGGTAGCGACGCCGTGGGCTCCGACTGCGGCGGCGCGATGTCGGTTTATATCAGCGTTCACGGCCTGCGCCCGCGCCTGCTGTTGGTCGGCGCCGGGCACGTCAATCGTGCGGTTGCCCACGCCGCGGCGCTGGTGGATTTTGACATCTGCGTGGGCGATATCTATCCCGCCAGCCTTTGCCCGGAGGCTTTTCCGCTTTCGGCGAGGCTGGTCCATGGCTCCAGCTTTACGGAAGTGGTCGAGGCGATGGCGGTGCGGCCGCAGGATTTCGTACTGATCGCCACCAACAACCAGGATCGCGAGGCGCTGGACAGGCTGATAACCCAGCCGGTAGCCTGGCTTGGGCTGCTGGCCAGCCGACGGAAAGTGCAGGCTTTTTTACGCCAGATGCGGGAGAACGGCGTGCCGGAGGCGGATATCAGCCGCCTGCGGGCGCCGATTGGTTATGACATCGGCGCCGAGACGCCAAACGAGATTGCTATCAGCGTACTGGCGGAAATCCTGCAGGTGAAAAACGGCGCGCCTGGGGGGCTTATGGATCAGGTGCGGCAATCTTGTCAGCCGGATTGTCTGGCTGAAGCGGTGGCAATCTGAAGAGCAGGGGAGAGTTGCCGGGAGGTTCCCGGCAACCCGTAGCGTACAGCTTATTGGCTTATGATGGTGCCCGTTTTTCCTTCTATCCCCTCTTTGGCTTTGCTTAGCATCGTGATCAGCGCTTTGCGCCCCGGGCCTGAGCGGGCGAAGGCGGCGGCGGCTTCCACTTTTGGCAGCATAGAGCCTTTGGCAAAGTGTCCCTCTTCGATAAAACGTTCGGCATCGCGCAGGGAGAGGTTATCCAGCCACTGCTCGTCAGGTTTACCGAAGTTGATCGCCACCTTCTCCACGGCGGTGAGGATGATCAGCAGATCGGCGTCGATCATCTCCGCCAGCTTCGCGCTGGCCCAGTCCTTGTCGATGACCGCGCTGGCGCCGCGCAGATGATTACCTTCGCGTATGACCGGAATGCCGCCGCCGCCGACGGTGATCACCACGTGGCAGTCATCCATCAGCGCTTTTACCGTTTGTTTCTCGATAATATCGACCGGCTTTGGCGACGCGACGACGCGACGGTAGCCGCGCCCGGCATCCTCTTTCATGATGTAGCCGTTTTGGCTCAGCTTCTCAGCCTCTTCTTTGCTGAAGAATGAGCCGATGGGCTTGGTCGGATTAAGAAAAGCCTCATCGTTAGCGTCCACTTCCACCTGGGTTATCAGGGTGGCCACCGGAATGTCCAGCTGGCGCGTGAGCAGTTCTTCACGAATCGCGTTCTGCAGGTCGTAGCCGATGTAGCCCTGGCTGAGAGCCACGCAGACCGACATCGGTAGCATCGGTGTGTGGGCTTCGGTTTTTGCCGCGGCCTCGAAGGCCTGATTAATCATGCCCACCTGCGGGCCGTTGCCGTGAGTGACCACCACCTGGTGACCAAGGGAGATAAGATCGACGATCGTCCGGGCGGTGTGCTGTACGGCCCGCATCTGTCCGGCGAGATCGTCGCCCAGCGCATTCCCGCCGAGAGCGAGAACAATTTTTTTACTCATAGCTTCCTCTCATTACGTTTCTGTTCCGCTGACGGTCTGGTGAGCGGTGGAAAAAGGTTGTCGGCGTAAAAAGCGGCCCTGTCCGGCGATGCCGGTAAAGGTGCCGTTATCGAAGATCACTCTGCCGTGGGAGAGCGTCTGGCGAATCGCGCCCTGGCAGATAAAGCCTTCATAGGGTGAATAGTCTGCGTTGTCGTGCAGCATGGCATGGCGGATGGTGGTCGTACGCTGTGGATCGATGATAACCACGTCGCCATCGGCGCCGGGCGCCAGCAGACCCTTCTGCGGCCACAGACCAAACAGCTTCGCCGGATTGGCGCTGGTGAGCGCCACAAAGCGCTCGGGGGTGATGCGCCCGGTCATCACGCCGTGCGAGAACAGCAGCAGCAGCCGGTTTTCCACCCCAGGCAGGCCGTTCGGGCAGCGGCTAAAGTCGCCGCCGGAGATCTGCCTGCGCTGCTGCGCAGAGAACGCGCAGTGGTCGGTGGCGACCGTGTCAATATCCCCATCATGGATGCCGCGCCATAGCGCATCGTTATTACTGGCGTTGCGCAGAGGAGGGCTGAGCAGGTAGTTAAGCGCATCTTCACGCTCATAGCAGCGCTCGTCGAGCAGCAGATACTGCGGGCAGGTCTCTACCCACACCGGCTGGTGGCGTCTTCTGGCAAGACGTAGATACTCCAGGCCCAGGGCGTTGGAAAGATGAACAATATAGAGCGGCGCGTTTCCCGCCAGCCTGGCGAGGTTGATCGTTCGGGCGATGGCTTCCGCCTCGCACTCCAGCGGGCGGCTCAGGGCGTGATAGCGCGGCGCGGTTTTACCGGCGTTGATAAATTCCGCCCGGCGCTGGGCAATGGCGGCATCGTTTTCCGGATGAACCGTCGTCAGCGCGCCGGCGCGCTGCAGGTGGCGCATTGCCTGCAGCAACTCGTCATCGTTAAGTTTGTACTGGTAGGTCAGATAGAGCTTAAAGCTGCTGATGCCGCTATCCACCATCATCGGGATCTCGTCGAGAATGCCGTGGTTAACGTGCTGGATAACGCCGTGAAAACTGTAGTCGATAACGGCTTTATAGGCGGCGTAGCCGCGATAGACTTCGAACTGGTGGCGCAGGTGGCAGCCGACGGGGCCAAAGCCCATATGATCAACAATGGTGGTGGTGCCGCCGCAGGCCGCGGCCCGGGTTCCGGTAAAAAAATCATCGCAGCTGCGGGCGAGCCCCACGTCAATATTGAAATGAGTATGAACGTCGACGCCGCCGGGCATCACGTAGCAGCCCTCGGCGTCAATCACTTCGCAGGGTTGTTCTGCCTCAATAGAATCGGCAAGGCGCTTGACGAGGCCATCTTCAATGAGCAGGTCCTGCTTTACCTGTCCGTCGGCGTTGACGACGAGGCCATTTTTAATCAGTACGCGCATAGAAACCTCAACATACCGCCGCAGAGCGCGGCGGCAGACAGGACGAACAATTACTCCGTAGCCAGCCAGCTCAGCGGGATGGCGGCATACATTGCGGCGCAGGTCACCAGATGCGATTTCCAGGTTTTCTCATTTGGCGCGTGCGCTTCCGGCTCTTTCCCTGGCCCAAAACCGATAACCGGAATGCCGTGGCGGCCCATAATTGACACGCCGTTGGTGGAGAAGGTCCACTTATCCACCACCGGCGCTTTGCCGAACAGACCTTCGTAGGCGTTACTCAGGGCGCGGACGGTGAAGTGGTTCTCTTCCACTTTCCAGGTCGGGAAGTAGCATTCGGTCGGGTAGACCAGCCCGGTCCAGGAGGGGCGTTCGTAGTTGTACATTGAGACCACCGCGGCGGCTTTTTTCACCGCCGGCAGCGCGCGGATCTCTTCCAGCGCGCCTTCCCAGGTTTCGCCCCAGGTCAGACGGCGGTCAATGGAGACGGCGCAGCTATCCGCCACCGCGCAGCGGCTCGGCGAGGTGAAGAAAATCTCTGACACCGTCAGGGTGCCTTTGCCGAGGAACTCGTCGTAGCCCAGCTTCTGCGAAAGTTGTTCCAGCTCGGTGAGAATGGGGGCCATTTTGAAAATGGCGTTATCGCCGCGCTCCGGAGCGGAGCCGTGGCAGCTGACGCCCTGAACTTCCACGCGGATCTCCATACGCCCGCGCTGGCCGCGGTAAATCTGGCAGTCGGTGGGTTCGGTGCTGACGACAAATTCAGGACGAATGCCGGACTGTTCAATAATGTACTGCCAGCACAGGCCGTCGCAATCCTCCTCCTGAACGGTACCGGTCACCAGCAGGGTATACTCATCTTCCAGACCCAGATCTTTAATAATTTTACCGGCATAAACCATGGAGGCCATTCCGCCCTCCTGGTCAGACGCGCCGCGTCCGCCGATCAGCTCATCGGTCTCCATACCTTCGTACGGGTCGAAGTTCCAGTTTTTGATGTTGCCAATGCCGACGGTATCAATGTGCGCGTCCATGGCGACCAGACGCGGGCCGTGGCCGATGTAGCCCAGTACGTTGCCCATCGGATCGATTTCAACTTTGTCGAACCCGACTTTCTCCATCTCCTCTTTGATGCGGTGCACCACGCGCTTCTCATCACTGCTTTCGCTGGGGATGGCGATCATATCGCGCAGGAAGCGGGTCATCTCTTTTTCATACTGCTTTGATTTTTCCAGGATCGCGTTGAACGGAATTTGCTTAGCCATAAGGATGTTCTCCAGTTCTGAATACAGGTTTCCCGCCGGGCGGGAGGAATTTGATAAGTCGGCTACTGCGCGGCCGGATGTTTGCCTTCCCAGACGACTTCGCGATAGTGCTTAACGTCGGTGTCGCCCTCGGTGCTAATCACCAGCACCACGGAATCGCTATCCAGCTTGAGCTTGTGCATCAGCGCTTCGCGCTGCGGATGGAAATGAATCGCCGCCAGCAGGCCGAGACCGACGGCGCCGGATTCGCCGGAGATGATGCGAGGATCCTGGCCCGTCGGGTTTCCCAGCACCCGCATGCCGAGGGCGGCGACGGCGTCCTGACAGGAGACAAACTGCGTGGCGCAGTTGCGCAGCACTTCCCAGCCCAGCGGGTTAGGCTCACCGCAGGCGAGGCCGGCCATAATGGTGGCCATATCGCCGCTGACGTTAACGATCTGGCCCTTCAGGGCAGAGCGGTAGAGACAGTCGGCCAGCTCCGGTTCGACGATAATGGAATGGAGATGCTTCGCGCCGTAGACATCGGCCAGGTAGCCCAGCACGCCGCCCGCCATCGCCCCCACGCCGCCCTGCAGGAGCACGTGCGTCGGACGGGCGATACCCATCGAGGAGAGCTGTTCTACCGCTTCATCAGCGAGGGTGGCGTAGCCCTGCATAATCCAGGTCGGAATTTTTGTGTAGCCTTCCCAGGCGGTGTCCTGCACCACCTCCCAGCCGTTTTTCTGCGCGGTCTGCATGGTAAAGCGGACGGTGTCGTCGTAGTTCATGTCGGTGACGATACACTCGGCGCCGAGGCGCAGAATGGCATCAACCCGCTCCTGTGCGGAACCTTTAGGCATATAGATAACGGCGTTCTGGCCTAACTGGCGGGCCGCCCACGCCACTCCGCGGCCGTGGTTGCCATCGGTGGTGGTGGCGAACGTCATCTTCTCTTTAATGCTGGATTTGAGCGTTTCGAATGAGAGGTCGTTGATATCTAAATGGTATTTTTCACAGAGCAGCCTGGCAATAGCGTAAGAGCCACCGAGCATTTTGAAGGCATTGAGGCCAAAGCGCCGGGACTCGTCTTTGACGAGGATTTTTTGCACGCCAAACAGGGCGGAAAGCTCGTTCAGCGCCACCAGCGGCGTAGGCTTATAGCCGGTAATTTTTTGATGAAAGCGGCGAGCCTGCTGCGCCTGCTGGCGTGAAAACAGCGGCGAAGTCTCCCCGTTGAAAAAACGGTTTTCAGCAATATCCATTTTCAGTGAGAAAGCAGACATACTCGATCCTTATCCTTTTATGGGCGAAGTCATGAGGCTGGCCCGCAGGCCAGCCTGGGGATTATTTGATGCGTTTCTGCGCTTCCTTGAGCAGCTGCTCCAGCACCTTGCCCGGATTGGCGTATTTGCGGCACACGATCATCGCGGCGATGATATACGGCTTCCAGCTGGCCTCTTTGTAGGTCGGGATACGGTACTTCTCGAAGACGCCCTCGGTGACTTCGCCCGCGTCGCAGGAGACGCCGGTGATATCCGCCGGCAGGCAGTGCATGTATAGCGCGTCGCCGTCGCGGGTGTGTTTCATCATCTCTTCCGTACAGTGCCAGTCTTTATGTCCGGCGTTCTGTTCAAGGCAGGCTTTTTCCAGCGCCTTCAGACCTTCATGGTCATTCGCGCGCAGCAGCTCGGTGCGTTTTTCCATCACCTTGTACGGCGCCCAGGATTTCGGGTAGACGATATCGGCGTCTTTAAATGCTTCTTCCATGCTGTTTACCTGGCGGAAGCTGCCGCCGGAAGCTTTGGCGTTGTTTTTTGCCACTTCAATAACGTCCGGGATCAGGTCGTAACCTTCCGGGTGGGCGAGGGTAACGTCCATTCCGAAGCGGGTCATCAGGCCGATAATGCCCTGCGGTACCGAGAGCGGTTTGCCATAGCTCGGCGAATAGGCCCAGGTCATAGCGATTTTCTTGCCCTTCAGGTTCTCCAGCGAACCGAAGTGCTCGCGCAGCCAGGCGAGATCGGCCATGGATTGCGTCGGGTGGTCGATATCGCACTGCAGATTGATCAGCGCCGGACGCTGCGGCAGGACGCCCTGCTTGTGGCCGTCATCCAGCGCTTCGCCTACCTCACGCATGTAGGCATTGCCCGCGCCAAGGAACATGTCATCGCGGATGCCGATGGCATCGGCGCAGAAGGAGATCATGTTGGCGGTTTCACGGACCGTTTCGCCGTGGGCAATTTGCGATTTTCCCTCATCCAGATCCTGCTGGGCCAGACCTAACAGGTTGAGCGCGGAGGCATAGGAGAAGCGGGTGCGGGTTGAGTTATCGCGGAATACGGAAATACCTAATCCGCTGTTAAACACTTTGGTGGCGATATTTTCATCGCGCAGGGTTTTCAGCGCGGCGGCGACATCCAGCACCTGCTTCAGCTCATCCGGCGATTGCTCCCAGGTCAGCAAAAAGTCTTTCTCACTGAGATGAGAGTTAAGTTTATTGATATCCTTAATCAGTTCGTTAACAGTTTTCATGTTTCAATCCTGGTCGTGAATGACGGCTTAATGATTGCTGTGCGGTCGGATATGCAGAGTTGCCGAATTAGCGACTGCCAGCGCTGTATAATCACTAACAATAAGCGTGCCAAATCCTCCGCAGGAGGCGACGGTCAAAATTGAATGGTTGAGATTATGCTAACTCGGTCACGAATTCAGGCGTGTTTCTCCGGCAGGGAAACGCTGACATTTGTGCCACTGGCGTCAATTCCAGCAGTACAGGCAAGGGAGGGCGCAGTGAATAATACGATTATCATCTTCACACTGCGCCAATATGATAAAATCCGCTGTGAATTTATCATATTGATAAGGAACTGTGATAGCTATTGCATAATTAAGATAAGGTGGGGGGATCGGCCCTATCTATATCAATGCTCGCCGCTAAAGGGAGTGGTATCATTCTTCAGAGATAAATAAAACCGCCTCGCTCGATGCCGATCAGGTGAGCAATAATAGAAGGCCGATATACATGATACCGTCCAAAGCACCTTCCATTTTAATGCAGATTCAGCCTACAATTCAGAAGTTTGCAAGGATGTTGTCCAGCGTACTACAGTTGGAGGTTGAGATTGTCGATAACGAATTATACCGCGTTGCGGGAACCGGGGCTTATAGTAAGCAGATTGGCTATAAATTAAATTCAAATTCACGGCTTCTTCGTTACATTATTGAAACACAGAGCGAAAAGGTCGTCACCCATTCCCGCTTCGATCCTCTCTGCAAAGATTGTAACAATAAGGACAAGTGCGAAGAGAAAGCGTTCCTCGGCACTCCGGTGATGTATCACGACCGCTGCGTTGGCGTTATTAGCCTGGTGGCGCTAACCCGCGAGCAGCAGGAACGTATTAATGAGAACATTCAGGAATTTTCAGATTACGTTCGCCACGTATCCAGCATATTCGTTTCCCGCTTTTTACAGGAACGGGCGGTTGGCGATAATATCCACAAAATATTTTTAACCATGATTGAAAATATGGACCAGGGCGTGTTGGTGGTAGGCAACGATCAAAAAGTTAAATTTGCCAACCAGGCCGCGCTGAAAATAATGAGCGTGACGCAGGGCCACGTTATTGGCAAGTCCATCCAGTTTCAGCCTTTGACCTTCGAAGATAATTTCAAGCACGGCCATATGCAGCACATTATCTCCTTTGACGATCGCAAGGAGCTCATTATCGGCCAGCTGCACGCGGTGCAGGATCAATGGCTGTTTTTAATGGCCTTTCACCAGTCGCACTCTTCTGGCGATTTCAGCTGCGGGCAGGAAGGGCCGCAAATTGAAGCGATGGTTGGCGAGTGTCGGCCTATGCGGCAGTTGAAAAAGCTCATCAGCCGCGTGGCGCCAAGCCCGTCCAGCGTGATGATAGCCGGCGAGAGCGGGACCGGGAAAGAGGTTGTTGCCCGCGCTATCCACAAGCTCAGCGACCGCCACACGAAGCCCTTTATCGCCATTAACTGCGCCGCCATACCCGAGCAGCTACTGGAGAGTGAACTGTTCGGCTACGTGAAGGGGGCGTTCACCGGCGCATCGGCTAACGGTAAGACCGGCCTGATTCAGGCGGCCAACAGCGGAACGCTATTCCTGGATGAAATTGGCGATATGCCGCTCACCCTGCAGGCCAAGCTGCTGCGGGCCATCGAATCACGAGAGATTCAGCCGGTAGGCGCCAGCCATCCGGTTCAGGTCGATATCCGCATTATTTCCGCAACCAATCAAAACCTTGACCAGTACATTGCGGAAGGGAAGTTCCGCGAAGATCTCTACTATCGCCTGAACGTCATCCCGCTGCGTCTACCGCCGCTACGCGAACGCCAGGACGACATTGAGCTACTGATTCACTATTTTCTGCATTTGCATACCGGTCGGCTCAACCTGGTTTACCCCGGCGTCGCGCAGGATGTGATCGATTTCCTCAAACGCTACCGCTGGCCGGGCAATATTCGCGAACTCAGCAATTTGATGGAGTACCTGGTCAACGTGGTGCCCTCGGGCGAGATTATCGATATGTCCCTCCTGCCGCCCAATCTGTTGAGCAGCGGTGAACTGGCGAGCCAGCCGACAGCGCCTGTTTCAGCGGCAGCGACCATCGCCCAGGAGGAAAACGTAACGGCGCTGGAAGAGATGGAGCGGCAGATGATCCGTGACGCCCTCTCTCGCTACAGTAATAAAAAGCAGGCAGCGGACGAGCTGGGTATCGGCATCGCCACGCTGTATCGCAAAATAAAGAAATATTCGCTGGCGGCGGGTCAGAACTGACGGGAACGGCGTCAGTAAAAGACCACCTTCTGAGAAGGTGGCTTTTG
>NZ_KV793510.1:0-504 GCF_001808475.1 Klebsiella sp. HMSC09D12 | reverse complement strand
AATCGCTGTCAGAGTCCGAATCGCTGTCGGAGTCCGAATCACTGTCAGAGTCGGAATCGCTGTCGGAGTCAGAATCGCTGTCAGAGTCCGAGTCGCTGTCGGAATCGGAGTCGCTGTCAGAGTCCGAGTCGCTGTCGGAATCGGAGTCGCTGTCAGAGTCCGAGTCGCTGTCAGAATCCGAGTCACTGTCAGAATCGGAATCGCTGTCGGAATCGGAATCGCTGTCAGAGTCCGAATCGCTGTCAGAGTCAGAATCGCTGTCAGAATCGGAATCGCTGTCAGAGTCAGAATCGCTGTCGCTATCCGAGTCGCTGTCAGAATCCGAATCGCTGTCGCTATCCGAGTCACTGTCCGAGTCCGAGTCGCTGTCGGAGTCCGAGTCGCTGTCGGAGTCCGAGTCGCTGTCAGAGTCCGAGTCACTGTCAGAGTCCGAGTCGCTGTCAGAATCCGAATCACTGTCTGAATCCGAATCACTGTCCGAGTCCGAGTCGCTGTCGGAGTCCG
>NZ_KV793509.1:3181-6613 GCF_001808475.1 Klebsiella sp. HMSC09D12 | reverse complement strand
GCCTTATTAAACGTTGCGCTGGTCTGCCCGCTGACGGTTGACGAACCTTTTTTCCAGACGTAGGTATAAGGTGCAGTGCCACCCTGGATGACCACACCCATTGTCAGGGCGCTTCCTGCCGCTACTGATAGCGAAGGTGAAAGATCGTTGATGAATGACAGAATACCTGTCGAATCAATATTGCCGGGCTTACCTTTCAGACGCAGAGAGAACGTTGCAGCAACAACACCGTTGGTCTGTGAATCCCAGGTATGCTGACGAACTTCGGCGCGGAACAGGGAGCCATTCCCGGAAGGGAAAACAACCTTAAAGCCGTATACGCCGTCATTGTCGTAAGCAGTACGCAGCGTATCCTGCGCCGGGTTGCGGTAAAAGTTACCGGAGAGCGACATCTCAGACGGGGCCGGGAGTCCGTTGATATTCTCCGTTTCTTCGGAGCATAGCGTGGTCACGTCAATGTCGTTTTTCTGACCGGCGGTAAAGCTGGCCTGTTTAATGGTACAACTCAGGTTGAGCCAGGTAGCTGCATCCAGTTCATCCTCAGTGACCGGCACTGACGTAATCATTACTTTCGTTTTTTGGGCGCGTTCAAATAGTGCTGACATTGCAGCCTCCATAAATGAAAAAACCGCCAGCGGCGGTCGGATTGGGTTGGTTTTAGTCAGGCAATGACGGTTATTTCAAGCGTTGCCCGGTGCAGGTGGGTAGTTGTGTCGTAGCCGGGGATTTTTGTCACTTCAGTAGGCGAAAGCACTTCCAGCCGGGAAAGGGCCTCAAGCCGCAACGCCCTGGCCTCATCGTTCGTTTTGGCCCACACATCTACCTGAATGTGCAGCGTCGATTCGGCCTGCCCACAGAACACATCTCCGGCAACATCAGTCGGTATCGAGAAAATAATGTAAGGAGCGGCCACAGCGGGTAAATCGTCGCTGCCAAGCGGCACCACATACGGATAAACCCGCCCGTCTGCCAGCGGCGACAGCAGGTCATAGAGATCATCCTCTGTCATTTCGCCAGCACCTCATCGATCGCCTTGTTCATTCGGTTTATTGCTGCCTGTGCAGCTTCTTCCTGCCGGGTATCAAACGCGGGACGTACAAAGGGATGTGCCTGAGCCGTAGCAGTCCCAAGTTCGACAAAGCGCCAGTAAAAAGCATTCCGCTTGTTGCTGGCCTTCATGGTGTTGTCGCTGTTCCCTGTTCGCGGATTAACACCACGAATATGCACCCCCGAGGAAATTTCACCGCGTCGGCGGCTTTTCTGGGTGACGACAACAACGTTTTTCTTCAGCTTCCCGGTTTTCTCAGGAGCCCTGTCAATCACTTCCTGCCGGAGAACTTCGGCCCCGGCGCGGGTCGAATCCCGGAGGACTTTGTTATTCTCCGCTTTGCTGAGGGTTTGCAGGTCTCGGGCGATATCCTCTAAACCGGAAAAATCCAGATTCACATCAATCATTTTTCGGTCCCCTGTTTGCAGAGAATTTCCAGCCGGGTACCTTTTATATCCGGAATCGGAGGCCCAGTGACATTCAGGACCGCATCTTTGTATGGGCCATTCAGTACTTTCAAACGGGAAGAAGCTGATATGTCTGTACGAAAACGCACCCAGACGCGAATGGTGGCATCAGCACGCTCAACGCCAGCGGCTAGCAGCTCCCTACCGCTGATCCCTTTAACCTCGGCCCAGATAGTTTTTCCATCAGTCCAGCTTTCTACCGGCTGGCCGGAAGGTGTTTTTGATATTGTGAAGTTCTGAATAGTGACGCGATGCCGTAATCGTCCTGCCTGCATAATTCCTCCTAGAGCGGAATATAGCGGTACGGCTCTATCAGTGATGTAAAGCCAAATGGGATGCTGGTTTTTGCTGCGTCTGACGACTCTTCTCTGTTTTCATACCAGTGCCCGACAAGCAGCATCAACGCCAGGAGAATGTCGTCAGCAATCACCAGCCCGTCAGGATCAGTTTCCGGCACTTCGTCTTCATAAAGATGGCGGTTGATGAAGTTCTCCGCCTTTCGGCGCGCAGCACCATAATAGAGCGTAAGCACCTCATCTTCCGTGGTGTCGTCGATATCAATCCGGCACTGAGCCCGTAACTTCTCAATCGTTGTGCTCATATATTTTCCCTGGCCCGCAGCGAACTGCGGGCATAAAAAAACCGCCGGAGCGGTGGAGGTTGAAGCTGATTGTTGCCTTAGCCGCCAGATGCCGGTTTACCCACCAGCGCCTTAATCGCGCCAGTATCTTCCAGTACGCAGTCGAAGCGGTGGAAGGCCAGGAAGCCAGTCTGATCGTACTCTGCGTAGCGCTCAACCAGTCGTTTCAGCGTCATGTAAGTGACGCGACGAACGATAAAGCGGTTAAAATCGCCGAAGTAGGCAAATTTGGCACCAGCCGCGATATCAGGAATAGCCTGGTCAACGACATACGGCACCTGCAGAACAGTGGCAGGTGCGCCACCGATAATGTTCGGTAACCAGAGCGGGCGGCCCTGTCCGTCCTCCATTTCCTCCACCAGCTGCAACGTTGCATCGTTAAAGGCCCAGCGCACCTTTGGACCGTTACGGTATGCCGGGTCGACAGAGTGCTTCAGTGCGTTCAGCTCTTTCCAGGTAAAGGTGGTCGCTGCTGCGGTATTTTTGGTGCCAGTTACCGACGCAGCTAACCCTTTAGGCTGCAGCGGGGTGCCGGTGCCGGTCCCTAATACCAGATACTTCGCTTCACCACGTCCGATGCGAGTGGCGATACGCGCGGCCAGGAACGCCTCGATATCTACGCCGCTGTCCTGGAGCAGTTCATTGGATACGCGAATGATTTTAGAGGACAGTTTTTTAGCCCCCAGCGTTGCACCGCCGAAAGACACGTCTTCTTCACTGGTTTCAGTGTTTTCGCCCAGCAGTTCACCTTCTTCAGTAGTACCGTCAGAGGTTGCCCAGTCAATGTCCTGGCCGTTGGCGGTATTCAGAATTTGCGCCACACTGGCAATTCCACCGTAATCTTTCAGTGCTTCAACAATCTTATTGCGGAACTGGGTTGGTACGGTGTAACCCCCTTTTTCATCCGGCGTCGTACCCTGAGCACGCAGCTCCTTTAAAGCCTGGCGTTCTTCAGCGCTCATCTCGCCAAGACCACGGCGCAAAAACGCATTAAACGCCGCAGCACGGCGTTCGTTAGCCTGTGCTTCCGGGTTTTCTGGATCACGATTCTGCTGCTGGCGCTGTTCCGGCTCGTTTTCGTGGATATAGTCCTGATCCTGGCGGCGCAGTTCCTCTTCGCGTGCAATACGCTCATCAAGAGCGTCAAGCTCCGATTTTGCAGCGTTCCACTGAGTACGCTGCTCATCGGTCCAGGGTGTATCGCCAATTTTGTCATGCAGGGCACGCATATCTTTGGCGATGATGTTACGTTTTTGCTTCATTTCATGCAGTTTCAT
>NZ_KV793509.1:1090-3161 GCF_001808475.1 Klebsiella sp. HMSC09D12 | reverse complement strand
CAAACAGCCGGGAAAACTTCGATATTTCACGAATAACGATCCCTTCATCGTCCTGGTACCAATTTTCACCGTCATGGGATACCCGGAAGGCAAAAGATGACTGGTTAATGTCACCGCGCATCATCGGCGCCAGCACCAGATCGCGGATAGTTTGCGTATCCGGCGCTGTAATGTCGTAACGCAGGCCGCGCTCATCGACAGACAGGGATAGCGTCCCGGCAGCGCTCCGTCCCAGAATAAAGTTGGGGTCATGGTTAAACAGCCCGCGAACATCATCATTCAGCACATCGTCAAATGCTCCGGGCTTGATGATTTCACGGAATCCCCACAGGGGTTCAGAACGGCTGTTGAACACCGAGCCATAGCCCAGAATGCGGGTAGGTTCATCGGTGCGTTGCTCGGCTCTGACCTCCCCGCTGTAACAGCGCGTTTCACGGTCATTCATTGGGCTTTTCCTCGTCGGTTTTAGGTGCCTTAAAATCGTCTGCGGGGTTCGCGGCGTTAACGCTCACCAGCATTTCATCCAGGCCATCTACCGGATTCATGTCTTCGAAGGCTCGCGCTTCATTGCGGCTCATCCAGCCATCAGTGATCGCAAAGTGGTAGAACTGAGCACGTTCCTGCGGGGTCCCGCGTAGCAGGCCTGTCAGGTTAAACCTGACGTAATACCCGGCGGCCAGTTCAGCACGGGTGAACAGGCGGCGATTGAGTTCCTGTTCCCAGTTCGTTACCCACGGCATGATCGTGTAGCGGACAAACTGAATGGCCTGTTGCGTAATATTTGAGAAAGTGGCTTTTTCGAGATCGTTAATCATGTGCGCCGGTACATTAAATATCCCGGCAATCATCGACCGATTCAGCTTCGACATATCAATGATCTGGGCATCAACCGGGGAAACGGTGAGCGCTTTGTAATCCAGCTCTGCCGGGAGAAGCATTGTTTTATTCTCCTGGCTGCGCAAAGCAGCTGTAGCTTTTTGCCACATGCTTTTTAAACGCCCCCAGCTTTCTTCATTCAACTGGCTTTTCACCGAAATAATGCCAGCGGGTCGCGCATTACCGTTGAAGAATGAACTGGTATAAGCCTGCCCGCTCATCCCCATGCCTATCGTCTCGGCATGCTGCATGATTGGGCTAAGCCCCATTTTCTGGTTGTTACCCAGCGCCCGGATATGCACCATATCGTCGGGATTGACGGCAAACGCCCCCTCTTCGTTGTAAACGCCATAGGTATACCGACCACCCGTGTTAAGCAGTGTCGTTTCCCAGGGCATGCAGCATTCCAGCCCGGAAACTTCACCACGACGGGAACGCTTCACCCAGGTGTAACCATTCCCCCAGCCCAAAATATGACGCTGTTTTAACTCACGCCACTTATAGCTGGTCTGCCACATATTCGGCTCATCGTGAACCAGGTAAAACACAGGGTGATCGCGGGCAGCTTCAACCTTGTTATTGGTTTTCCGCATAACATGCAGTGGCATCTGAGCGATATTCGAAGAGATAACGTAAATACAGGCATACACCGCAGCCAGCTTCATCGCCGTTTGCGGGCTGACAAATACGTCTCGGGCAAACACGTTATCGGTTTCTGCCGATTCACTCGTGATCGGAGTAACCGGGTTTTCCAGTGGTTCACTGCGAAAAAGAGCATCAAGCAGCATTATTCCCCCTCATTGCCGCTAACAGCGCATAAATGAGTAGCAGGGTTCCCGACATCATCAGAGACATCGCCAGCCCGAACTGGAGATACACGCCTGCAGCAAGCGAACCGAACCCGGTAAGCCCGATAACATCAGTGATTAGAGTTTTCATAGAAGTAAAAGGTCTTCGTCAGGATCGATAGTGGACAGGAAGTCAACTTCACCACCGCCGTTAACAAGCAAGCGACTCATCGCAATAAACATCGCGACAGGACCGTCAATTTTGTTTTCAGGCGTGGCCTTGTTGGGGAAAATATTCTCGTTTTTGTCTGGTTTGACGGTGACGTTTGACATCATCCATGTCATCACTGGATTGCCATCGTGATGAAAACGCCCGGCGTAAATTTTCGCCTCGACTTCCTTCATTG
>NZ_KV793509.1:671-1070 GCF_001808475.1 Klebsiella sp. HMSC09D12 | reverse complement strand
TCCACGGGTCGTATGCAAACTCGTTCAGCGAGTCACCTCGCGCCCATTCGATCGTTTCCTCTTTAATTACTGCATGGTCAACGACATCGCCATCGGTAAACTCAAGGAATCCAGCGAGATTCCATTTTCTGTAAAGGTCCGCCTGCTGCTTGGAACAGGCTTCCAGCCGACCTTCAGGTATCCAGAATCTGGAGCGGACATAAACATCGCCATTTGGAGCAAGCCAGACTTTAACTGCAGCTGAAATATCAATTTTGTTGGAAAGGTCAACGCCGAGCCACATTGACCAGTTGGCCGAAGTGGAGTCGTCCCAGTCGTCACGGCATTTTTCCCAGCGCGCCATATCCATCCATGCTTTTTCACCTTG
This sequence comes from Klebsiella sp. HMSC09D12, assembly GCF_001808475.1. Classification (NCBI taxonomy): domain Bacteria; kingdom Pseudomonadati; phylum Pseudomonadota; class Gammaproteobacteria; order Enterobacterales; family Enterobacteriaceae; genus Klebsiella; species Klebsiella sp. HMSC09D12. The sequence continues at coordinate 703 of NZ_KV793509.1, read as the reverse complement.
CACCCAGATATTGAGATGCTTGGTAAAAAAAC
>NZ_KV793509.1:0-651 GCF_001808475.1 Klebsiella sp. HMSC09D12 | reverse complement strand
AGATATTGAGATGCTTGGTAAAAAAACCGACACGCGCCGCCACCTGCTCTTTCGCCTTTTTAGCCAGACGGCGCATATCGTCCCAACGCTTACATATCCCCAGGCCGGGATTTGCTTTCGGCCAGTTTGCCTCGTCGAAAGGATCGTCCCCCTCATCCAGGGTATAAATCAGCGCAAAATAGCTGTCATCCTTAATGGAAAGTGGGTCAGGGTTATCAAAGTTCTTCAGAACCTTGATTGCATAATCACGTTGCTCGTAGCAGATACCTTCCTTATTAAAACCCGCAGTGGTGATTGCAAAAATAAGGGACTGCAGGCGCGCACCGGTCGCCGTTTCCAGAACTTCCCAGACGTCACGGGTTTTATGTGCGTGCAGCTCATCAACGATCCCGCAGTGAATATTCAGGCCGTCGAGGTTATTCGCATCACTGGCTACAGGTTCGAATTTTGAGCCCGTCCGCTCCTGGTGAATATTCAGCTTGTTACTACCAAACAACCGGCCCAGTGTTTTAGGAGCCAGCTTAATCATGCGCTTAGCATCATCAAACACGATGCGGGCCTGGTCCCTGGTTGTTGCTGCGGAATAAACCTCAGAACCACCCTCACCGTCGGCACCAGTCATATAAAGCCCGATGCCAGACGAAAGCGTTG
>NZ_KV793508.1:28263-114369 GCF_001808475.1 Klebsiella sp. HMSC09D12 | reverse complement strand
CTGCCGGAAAAATGGCGGCCCAATATGCAGGTGGTAGTGGAGTGGGAGGTGGATCCTGTCCCGTTTCCCAAAAATATGCCCCCAATGGGAACAAAAGAATTTCGTGATTATGCGAAAGATCATGAAGCAAATTATCGCCACTATAAAGCGGTGGCCACTATTCCCGAATATGAAGATTCCTGCGGCCTGCAGGTGCATTTCTTGCCCTGTCAGCAGATTAAAGTAACGGCCACCTGCCACGGGCCGACCCATCCTGATCACCCGATAAAAGATCCCTACCGTCAGTCGGAGCCTGCCCAATGTCCCCAATAACCGAATCTTTTAAGAAACATTTTGGCAATCATCAGCTTACCACTACGGGCGATCCGTGCTGGGTTCCTCCCGCTTTTCCGAAAGAGGGCCGGTTGCTTTTAAGCCAGCGGCAGGTCAACGCCAATATAATCAAAATCGACAGGGAGGAGGCATTATTTCGCCAGGAGTCCCGCCGGCAAAAAAGCAGCCCCTGCTGTAAGAGCCTGCATATCAGCCTGTTTTTTGACGGTACCAATAATAATGCGCTAAAAGATACCGCCTGCATGCCGCCGCACCCGTCGAACGTGGCAAAACTATACCGTGCCTGCGCGCCTGATGATCTCATGGCAAATGAGCGTGGATTTTACGCCTTCTATATTCCCGGCGTTGGTACGCCTTTTCCGCAGATTGGTACCTATGACTATTATTCGTCGGGACTGCAGTTTGCTGTCGGCGGCGAGGACCGTATCAACTGGGGGATGGTGCAGCTTTGTAATGCCCTGAACCATACCGTGACAAAAAATTTCCTCGGCAACGGCATAATGAAAAGGGCGGTTCAGGCGATGAACAGCTCCAGCACTTCGGCGGCTGTGGAACTGGGGTTATTCGCTGGCAGCGCGGCGATGTCTTACAACCGTGAAAAAGTAAACCAGGCCTATCTGGACTCGCGGAAGACAATGCCTGGTCAGATGCGGATGCGGCTGCGTATGTTTGAACAACTCTTAAGGCTGGTGCAGGAAAAATTCGTGCGCGCGCAGTGCAAGACGGCAGCGATAAAGCTGTTTGTGTACGGTTTTTCCCGCGGCGCGGCAGAAGCCCGCGCTTTTGTCAGCTGGCTGGATGAAGCGCTGGCCGAAGGACTACTCGGTTTCCCGGCAGGAACGCTGCTCGGCGTGAAGGTTTCGGTGGAATTTTTAGGCCTCTTTGATACCGTGCCGGCAGTGGGAATTGCCAATGTGGTTCCGGGCTTTACCGGTCACAACGGCTGGGCGGAGCAGACGCAGCCGCTGACGCAGTCAGGGTTAATCAAGCGCTGCTATCATCTGGTGGCTGCTCACGAGCAGCGTCAGGCATTTTCGCTGGACTCCATCCGTACCGCCGCTGGCAGCTATTTATCCCAGACTCAGGAAGTGGTCTACCCCGGTATGCACTCCGACGTTGGCGGGGGATACCCCTGTGGGGATCAGGGCAAGGGCCGGGGCGGTGCGGGCGATCTGTTATCGCAAATTACTCTGCATGATATGTATGCTGCCGCGATGGATGCCGGGGCGCCGCTGTCGTTTCATCCTGATGTTTTTGCCCTGTTGCACCCGGATTTCAGGCAAATGTATATCTTTCGGGAAATGAGTTTTGCTTCAGTTGGGGAATTTGATTTTTATCCCGGACTGGTAGACACCTTTAACAACTGGCGATCGACCCTCTCCCTTGACAATCAGCAGGAGGATCCGCTGTCTGACGATGCTATCTACGCGCCGTTTCGTTTTGAGTCAGTCTGTCTGGAAGAGATGCTGGAAGCGGAAATGATCTGGATGACCGGCTGGCGTATCGCACGTTTTGCTTCACCCAGGACATCGCCAATAAATCTCACGTCGCAGCCCTTCTTCCAGCATGCGGCCCAGCACCCGGAGATTACCGCCCAGCCGTATGCGGCAGGGTTCAGCCAACAGGCGCAGCGCGCCCTTGCCCGTGAGTGGTCGCTTTTGCAATGCAAAGCTGAGGCGATAGCGCAGGCGCGTAATAAAGAGGCGTCCAGACACAGGGGCGATGAAAATTGGTTCCCTGGCCCGGAGCTTGTTGGGCAACCGTTGTTCGATGCCAACAACGCCCGCGGTCAGCTTTGGGAAGCCGCCACCGAGTTTGCGGCGGACTACATGCGTAAAGCTCGCCCCCAGGCGCTGTTTAAACCGGCGATGAAGCAGAAAGCGCAGGGGGCGATCGATTCGGCCACCTGCACTATTGCCGCAAGTGCCGAAACCGGCTTTTCATGGGAGATAAGCACGACGGCGGCAAATCTACAGATACTGGATCCACTGCTCGCCCAGGCGGCCTACTTTTATACCCATCAGAATGAAGCCTATGAATATCTGCGATTTAAGCAGGCGGGCGAGTACAGATTCCGTCAGCATATTGAGCCGTGCCTGTTGAAACGAGAGCAGAACGATAAAATCAGCGGGCTGATCACTCTGTATGATAACTATATCCATGATTCCCGGGCCTGGTTTATGCACTCGGAAAGCGGCGTCAGAGAGCCTTTTGGCAGCTACTTTTTATCCAGAATGATCTATTTTGGCGATAAGTGGAGCAAGGCCGTCCAGCTGCGCTTTGATGGGCAAACGATGTCAGGTATTAGCGAGGCGCTGCAGGATAAGGCCATTTTTGCTCATGTGCCAACCTACGGTGTAAAGGTCTTTAACCGTGATACCGGGCAAGAAATTCCCATTGACGAAAGCAGTCTGCCAGCGCCCACGCATGAGTTTATCGCGCAGCTTAAACCCCTGGTTAAACAGCGCTGGCAGGCAACGGAAACGGCCAGGCGCGAGCGCATCGCAAATGCGCTCAACGACTTATGGGACTCCGAAATACTCCATTCACCTCAGGTATAATTTGACAGAGGTGAGAGGTCAGTGGTGGCGTATTTGTTATCTGAACAGGTTCGGGGCAGCGTTTTTTCAGCTCCCCAGATATAGACCTGGCTGTCGGCGATGGAGCGCATGCTGACAGCCAGTAGCAGGAACAACGGTATTAAAAAATGAAAACGCATCATGGCGACAGTCCTTGTTGCCGCACTTTATCGTTAGTCTATTTTGAGGCGGGTCTCTTCTCCGCCTTCGCCAGCTCTTTCACCAGCGGCAGCATAACCCTCATCACATCGCGGCTGCGCTGAGCAATACGGCCCGGCAGGGCTTTATCAATATACTGCTGGTTATCCAGCTGAACGTTGTGCCAGCTGGTACCGTCCGGGAACGAACGAGATTTGGCGCGCTGCTGGTAGCCATCTTTGCGTCCCAGAGACCAGTTGGTGGCTTCGACGGTCAATACCGGGATCCCGGCTTCGTCAAACACGCTGGCATCATTACAGCAGCCGGTCCCTTTTGGATAGTCAGGATTCAGGCCAGGATTGCTGGCGGCGCTAATACCTTTACTACGAGCGATAGCCAGCGCCCGGTCGCGGGTGAGCTTGCGCACCGAGGATGGCGTGCTGCGGCCGCTATTAAAATAGAGCTTATCGCCCACCACCAGATTATCGAGGTTAATGACCAATAGGGTATTTTTCTTCTCCGCGTCGCTCATACGCTTAAGCATATTCTGCGCACCCAGACGACCCTCTTCTTCACCGCTGGTGGCGACGAAGCGAATACCATAACGCGTAGGGATGTTCTTTAACTGCTCAGCAAGTTCCAGCATGACCCCCAGACCGAGGGCGTTATCATCGATGCCCTGCAGCGTCAGGCCGCCGAGGTTATTTTCTATGTCGGCATCGGTCTGCGGCGCGTAGGTATCGAGATGGGCCATGATGATGATTTGCTGGCGATCTTTCCCCTCATGCGCGGCGATAACCGTGCTGCCGGTGACGTTTTGCCAGTTTTTGCGATTATCGTTGTTGGTGTAAATGTATCGGGTATTAAAACTGCGAATATCGCTCTCGTAGCCCATTTGCGTGAACTGCTGACGCAAATAATCTGCCGACAGCATCTCAGCGGGCGAACCGGTCATTCTTCCGGGAAAAAAGGTAGCGATGTGACGAGCCTGAGCATTGGCGGTGTCGCCCAGAGCGCTTATTGCCGGGGCGGCGGTGAAGACAAAACCTGCGCTCAACGCCAGGGGAAGCAGGCGACGGCACAATGCGGAAAACATAGGGGGGTCCTTTAGCACTTAAAACAATTTCACCCGCGTAGTATGAAACTGTGATCGGGGTTAAACAATTTCAATCGCTCTTAAATGGTGGAAAAACCGCGTGTTAAGCACTTTTTGATATTAGCTTTTCCAGGCCGTTATTCTTTTGAGTCACAACTCATTCCATTTCGTAATTTCATTTGCTCTAAACCGCACCCTATAGTCGCTCTATTGCTGATTGTAAGAGAGTTGTTGCGCAGTGGAATACTTGCCGATATTTGCCGAAGTGAAAGAGAGACCCGTACTGGTGATCGGCGGCGGCGAGATTGCCGCGCGCAAGATCACCTTTCTGCTGCGTGCTGAAGCGAAGGTACAGATTGTCGCCGACGCGCTAATTCCGGAACTTGCCGACAAGGTTGAGCGTCAGGAAATTCAGTGGCGGGCCACCGAATTTGAAGAGCAGCAGCTTGATAACGTATTCCTGGTGATTGCCGCTACCGAAGATGACGCGCTGAACCAGCGCGTTTATGCCGCGGCCAACGCGCGCTACCGGCTGGTCAACGTGGTTGATAATCAGGCGCTGTGCTCGTTTGTTTTCCCGTCAATCGTCGATCGTTCTCCGCTGCTGGTGGCTATCTCTTCCAGCGGCAAAGCGCCGGTGCTGTCGCGAATTTTGCGCGAAAAAATCGAAGCGCTGCTGCCCACCAACCTGGGGCGGCTGGCCGAAACGGCGAGCTACTGGCGTCATCATATTAAAACCCATCTGAAAACCACTGCCGAACGCCGTCGTTTTTGGGAACGCGTGTTTACCGGCCGCTTTGCCAGCCTGATGCTGGCGGGCAATAAAGCCGAAGCGGAAAAGGCGCTGGAAGATGAGCTCCGACAGCCGGAAAAGCGGCTCGGTGAAATTATCCTCGTCGGCGCGGGGCCTGGCGATGCCGGACTGCTGACCCTGCGCGGCCTGCAGGCTATCCAGCAGGCGGATGTGGTGTTTTACGACAATCTGGTCACGCCGGAAGTCCGCGAGCTGGTGCGTCGCGACGCGGAGACAATCTGCGTGGGTAAAAGCGCCGCCGGCGTCTCCGTACCGCAGCAGGACATTAACCGCATGCTGGTAGAGGCGGCGAAAGCGGGCAATACGGTGATTCGCCTGAAAGGCGGCGACCCGTTTATTTTCGGGCGCGGCGGCGAAGAGCTGCAGGCTGCAGCTGAAGCCGGTATTCCGTTTCAGGTTGTCCCGGGCGTGACGGCAGCGGCTGGCGCCACGGCTTATGCCGGGATCCCGCTGACCCACCGCGATTACGCGCAAAGCGCAACTTTTATTACCGGGCACTTCGGTGCGGAAAACTCCCCGCTCAACTGGACTCGGCTGGCGCAAAGCGGCCAGACCCTGGCGATTTATATGGGCAGCCTGAAAGCGGCGGAAATCAGCGCTCAGCTGATCGCTAACGGTCGCGCGGGCGACACCCCGGTGGCGGTGATCTCGCGGGGTACTCGCGCCGATCAGCAAACCCGGACCGGCACATTACAACAACTCGAAAACCTGGCGAAAGATGCCCCGATGCCCGCGCTGCTGGTAGTGGGCGAAGTGGTGCGATTACATCATCAGCTTGCCTGGTTTCAACACACCTCATCCTCAGACGCCTTTAAGGCTTCTGTAGTAAATCTGGCTTAAGGAACGGTTATGGACCAAAAACGACTTACTCACCTGCGGCAACTGGAGGCGGAAAGCATCCATATTATTCGTGAGGTGGCCGCCGAATTCTCTAACCCGGTGATGATGTACTCCATCGGTAAAGACTCCAGCGTAATGCTGCATCTGGCGCGTAAAGCGTTTTATCCAGGAACTCTGCCGTTCCCGCTGCTGCACGTTGATACCGGCTGGAAATTCCGCGAAATGTACGAGTTCCGCGACCGTACCGCTAAAGCCTACGGCTGCGAACTGCTGGTGCATAAAAATCCGGAAGGGGTGGCGATGGGGATTAACCCGTTCGTTCACGGCAGCGCCAAACATACCGATATCATGAAAACCGAAGGCCTTAAGCAGGCGCTGAACAAATACGGCTTCGATGCCGCGTTCGGCGGCGCGCGTCGCGATGAAGAGAAATCTCGCGCCAAGGAGCGTATTTACTCCTTCCGCGACCGCTTCCATCGCTGGGACCCAAAAAACCAGCGCCCGGAACTGTGGCACAACTATAACGGCCAGATTAACAAAGGTGAAAGCATCCGCGTGTTCCCGCTCTCCAACTGGACCGAGCTGGATATCTGGCAGTACATCTATCTGGAAAATATTGAAATTGTTCCGCTGTACCTGGCGGCAGAGCGTCCGGTGCTGGAGCGCGACGGGATGCTGATGATGATCGATGACGATCGCATTAATCTGCAGCCCGGCGAGATGATCAAAAAACAGATGGTGCGCTTCCGTACCCTTGGCTGCTGGCCGCTGACCGGCGCGGTGGAGTCCAATGCGCAAACGCTGCCGGAGATCATCGAAGAGATGCTGGTGTCGACCACCAGCGAACGACAGGGGCGCGTGATTGACCGCGACCAGGCAGGCTCCATGGAGCTGAAGAAACGTCAGGGTTATTTCTAAGGAGCCGCCATGAACACTACGATTGCACAACAAATTGCTGATGAAGGCGGCGTAGAAGCCTATCTGCACGCCCAGCAGCACAAAAGCCTGCTGCGCTTTCTGACCTGCGGCAGCGTTGATGACGGTAAAAGCACGCTGATTGGTCGATTGCTGCACGATACCCGACAGATTTACGAAGATCAGCTCTCATCTCTGCATAATGACAGCAAACGTCACGGTACGCAGGGCGAAAAATTGGATCTGGCGCTGCTGGTGGATGGCCTGCAGGCCGAGCGCGAGCAGGGCATCACCATCGACGTCGCCTATCGCTATTTCTCTACCGAGAAGCGCAAGTTTATTATCGCCGATACGCCGGGGCACGAGCAGTACACCCGTAATATGGCGACCGGTGCATCAACCTGCGAACTGGCGATCCTGCTGATCGACGCCCGCAAAGGCGTGCTCGATCAAACCCGTCGTCACAGCTTTATTTCGACACTGCTGGGGATCAAACACCTGGTGGTGGCGGTGAACAAAATGGATCTCGTCGAGTTTAGCGAAGAGACTTTCAACACCATCCGCGAAGCGTATCTGACCTTTGCGGAGCAGCTGCCTGGCGATCTCGACATTCGCTTTGTTCCGCTTTCTGCCCTGGAAGGGGACAACGTCGCCAGCCAGAGTGAGAAAATGCCGTGGTACAGCGGTCCGACGCTGCTGGAAGTGCTGGAAACCGTTGAGATTCAGCGCGTGGTGGAAAGCCAGCCGCTGCGCTTCCCGGTACAGTACGTAAACCGCCCGAACCTCGACTTCCGCGGATTTTCCGGGACGGTGGCCTCCGGTAGCGTGAGCGTAGGGCAGCGTCTTAAGGTGCTCCCGTCCGGAGTGGAATCCACCGTTGCGCGCATCGTCACCTTCGACGGCGATCTGCCAGAAGCGGCGGCCGGGGAAGCGATCACCCTCGTGCTGAAGGATGAAATTGATATCAGCCGTGGCGATCTGCTGGTCGATGCGGCAGTTTCTCTGCCCGCAGTACAAAGCGCCAGCATCGATGTGGTATGGATGGCGGAGCAGGCGCTGACCCCGGGCCAAAGCTACGACATTAAAATCGCCGGTAAGAAAACTCGCGCCCGCGTTGATAACGTTCGCTACCAGGTGGATATCAACAACCTGACCCAGCGCGAAGTGGAAACGCTGCCCCTGAACGGCATCGGGCTGGTCGATCTCACTTTTGACGAGCCGCTGGTGCTGGATAAATACCAGGATAACCCGGTTACCGGGGGCCTGATCTTTATCGACCGTTTGACCAACGTCACCGTTGGCGCTGGTATGGTTCATGAACCCCATGAACGGGTTCAGGCGAGCGCTTCACAGTACAGCGCGTTTGAGCTTGAGCTGAACCAGCTTATTCGCAAGCACTTCCCGCACTGGGACGCTCGCGACCTGCTGGGAGGCAAGTAATGGCCCGACATGACGAAAACGTCGTCTGGCATGACCATAAGGTAACACGTAAAGATCGAGAAGCGCTGCATGGGCATAAAGGCGCAGTGGTCTGGTTTACGGGACTTTCCGGTTCGGGAAAATCAACCATTGCCGGCGCGCTGGAAGAGGAGCTGCATCGGCTCGGCGTGAGCACCTGGTTACTGGATGGCGATAATGTGCGTCACGGCCTGTGCAGCGATCTTGGCTTCAGCGACGACGACCGCAAAGAAAACATTCGCCGCGTGGGGGAAGTGGCGAAGCTGATGGTCGATGCCGGGCTGGTTGTATTGACGGCGTTTATATCTCCGCATCGCGCAGAGCGACAAATGGTGCGCGAACGTATAGGGGAAGGGCGCTTTATCGAAGTGTTTGTCGATACGCCGTTAGCGATCTGCGAAGCGCGGGATCCGAAGGGCCTGTACAAGAAGGCGCGGGCCGGGGAATTGCGCAACTTTACCGGGATCGATTCAGTGTATGAATCCCCGGAGAGGGCAGAAATTCACCTCGACGGTGAACAATTGGTAACAAATTTGGTGCACCAACTATTAGACCTGCTACGACAGAGCGATATTATCAGATCCTGAAACGGCGGCGGCATCAGCGAATGATGCCGGTCGCCAGGTCAACAGGATTCGATATGCGCAATACCCAGAACCTCAGTATTATTCGTTCAGAACCGCCGCCGGCCGCCAGCGACGAGACCACGTGGTCTCTGTCGGGGGCGGCCGTGGGCTTTATTTCATGGCTGCTGGCGCTGGGTATTCCCTTCCTGATCTATGGCAGTAACACGCTATTTTTTCTCCTCTACACCTGGCCGTTCTTCCTGGCGCTGATGCCGGTTGCCGTTGTGGTTGGCATCGCGCTGCATTCGCTGCTGGACGGCAAACTTCAGTACAGCGTCTGCGCGACGATTCTGACCGTCGGGCTGATGTTCGGTCTGCTGTTCCTCTGGCTACTGGGGTAGTCTTTTCACGAATGAATCTGACCTGGGTATCAACGGTAAAAATGTGGTACAGTCCCCGCGTTACGCGGCGTCGTCCGCGCGCCAGAGTAGAGAACTCGGGCGAGTTATGGGATGATGATGCCGTTTTTCAGGGGGCAGGATGGGTAAACTAACGCTGCTGTTATTGGCTTTGCTGGTCTGGCTACAGTACTCGCTGTGGTTCGGCAAAAATGGTCTGCATGACTATAGCCGGGTTAATGACGATGTCTCCGCGCAGCAGGCAACTAACGCTAAATTAAAAGCACGCAACGATCAGCTGTTCGCCGAAATTGACGATCTCAACGGCGGCCAGGAAGCTATCGAAGAGCGCGCGCGCAATGAACTCAGTATGACCCGCCCGGGCGAAACGTTTTATCGTCTGGTGCCGGATGCGTCGAAACGCAACCAGGCCGCGGGGCAACAGCAGAATAATCGATAAACAGGCCCAGGATTACAACATGGCAGCCACTTTTCCGGGCGTTTGCGCCGTGGTGCCGGCAGCCGGTTTTGGCCGCCGCATGCAAACGGAATGCCCGAAACAATATCTCTCTATCGGTAACAAAACGATTCTCGAACACGCGGTCGCCGCACTGTTGGCAAACTCGCGTATACAGCGGGTGGTGATTGCCGTCAGCCCGGGAGACGAGCGCTTTAGCCAGCTGCCGTTGGCGAATCATCCTCAGATCACCGTTGTTGATGGCGGTACAGAACGTGCGGACTCCGTCCTTGCGGGCCTGAAGGCTCTTAGCGAGGCCGATTGGGTGCTGGTACACGATGCCGCGCGCCCCTGCCTGCACCAGGACGATCTCAGCCGCCTGCTTCAACTCTGTGAGACCAGCCGAACGGGCGGCATTCTGGCCGCTCCGGTTCGCGATACCATGAAACGCGCGGAGCCGGGCAGGGCGGCTATTGCCCATACCGTCGAACGCAACGATTTATGGCATGCGCTGACGCCACAATTTTTCCCTCGCGAACTGCTTGTTGATTGCCTGACGCGGGCGCTTAATGAAGGGGCGACCATCACCGATGAAGCCTCGGCGCTGGAGTACTGCGGCTTTCATCCTGAGCTGGTCGCCGGACGAGCTGATAATATTAAAGTGACGCGCCCGGAAGACCTGGCGCTGGCCGAATTTTACCTTACCCGTTCCCGACACCAGGAGAAGGCTTAATGCGAATTGGACACGGTTTTGACGTACACGCTTTTGGCGGTGAAGGCCCCATCATCATCGGCGGCGTGCGCGTACCTTATGAAAAAGGGCTGCTGGCGCATTCCGACGGCGACGTCGCGCTGCACGCGCTGACCGATGCGCTGTTGGGCGCGGCGGCGCTGGGCGACATCGGCAAGCTGTTCCCGGATACCGACCCGGCCTTTAAGGGGGCCGATAGCCGCGAACTGCTGCGCGAAGCGTGGCGGCGCATCCAGGCAAAAGGCTTTACCCTTGGCAACGTTGACGTCACCATCATCGCCCAGGCGCCGAAAATGCTGCCGCATATTCCCCAGATGCGCATCTTTATTGCTGAAGACCTCGGCTGCCATATGGACGATGTTAACGTCAAAGCCACCACCACTGAAAAGCTGGGCTTTACCGGCCGTGGCGAAGGCATCGCCTGTGAAGCGGTGGCGCTGCTGCGTAAGGCGGAGAAATGATCGCTTTTGACGAACTCACTTATCTGCATGGAAAACCGCTGAGCCAGGGGCTGCTAAAAGCCAATCCGGAAGACTTTGTAGTGGTTGAGGATCTCGGCTTTGCGCCCGATTGCGAAGGCGAACATGTGCTGGTGCGTATTCTGAAAAACGGCTGCAATACCCGTTTTGTCGCTGACGCGTTGGCCAAATTCCTTAAAATTCATGCGCGCGAAGTGAGCTTTGCCGGGCAGAAAGACAAACATGCGGTGACTGAACAGTGGCTGTGCGCCCGAGTGCCGGGCAAAGAGATGCCCGACCTGAGCAAATTCCAGCTTGAAGGCTGTCAGGTACTGGAGTACGCGCGCCATAAGCGCAAGCTGCGCCTCGGGGCGCTGAAGGGGAACCAGTTTACGCTGGTGCTGCGCGAAATCAGCGATCGCGACGATGTCGAAACGCGTTTACAGGCGATTGCTGAGCATGGCGTACCCAACTATTTTGGCGCCCAGCGCTTCGGTATCGGCGGCAGTAACCTGCTGGGGGCGCTGCGCTGGGCCGAGAGCGGCGCGCCGGTGCGCGATCGCAATAAACGCAGTTTTTGGTTGTCGGCGGCCCGCAGCGCATTGTTTAATCAACAGGTTGGTATTAGATTAAAAAAACCGGAATTTAATCAGGTTGTTGATGGCGATGCGCTACAATTAGCGGGGCGCGGAAGCTGGTTCGTTGCGACTTCTGAAGAACTGACGGAGCTCCAGGCGCGGGTAAATAATCGCGAACTGATGATTACCGCTGCGCTTGTAGGCAGCGGCGACTGGGGCAGCCAGCGGGACGCGCTGGCCGCCGAACAGGCGGCCGTCGTTGAAGAGACGCAGCTACAGACGCTGCTGGTGCGTGAAAAAGTAGAGGCCGCCCGCCGGGCGATGCTGCTTTATCCCCAGCAGATGAGCTGGAACTGGTGGGATGACGTTACCGTTGAACTGCGTTTCTGGCTGCCCGCAGGCAGCTTCGCCACCAGCGTAGTAAGGGAGCTTATCAATACAACGGGTGACTATGCGAATATTGCTGAGTAACGATGACGGGATCCACGCGCCGGGCATTCAGACCCTGGCGAAGGCCTTACGGGAATTCGCTGAGGTTCAGATAGTTGCACCCGATCGTAACCGCAGCGGGGCGTCGAATTCCCTGACGCTGGAGTCTTCGCTACGCACTTTCACTTTCGACAACGGCGATATCGCCGTGCAGATGGGCACGCCGACGGACTGTGTCTACCTCGGCGTCAACGCCCTGATGCGGCCGCGTCCGGATATTGTGGTCTCCGGCATTAACGCCGGGCCCAACCTTGGCGACGACGTCATCTATTCCGGCACCGTTGCCGCCGCCATGGAAGGCCGTCATCTGGGCTTTCCGGCGCTGGCCGTTTCGCTAAACGGCTACCAACACTATGAGACCGCCGCTGCGGTCACCAGCTCGATTCTCCGGGCATTAAGCCGCGAACCGCTGCGTACCGGGCGCATTCTCAATATCAACGTCCCGGATCTTCCGCTTGATCAGATAAAAGGTATTCGCGTTACCCGCTGCGGCAGCCGCCATCCTTCCGATCAGGTCATTCCGCAGAAAGATCCGCGCGGCAATACGCTGTACTGGATCGGTCCTCCGGGGGAAAAGTACGACGCCGGTCCGGATACCGACTTTGCCGCGGTGGATGAAGGCTATGTCTCGGTCACGCCGCTCCATGTCGATTTAACCGCCCACAGCGCGCATGAGGTGGTTAGCGGCTGGCTCGATCGCGTTGGGGTTGATACACAATGGTAAGCAAACGTGTTGAAAGTCTTCTCAATCAGCTTCGCACTCAGGGCATTGTCGACGAGCGCGTGCTGGACGCTATCGCGCAGGTGCCGCGAGAAAAGTTTGTTGATGAAGCCTTTGAACATAAGGCGTGGGAAAACACGGCATTGCCGATTGGCCAGGGGCAAACTATTTCGCAGCCCTATATGGTGGCGAGGATGACCGAGCTTCTGACGCTTACGCCGGAGTCAAGGGTGCTGGAAATCGGCACCGGCTCTGGTTATCAGACGGCAATTCTGGCGCACCTCGTGCACCACGTTTGCTCGGTCGAGCGTATTAAGAGCCTGCAGTGGCACGCGCGCCGTCGTCTGAAACAACTTGATTTACATAATGTTTCAACCCGTCACGGTGATGGATGGCAGGGTTGGCAGGCACGCGCGCCGTTTGACGCGATTATTGTGACCGCAGCGCCGCCGGAAATCCCGGCCGCACTGCTGGCGCAATTAGACGATGGCGGCGTGCTGGTGCTGCCGGTAGGCGAAGAGCACCAGTTTTTAAAGCGCATCCGTCGACGCGGCAATGAGTTTGTCATTGACACCGTCGAGGCCGTGCGCTTTGTTCCCCTCGTTAAAGGGGAGCTGGCCTGAACCGGATTATTCCAGGTTTTTTTGCCTGCATTTAGGCATAGGGTGGACGCATTTTTCGTGTCCTGGCCGGGCACCGTCCGGTGAGCAAGATATTGGTAGTTAACATATTCCTGGGGGATAAATGAGCGCGGGAAGCCCAAAATTTACCTTAAGCCGCATTGCGGCTTTGTCACTGGTGTCACTCTGGCTGGCAGGCTGCAGCAGTTCCAACAATCCGCCTGCGCCGGTCAGCACGGCTGGCGGGGCTTCGTCTTCGGGCACCAATTCCGGGATGCTGATCACGCCTCCGACCAATACCGCGCCGCAGGCTCGTCCGGTACAAACTCAGCCGGTACAGACGCAGCCTGTGCAGATCCAGCCGATGGCTCAGGAGCCTGTGCAAACGGTAAACGGCAAAATCGTCTACAACCGTAAGTATGGGGATATTCCGAAAGGTAGCTATACCGGCGGCAGCACCTATACTGTTAAACGCGGCGACACGCTATTCTACATTGCGTGGGTTACCGGGAACGATTTCCGCGACCTGGCGCAGCGCAATAATATCCCGGCACCGTACGCTTTGAACGTCGGTCAGACGTTGCAGGTTGGCAATGCATCCGGCCAGCCGATTACCGGTGATAATCCTGTTGCCCAGGCGAGCGTGAAGGCCAGTAATGGTGGAATGTTGAGCGCAAATTCTGCACAAAAATCCACCGCGGTAGTTGCGTCACAACCAACTATTACGTATTCTGAATCTTCAGGTGAACAGAGTGCTAATAAGATGTTGCCGAACAACAAGCCCGCGACGACGACAACCGTCGCGCCAGTTACGGCTCCAGCTGTCAGCACCACCCAATCGACTGCAAGCAGTACGTCTACCAGTTCGCCGATCTCTTCATGGCGCTGGCCGACTGATGGCAAGGTTATCGAGAACTTTAGTGGGGCCGAAGGTGGCAATAAAGGTATTGATATTGCAGGCAGTAAAGGACAGGCTATTGTCGCGACCGCAGATGGGCGCGTCGTCTATGCCGGTAACGCACTGCGCGGTTACGGTAATCTTATTATCATCAAACATAACGATGATTACCTGAGCGCCTACGCCCATAACGATACGATGCTCGTAAAAGAGCAACAAGATATCAAGGCGGGGCAGAAGATCGCTACCATGGGTAGCACAGGTACTAGTTCGACACGATTGCATTTTGAAATTCGTTACAAGGGGAAATCCGTCAACCCGCTGCAGTATTTACCGCAGCGATAATTTGGCAAAGTACGGATAGCTCAGTATTGCTAAGAAAGGCGCCAGGGCGGCAACGATGTCTTCTTTAACGGGGCATAAAGGTTATCGTCCGGGCGTCCTTCGAGTGATATTTAGCCAAAGTGCTTTGCTCAGGGATCACGGGTAGGAGCCATCTTTATGAGTCAGAATACGCTGAAAGTTCATGATTTAAATGAAGACGCGGAATTTGATGAGAACGGAGTCGAGGTTTTTGACGAGAAAGCCTTAGTTGAAGAGGAACCCAGTGATAGCGATCTGGCTGAGGAAGAGCTTCTTTCGCAGGGAGCAACCCAACGGGTGCTTGATGCGACGCAGCTTTATCTCGGAGAGATTGGTTATTCCCCACTGCTGACTGCCGAAGAAGAGGTTTATTTTGCCCGTCGCGCGCTGCGTGGTGACGTTGCGTCACGCCGCCGGATGATCGAAAGTAACCTGCGTCTGGTTGTCAAGATTGCCCGCCGTTACGGCAATCGTGGTCTGGCTCTGCTGGACCTGATTGAAGAAGGTAACCTGGGGCTGATTCGCGCAGTTGAGAAGTTTGACCCGGAACGTGGGTTCCGTTTTTCAACTTACGCGACCTGGTGGATTCGCCAAACGATTGAGCGGGCAATTATGAACCAAACCCGTACCATTCGTTTACCTATCCACATCGTCAAAGAGCTGAACGTCTATCTGCGTACCGCGCGCGAGTTGTCCCACAAGCTGGACCACGAGCCGAGCGCCGAAGAGATAGCCGAACAGCTGGATAAGCCAGTTGATGACGTAAGCCGCATGCTGCGTCTGAACGAGCGCATTACCTCAGTGGATACTCCGCTGGGTGGCGACTCGGAAAAAGCGCTGCTGGACATCCTGGCCGATGAAAAAGACAACGGCCCGGAAGACACCACGCAGGACGATGATATGAAACAAAGCATCGTCAAATGGCTGTTCGAACTGAACGCCAAGCAGCGTGAAGTGCTGGCTCGTCGCTTTGGCCTGCTGGGCTATGAAGCCGCGACGCTTGAGGATGTTGGCCGTGAAATTGGCCTGACCCGCGAACGCGTGCGTCAGATCCAGGTTGAAGGTCTCCGCCGTCTGCGGGAGATTCTGCAAAGCCAGGGGCTGAACATCGAAGCGCTGTTCCGCGAGTAAGACACCTTTCGTTAAAAAGGCTCAATCGTTTTTCGATTGGGCCTTTTTCTTTTTCAGCGTCTGCTCTCTATATCCGGGCCGTTTCGTGGAGATGCAGCCAGCTTATCTCCCCCTCCTGCTGGCGGAAAAGCGCCGTTGACCAGCGCGCCGTATCCGCTTTGCCGGGTAAAACGTGCGTTTCCCGATATATCACCGCGGCCCCATCGTGCCATTCGGCAAGCATCGCGGCGCTATCAATGACGATTTTTAAGCCGGGGCGGCTGGCGCGTGACCCTTGAAAAAAAGCGCTGACTGCCTGCTGGTCCATGCGTGTCCCGTTAATCGGGATCATGGTAAATTCCGCGCTGAAGCGCTGCATTAACCCTTCGATGCTGCCAGTTCCCTGATTCAGCCAGGCTTCAATGGCCACATGGGCGGCAATGACTTCTTCAATATAGCGACTCATTTGTTCTCCGTTTTACCGTGCAGGCGCATGATTATCGCCCGGTTATCAAATCTAAGGCAGCGCAGCAGCGGCAGCAGCGTAAAAATAGCGGCGGCGATAAACACGCCACGCCAGGCCTGCGGTGCTGGCCAGTAAAGCAAAAATGCGCTCAATAACCCCGCCAGCAGCGCAGCGCCAATCAGGAAACTCAGCTGACGATTGAGGTTCCACAGCGCGCTGGCGTCCGGCATATCGCAGTTAGCCACATTAAGAAACGCGCTGCTTTGGGCCGTACTGCTGCACAGACTGCCGCCTGCGCCCATTAAGACAAATGCCGCGATCAGCGTGCTGCTGGCGGTTGGTGAATTAACGCTGGCCAGCGCGACGATCCCGGCGGCCTGAAGCAGGCAGCCGGCCGCAATCAGAGGGCGGGGGCCGAGACGATTAAAATAGCGACCGGTCGTGACGATCGCCACGAAAGAGGCCAGTGACCAGGGCAGCATCAGGGCGCCGATAGCGGAGGGTGACAACCCCGTTACGCTTTGCAAATAAAACATCCCGACGACGTTAATTCCGATAAACGTCCCCGGCACGCAGAGATACACCAGCATAGAAAAACGCAGCAGCGGGTCACGCAGTAAAGCGAGCGGTAATAAACCTCCCGCTCGCACAACGCTTCTCTCTTCTTTTAGCCACAACGCGGCCAGCGCTAACGTCAGAAGGGCTATCGGCAGGCTGGCAAGGAAGACCCAGCGCCAGCTAAGTGATTGCACCAGAAGACCTCCCAGCGCCGGGGAGCACGCCGGCGCCAGTAGCCCGACCAGCATCACCGCGGCAGAGAGCTTTGCCCGCTCGTGAGTCTTAAACTGCTGCCAGGTTAATGCCTGACCTATTGGAATCAACAGTCCACCGCCCATTCCCTGCAGGACGCGCCACAGAACCAGATTTAGCAATGAGTCGGCCATCCCTGTTGCCAGCGCGCCGATGCTAAACAGGCTGAGCGAAAGCAGAAACACCCGTCGGGCGCCAAACCGCTGGCTGAGCCTGGCGCTAAACGGCAGCACCAGGGTGAGTCCTGCAATATAGCCATTGCTGACCCACGCCAGTTCGCCTGGCGACGCGTGCAGCGTCCGGCTCATCGCCGGAAAAGCGACGCTGGCGATAAACATATTGATTAAGTCGAGAAAGAAACCCAGCAGAAAAAGGGTTGCGACCTTGTTGCGATACGTCATTGATTACTCTCCCCATGAAGGCCGCTACTGTAAACCTCAGCATCAGGGCGAATAAACGCGACATTCGGATATATACTGTCTGAAATTTTTTGACAATGAGCGATATGATGCTGAACCTGCAGCGGATGACCATGTTTGTGGCGGTGGTGGAGAGCGGCAGTTTTACCGCGGCGGCGGCGGCCCTCGGGCAAACCAAGGCCGTGGTCAGTTTTAACGTCAGGCAGCTGGAGAGCGAGCTGGGCGTTACGCTGCTGTTGCGATCGACCCGACGGCTTACGCTGACTGAAGCCGGGTCGCTGTTTTATCAGCGTGGCCTCGCGCTGCTGAAGGCAGCGGAAAATCTGCAGGACGACGTCCGGGGCAGCCATGTGGGATTGAGCGGCGAATTGCGGGTTGCGACCACGGCAGAATATGGTGCCCAAGTGATTGTTCCGGCGCTGGCGGCGTTCAGCCTGCGGCATCCAGCGCTCCGCGTGCGGCACGTTTCTTCTTCTCACCACGCAGATTTAATCTCAGATCGTGTTGATGTGGCGATTCGTCTCGGGACGCTGGCGGATTCACGTTACCGCGCGGCGCTGATCTCGCGCTTTGCCATCGTAGCGGTCGCCTCCCCGGCGTGGCTGGCGCAGCACCCGGTGAAGACGCTAGAGGATCTGGCCCATTCCGCGTGGATTATTCATGAACGTCTGACGACGCCGCTGCGCTGGCAGCTCAGCGGGCCGCAGGAACGGTGTATCCCCTTTGAAATTAAAAAGGCGCCACGGATATCGGCGGATAGCGCCAGCGCGCTGATGGCTTTTGCGCTGGCGGGGAACGGCGTCGCGCTGCTCCCCGAATGGCTGGCGGCCGCTGCGCTGGCGGATAACGCCCTCGTGCGGATTATGCCGGAATTCCGCTTCCCGTCTCAGGGAGTGTATGCGGTTTATCCGGACGCGCAGCATGTTCCCGCCAGGGTTCGGGCGTTTATTGATTTTCTCCGCGAGCGTTTGGGTTAACGCTCTTGCTCTTGCGCCATCAGCTTATGGATGAGTTGCGAAAACTGGCGGCGCTCTTCATCACTGAGACGGCCTAAAAACTCTTCATCAACGGCGTTACCCAGCGGCATAGAGCTTGCCAGAAGCGCTTCGCCTTCGGCGGTTAAATAGACAAACCGCCGGCGTTTGTCCGCCGGATCGTGTTCGCGACGAACCAGCCCCCGGCTTTCCATACGGCTCAGCATTTCCGCCAGCGTCGCTTTGGTGCTGACCGCCGCTTCCGTTAACGTCACCTGTTCGATGCCGGGATGCTCGGCAATTGAACGCATTACCGCATACTGCGGTTTGGTCAGGTCCGGCAGTTCGTGCTGCCAGCGAGCGGTGTGCTGCTGAAAAAGCTGGCGCAACAGGTGGAACGCCTCGTTTCTTAACTCCATGACAACTCCGTAATCAAACCGTCGATTCTATGATAGCCGTTCGCACGGGGATTTAGCATTTTTCCTTTTTTGATTAAAAATGCGGCCGTATACGAACGAACTTGCATGGATAGCCTTACAAGAGTAGCTTTAATAAAAACGTTCGTATACGAACAAAGTATGAGGCGATGATGAAGCTAATTGTTGGGATGACCGGAGCGACAGGCGCTCCGTTGGGGGTTGCGCTGCTTAAAGCGCTGCGTGAGATGCCGGAAGTGGAAACGCATCTGGTGATGTCAAAGTGGGCCAAAACGACCATTGAGCTGGAAACGCCTTACAGCGCCCGTGAAGTCGCCGCACTGGCCGATTTCTCCCATAGCCCGGCGGATCAGGCCGCCGTCATCTCATCAGGTTCATTTCGCACCGACGGCATGATTGTTATTCCCTGCAGTATGAAAACGCTGGCGGGTATTCGTGCCGGTTATGCCGAGGGGCTGGTTGGCCGGGCCGCGGACGTGGTGCTGAAAGAGGGGCGTAAGCTGGTACTGGTACCGCGCGAAATGCCGTTAAGCACCATCCATCTGGAAAACATGCTGGCCCTGTCACGCATGGGGGTGGCAATGGTGCCGCCCATGCCCGCTTATTACAACCATCCTAAAACCATTGAGGACGTCACGGACCACGTTGTCACGCGAGTGCTGGATCAGTTCGGTCTGGAGTATCACAAAGCGCGCCGCTGGAGCGGGTTACGGGCGGTAGAGAATGTTTCACAGGAGAATGAATAATGGCTTTTGATGATTTGCGCAGCTTTTTGCAGGCGCTGGACGACCAGGGGCAACTGCTGAAAATTAGCGAAGAGGTTAACGCGGAACCGGATCTGGCCGCCGCGGCGAACGCCACCGGACGTATCGGCGATGGCGCGCCGGCGCTTTGGTTCGATAATATTCGCGGATTTACCGATGCTCGCGTAGCAATGAATACTATCGGTTCCTGGCAGAACCACGCTATCTCGCTGGGCTTGCCGCCGAATACGCCGGTGAAAAAGCAGATCGACGAGTTTATTCGCCGTTGGGATAAGTTTCCGGTAACGCCGGAGCGGCGGGCAAATCCGGCGTGGGCGGAAAATAGCGTCGACGGTGAAGACATTAATCTGTTTGATATTCTGCCCTTGTTCCGTCTTAACGACGGCGACGGTGGTTTTTATCTCGATAAAGCCTGCGTGGTTTCGCGCGATCCCCTCGACCCGGATAATTTTGGCAAGCAAAACGTCGGCATTTACCGTATGGAGGTGAAGGGTAAACGTAAGCTCGGCCTCCAGCCGGTGCCCATGCATGATATCGCCTTACATCTGCACAAAGCGGAAGAGCGCGGTGAAGATCTGCCGATCGCCATTACCCTGGGCAACGATCCGATTATTACTCTGATGGGCGCTACGCCATTGAAATACGATCAGTCGGAATATGAGATGGCGGGCGCGCTGCGGGAAAGCCCGTACCCTATCGCCACCGCGCCGCTGACCGGCTTTGACGTGCCGTGGGGCTCAGAGGTCATCCTCGAAGGGGTGATTGAGAGCCGCAAGCGTGAAATCGAAGGTCCGTTCGGTGAATTTACCGGCCACTATTCTGGCGGCCGTAATATGACGGTGGTGCGTATCGATAAGGTTTCATACCGTAGCAAGCCGATTTTCGAGTCTCTCTATCTTGGTATGCCGTGGACCGAAATTGACTACCTGATGGGCCCGGCCACCTGCGTGCCGCTGTATCAGCAACTGAAGGCCGAATTCCCCGAAGTGCAGGCGGTCAACGCAATGTACACCCACGGCCTGCTGGCGATTATCTCCACCAAAAAACGCTACGGCGGCTTTGCCCGCGCGGTTGGCCTGCGCGCGATGACCACCCCGCACGGCCTGGGCTACGTGAAGATGGTGATTATGGTTGATGAAGATGTGGATCCGTTCAACCTGCCGCAGGTGATGTGGGCGCTCTCTTCAAAGGTCAACCCGGCGGGGGACCTGGTGCAGTTACCGAATATGTCGGTACTTGAGCTTGATCCCGGCTCCAGCCCGGCGGGAATTACCGACAAATTAATTATCGACGCCACCACGCCGGTTGCGCCGGATCTCCGCGGCCACTACAGCCAGCCGGTACAGGATCTTCCTGAAACCAAAGCCTGGGCTGAAAAACTGACCGCCATGCTGGCCAACCGTAAATAAGGAGGAAAAGATGATTTGTCCACGTTGCGCCGATGAACATATTGAAGTGCTGGCAAAATCGCCGGTAAAAGATGTCTGGACGGTATTTCAGTGCCAGCACTGTTTCTATACCTGGCGCGATACTGAACCGCTACGCCGCACCAGCCGCGAACATTATCCGGAAGCGTTTCGCATGACGCAGAAGGATATTGATGAATCGCCGATGGTGCCGAGTATTCCGCCGCTGCTGGCGGAAGATAAACGATAAAATAAACGGGCCCGCTCAGTCGGGCCTTTTTTATATTTAATGAATCAATGAAAAATCTGTAATCATTAACTTTTTAAATATCAAAAAAGGTTGATAGAGCAGATACGTTTGCGAGCCTTCTTCCAGTTTATAATAAAATCAACGGGTTTGATAAATTACCGATAAGCTTTGCGGCCGGGGAAATATAGAATAGCGGCGGGTGCTTGAGGCTATCTGGCTTTGAGCATTGACAAGGATTCAGATAGACGAAAGCCCCAGGAGATATTTCTATCAACTGAGGCTGACGGATGAACCTGAACAATTCAGATGTTAGTCTCTTCTTTGCAGGGAGGCAAGACATGCTGACAAAATATGCCCTTGTGGCAATCGTCGTACTGTGTATTACGGTACTGGGATTTACGCTTTTGGTGCGCAGCTCGCTGTGCGAACTCAGTATTAAAGAGCGTAGTATGGAGTTTAAAGCTGTTCTCGCTTACGAATCGAAGAAATAGCATCAGCGCGGGGGCAACCCCGCGTATTGGTTGTCAGGATGCATCCTCTCGCACCCAGTTTGCATTTGTTAAAACGGCAGCACCGCAAAGTGCTGTCGTTTTTTCACTTTAAAAGGAACTACACCAGGCTTTTCAGACGATAGAGCCACTCCAGCGCCTGGCGCGGAGTCAGCGAGTCCGGGTCAAGATTCTCCAGCGCTTCAACCGCGGGCGAGGTCTCTTCCGGAGCAGAAAGCAGCGACATCTGGGTACCGTCCACCTGCGTGGCGGCAGCGCTCGGCGCGATGCTCTCCAGTTCGCGCAGCTTCTGCCGCGCGCGTTTAATCACCTCTTTCGGCACACCGGCCAGCGCGGCAACCGCCAGGCCATAGCTCTTACTCGCCGCACCATCCTGCACGCTGTGCATAAAGGCAATGGTATCGCCGTGCTCCAGCGCATCAAGATGGACGTTGGCCACGCCTTCCATTTTCTCCGGCAGCTGGGTTAGCTCGAAGTAGTGGGTGGCAAACAGGGTCAAGGCCTTGATCTTATTCGCCAGATTTTCCGCGCAGGCCCACGCCAGCGACAGGCCATCGTAGGTCGAGGTGCCACGACCGATTTCATCCATCAGCACCAGACTATGCTCGGTGGCGTTATGCAGAATATTGGCGGTTTCGGTCATCTCTACCATAAAGGTTGAGCGGCCGCTGGCCAGGTCATCCGCCGCACCGACACGGGTGAAAATACGATCGATAGGGCCGATTTCGACTTTATCCGCCGGAACGTAGCTGCCGATATACGCCAGCAGGGCGATCAGCGCGGTCTGACGCATATAGGTACTTTTACCGCCCATATTCGGGCCGGTGATAATCAACATTCTCCGCTGCGGAGCGAGGTGCAGAGGGTTAGCGATAAAAGGCTCTTTCAGTACCTGCTCAACCACCGGATGGCGGCCTTCGCTAATACGAATGCCCGGTTTATCGCTGAAGGTCGGGCAGCAGTAGTTGAGGGTCTCGGCGCGCTCGGCAAGGTTCACCAGCACATCGAGCTCCGCCAGCGCGCTGGCGCTCTGCTGCAGGTCGCCAAGATGCGGTAGCAGTAAATCGAAAAGCTCATCGTACAGCTGCTTTTCCAGCGCCAGCGCTTTCCCTTTGGAGGTCAGAACCTTATCTTCATACTCCTTCAGCTCAGGAATAATATAGCGCTCGGCGTTCTTAAGGGTCTGGCGACGGACGTAATGGATCGGCGCATGCTGGCTCTGACCGCGGCTAATCTGGATGTAGTAGCCGTGAACGGCGTTGTAGCCGACCTTCAGCGTATCCAGCCCCAGACGCTCGCGCTCGCGAATTTCCAGCTTGTCGAGGTAATCGGTCGCGCCATCGGCCAGACCACGCCACTCATCCAGCTCCGCGTTGTAGCCGGGGGCGATAACGCCGCCGTCGCGAACCAGCACCGGCGGCGCATCGATAATCGCCCGTTCAAGCAGGTCGCGTAGTTCGTTAAACTCGCCCATTTTCTCGCGAAGCCGCTGTACCGGCGCGCAGTCGACGTCTGCCAGCATCGCACGCAGCGCAGGCAGCTGCTGGAATGCGTGACGCATACGGGCTAAATCTCGTGGACGAGCGGTGCGCAGCGCCAGGCGAGCCAGTATACGTTCAAGGTCGCCAACCTGACGGAGTATCGGCTGCAGTTCAGTGTAATGCTCCTGCAGCGCGCCAATGGTCTGCTGGCGCTCTACCAGTACTGCGGTGTCGCGCGCCGGCATATGCAGCCAGCGCTTAAGCATACGGCTGCCCATCGGAGTGACGGTGCAGTCGAGTACCGAAGCCAGAGTATTATCAAAGCCGCCGGCCAGGTTCTGGGTTATCTCCAGGTTGCGGCGAGTAGCGGCATCCATAATGATGCTGTCCTGCTGGCGTTCCATGGTGATGGAACGGATGTGCGGCAATGACGTACGCTGGGTGTCTTTGACGTATTGCAGCAGGCAGCCGGCGGCACACAGGCCGCGCGGGGCGTTTTCAACGCCGAATCCGACCAGATCGCGCGTACCGAACTGGAGATTGAGCTGCTGGCGCGCGGTGTCGATTTCGAATTCCCACAGCGGACGACGGCGCAAGCCTCGGCGCCCCTCAATCAACGAGGATTCGGCAAAGTCTTCCGCGTACAGCAGTTCGGCGGGATTGGTGCGCTGGAGCTCCGCCGCCATCGTCTCGCGGTCAGCGGGTTCGCTCAGGCGAAAACGTCCGGAGCTAATATCGAGGGTGGCGTAGCCAAAACCTTTACTATCCTGCCAGATGGCGGCCAGCAGATTATCCTGACGTTCCTGCAGCAGCGCTTCATCGCTGATAGTTCCGGGGGTCACAATGCGAACGACTTTGCGTTCAACCGGCCCTTTAGTGGTCGCCGGATCGCCAATCTGTTCGCAAATGGCCACCGACTCCCCCTGATTAACCAGCTTGGCGAGATAGTTCTCCACCGCATGATGCGGGATCCCGGCCATCGGAATCGGTTCGCCTGCGGAAGCGCCGCGTTTGGTCAGCGAGATATCAAGCAGCTGCGATGCGCGTTTCGCATCGTCATAGAAGAGTTCGTAAAAATCACCCATCCGGTAAAACAGCAGGATCTCCGGATGCTGGGCTTTCAGCTTGAGATACTGCTGCATCATGGGCGTATGGGCGTCAAGATTCTCTAGTGTACTCATCAGTTTTGATGTCCATTTACTTAAGTTTTAATGAGTTAGCGGATTTTATTGTTTTCATGACGTCACGCTGCGGCTCATTGGTTCCCGTGAAATTGTGCTTTTCTTTTCATTGACTCATGAGCCGCATGATAACGGAGTCTTCTGGCCAGGAAAACAAGAAGCGGCAACGGCGTGGTGCGGAAAGATTCTCCGGTTGTGTCTGCGTATGACCCGCAGAAAGAGCTGATAACTTCTTTGTTAAAAAAATGTGATCTATGTTAAAATTATTTTACGGTGAATTCATGGTATCTATAATTTATTAATTACCTGGCGTAATTTGTTTTTAGGATATATCTCAGTGTTCTGCGAGTTAAATTTCTGACGCGGGATTGTTCGCGAGGTTAAATCTTTTTTTAATTCCCTGCTAAATGTATTTCTTTTTACCCCCAAAATGATTTGTTAGTATTTTTGCCGACCAGGGGATCTGGATTTTATTAAATTATTAATATTAATTAATAGTCTAATTATTGAAACGGATTTTTCGGTGATGCGGAGGGCTGCAGATTGTTGTGAGAATATACCGCAGCAATTTTATAGCTCCTTACTCTTTAGGATAAAAATTTATAACGCAGGAATTTTCTATGAAACTGAATAAAGTTGCTATGGCTGTGGCATTAACTGCTGCTCTCGGCTCTATGTCTGCTCTGGCTGCTGATACAACCAACGGGGTTATCGAGCTTCAGGGTGAACTGGTGAACACTGCTTGTGGTTTGGCCCCGTCGTCCAGCCCGGTAACCGTTGATTTTGGTCAGGTTCCAGTTTCCCTGCTGCAGGGCGGTGGTCAGGCAACTGAAGCTAAAAGCATCGAACTGCAGTACTGCGACACCACCATCGCTAGCAGCGCCGTTGTTTCCTACACCCCGACTTCGGTTAACCCGAACGATCCTACTCTGGCTGCATTCACTTCTGGTACCGCATCCGGCGCGGGTATCGGCCTGAAAGACAGCGCTAGCCAGACTGTGACCTGGGGCGCGCAGACGACTCCGGTCACTCTGGTTGATGGCACCAACACCATTCCTTTCGTGGCCTTCCTGAAAGCGGAAGCTGCTGCGAGCGGTTCTACCACTACCGTTACCGCGGGTGCATTCCAGTCAACGATCAACTTCACTATCGATTATCAATAATCGATTTTGAATTATCGCTCGCGGGGAGACTTCTCCCCGCGATATTGGAATGGGTGCCAGATAATATGGAATTCTGAGTATGGTTAAGGATACAGAGAAAAAGAGACTGATGGCGTTATTCGTATCGGTATTACTCTTCTCCGGACATGCTTTGAGTACTAATTTTACGCCCGGACAGTTGGCGCTTTCGGGGGAGCTGGTTGCTGCCGCCTGCGATATCGATCCCAACTCGCGCGAACTGTGGGTGGATTTCGGTAATATCTCGGCTCGCGATATTAATATGGACCAGGAAGGTAAGCTGATCCGACCTTTTCTGGTGCGCTTAGTCGGCTGCGCCTCTTTCGGTAGCGAAAATCCATCAACGCCCGGTGCCTATGCCACCATCACCTTTACCGGAAATGCTTCGTCGCAAGACCCGACGGTATTAATTCCGGATGGCGAGGGAAAAGGCTTTGGGATACAGATTCGCGATCGCCACGGGGAGATTTTAACTTTTGGAGAACCCTCTTCCGGGTATCTTCTGAGTGATGAGAATAATACGCTGAAATTTACCGCTTCGTTGGTTCCGGTTCAGCAACATATTAAGGCTGGAGATTTTTACGCCGTCACTCGTTTCTTTATGGATTACAACTAGAAATAAGCCAGCTATTGCTGTTGTAGCTTGTTTGTCGCGCACGATATTTTACTGAATGATTCGGGATGAATAGTCATGTCAGCAGAACTAAAAATAAAAATAATCCTCTCTCAGATCCTTTTTTTCTGCTGTGCTTCTGTGGCTTGCGCCTCCACTGATGTGGAATTCAACACCGACGTCTTGGATGCCGCCGACCGCGACAATATCGATTTAACGCGTTTCGCCACCGACAACTATGTGCCACCGGGCGAGTACTTATTAGACATTAAAATAAATGGTCAGGCTGTAGGGCAGCAAAAGGTTCGCTATCTGGCTTCCAAAGACGAGAAGCATACTCAGGCCTGCATTAACGGCGAAATTCTTGCAAGATTGGCATTAAAAGAAGAAGCCCAGCAGAAGGTCGCGCAGCCGTTTGCCGATTGTTATGACCTCCTCAGCCTTCCGGGCGCCACGCTCAGTAACTACGCCGGGGTGCTGGATATCACCATTCCGCAAGCGTGGATGAAATATAACGATCCAAACTGGACGCCGCCTGAGCGCTGGGACCAGGGGATCGGCGGATTTTTGCTCGACTATAGCCTCACCGGCCAATATACCCGCCAGCTTGATATGCACAAGGATTACAGCACCCTGAGCGGATATGGCCAGACAGGCTTCAACCTCGGCGGCTGGCGCGTACGCGGCGAATATCAGACCAGCTACTACAGCGCGACGCATCAATTTGATTTCGATATGAATCAGTTCTACGCCTATCGTCCGCTGCCGATGATGGCGGCAAAACTGACGGCAGGGGAGATCTATCTTGATTCGCAGGTTTTCGACACCGTTCGTTTTACCGGGCTGAATCTCGCCAGCGATGAGCGTCAACTGCCGCCAAACCTGCAGGGCTACGCGCCGGAAATCCGCGGTCTGGCAAAGACCAACGCTAAGGTGACGGTGAAGCAGAGCGGACGCATCATTTATGAAACGACGGTGCCTGCCGGGCCGTTTAATATTCAGGATTTACGGAGCTCGGTGCGCGGTACGCTGGATGTTCAGGTGGAAGAGCAGGACGGCTCCATCTCCACATTCCAGGTTAACACTGCCAATATTCCTTATCTTACGCGTCCAGGCTACGTGCGCTACAACGTCGCTATCGGTGCGCCGTCCCGCTATAGCCATAAAATTCAGGGGCCAGGTTTCGCTTCCGGTGATTTCTCCTGGGGGATCACCAATGCCTGGTCGCTCTACGGCGGGTTGCAGAGCGCAGGGGCCGAATATACCGCGGTTTCCGCCGGTATCGGTCGCGATCTCAGCGTCTTCGGCGCGCTCTCGCTGGATGCCACGGAATCTTACAGTCAGCAGTCGAACCAAAAGCGACTGAAAGGAACCTCGTTTAAGCTGAGCTATGCGAAAACCTTCGACGAATATAACAGTTCAATTACCTTCGCCGGATATCGCTTCTCGCAGGAGGACTTCCGTTCTTTCTCGCAGTATCTCAACGAGCGTTATGAGGGGTACGACAGTCTTGGCCGTGAAAAAGAAGTTTATACCATCACCGGTAATAAAACTTTCTGGGCTGATGAGCCAGGTAAGGCGACAACCGTCTTTCTGACCTATACCCACCAGAATTACTGGAACAGAAGCAGCCAGGATCGCTACGGCATCTCGTTAGGACGCTCGTTTAACGTCGGTAATATTCGCGGGATCACCACCAATATTTCGGCCTATCGTTCTGATTATGAAGGTCGGAAGGACGACTCTATTGCTCTCTCACTTTCTATTCCGGTTGGCGATAGTAAATGGAGCGGCCTGGACGTGCAGACCAATAACGGTAAAACCAGCCCGATGCTCTCGTATACCGATAGCAGCGACTATAACAACCTGTGGCGGCTGCGTGCGGGAGCGAGCCAGAGCGGTTATGCCAACGTCGACGGCTATTATCAGCGCCGCTCGCAGTATGCCGAAATCAACAGTAACGCCAGCTATCAGCAGGATAACTATCTCTCCCTGAGCAGCACGCTGCGCGGCGGATTCACCGCCACCCGGCACGGCGCGGCGCTCCACAACAGCGGTGCGACGCTCAATACGGCCCGCGTTATGGTGAATACCAACGGTATCGGCGACGTTCCGCTTAATGACGGTAAATCAAGAACCAATAATTTCGGCATCGCCGTTATTCCGGACATCGTGAGCTACAACAGCTTTGACACCCGAGTCGACGTGGATGCTATGTCGGAATCCATCGAACCAGCAAAAGCTATCAGCACCGCCACGCTGACCGAAGGCGCCATTGGCTATCAGACCTTTGGCATGGCGAAGGGCGAAAAAATGATGGGCATTATTCGGCTGGCTGATGGCACCTATCCGCCGTTCGGCGCTGAGGTGATTAACGACGATGGCGTAAGCGTATCCATGATTATGGAAGGCGGGCAGGGATGGCTGGCAGGGGTTAATCCTCAGGAGCTGCTAAGCGTCGTTTGGGGCGGGAAGAAGCAGTGTCAGATCGCTATCCCGCCCACCATAGAGCGTCGTGCGACAGCCGCGCTATTGCCGTGTAAATGACAGTGACAGTAATAAAAGGTCAAAAATGAGCATAACAAGCAACAAACTCTGCTGGATGGGCGCTCTGATGCTGGCGGCGGTAAGCGGTACCGCTCAGGCAGGCGTTTCGCTGGACCGCACTCGGCTGATTATCACCGGTAAAGACAGCTCGGCGAGCGCCAATTTAACCAACACCAGTCCGGATATTCCGTTTCTGGCGCAATCCTGGGTCGAGGATAGCAAGGGCAATAAGATTACCTCTCCGCTGGTGGTGCTACCGCCTTTACAGCGTATCAACGGCGGACAAAAAGGGGTGGCGCGGGTCACCAAAACGGATGGCATTAACCAATTACCGCAGGATCGCGAAAGCCTGTTTTATTTAAGCGTGCGCGAAATTCCGCCCAAGCCGGATAAAGCTAATGTCCTGCAGTTAGCCATGCAGTCGCGGATTAAATTATTTTTCCGCCCGACCGCCATTATTCCCAAAAGCAAAAGCGAGATATGGCAGGACCAGGTCGTCTTCCAAAAGAGCGGAAATAAGATGACCGCGCAAAATCCGACGCCCTATTACATCACCATCATTGGCTTATCCCGCGTTAAGGGTGAAAAAATCACCAAATTCCCGGGGATCATGGTTGCGCCGAAGTCCAGCCTGGAATTCAGCGTCACCGATGGCGGCGTGCGAGAGTTTGCCATGATGTATGTGAATGACTATGGCGGCCATCCCGAGCTGAAATATCGCTGTGAAGGAAATACCTGTAAAGCTCTGCCGCCATCGCAGCAAGGGTAATTAAAGAGGAACCTGATGATGAAAACGCGTTTATCGCTTTTAGCACTGTTTGTATTCGGTATCAGTATGCCCGCGTTGGCCGAGGCTGATATTCCGCTACAGCCGCAGCACTATAACCGGGATCATCAGGGGGAAGATGGCGGTAACGTCATATTCAACGGCTCCGTCTATGCCTCACCTTGCGTGCTGGCGCCGCAGAGCCGTCTGCAGATAATTGAGATGGGTGAAATTAGCGCCCGTCGTTTTCATCAGGCAGGCGACCGCAGCCAGCCGGTGCTGGTTCGCGTTGAGCTCAGGGATTGTCTGAAGGGCGCATCGCAGGCGCGGGACAGCATCGCATCAAGAACGACGGGCAATAGCAAGCACCTCTAC
The DNA here is from genome assembly GCF_001808475.1 of Klebsiella sp. HMSC09D12. Lineage (NCBI taxonomy): Bacteria > Pseudomonadati > Pseudomonadota > Gammaproteobacteria > Enterobacterales > Enterobacteriaceae > Klebsiella > Klebsiella sp. HMSC09D12. Next base: position 84,608 of record NZ_KV793508.1, on the reverse strand, counting down.
ACCACCGGCGAGCAGGCGGTACAGCTGACCTTTATCGGCGAGTCCGATGAGCACAATCGCCAGCTGCTGCGCCTGACCGGCAGTATTTCTGGCGCCGGTATTCGCCTGCTGGATATCAAAGAGCGGGCGCTGGATATTAACCAAACGCAGCCGCCGTTTATTGTGAAAACCGGCGACAGCAGCCTGACGTTTATTGCCGTGCTGGAGTCGACCGCGCGTAACGTGACTGCGGGTAATTTTAGCGGACTGCTGCGTTTAAAAATGGAGTATCTGTGATGGCGACAATGCTTATCGGGCGGAAATCTTGCGTCACTATTTTACTCTGCGGCGGTTTATATTCCCTGAACGTCGGTGCGGCGGTTGAAGGGGGAATTTCCCCGGTCGGCGGGCCTAAAATGTATAATATTGACGTGGCCAATCAGGATATTACCAATAATAGCCCCGGAGCAACCATTCCTTATGTCTTTTCCCTGGGTGGACAATATTCTGGGGTTGCCAGCTGTACGATTCCGATGGAAAATCAGGCTATATATTACTCGGCTACCGCATCAATACTGCAGCAGGGAAGTACACCAGGGTATTTAAAACTCAATGATTATATGGATGTAAAAATAGAGATTTATATCCGCGGTGAACGGATGGATTATTTTGCCGTTCCTTTTAATAATGAAACGAACGGAGCGTATCAGAACAAATGCGTTCCGCCAACCACCCAGTTTAATAACTTTGAGTCCGGCGCCCAGGGGCGGGTAACGTTTATGATTACCAAGCCGATTGTCAACGGCGTGAACCTGCTGGGTACAGAAATCGCAAAGCTTTATGGGCGTCTGGGGAATTACAGCGCAGGGATGGGCACTACGCCGATGTCGATTATCTCAATTAATTCCGGGGTGATTACCGTCCCGGATAAATGTGTTGTCAATTCGGGTTCACCGATCACCGTTGATTTCAATACTATCCCCAGCGCGGGTTCCCTGCTTAATGGCAACAACTACAGCCAGTCTGTGCCAATCCAGGTGAAATGCGAAGGAGGAAGCTTTGCAACCGGTAATCTGAATATTCGCCTGGGGATCCAGCAGGCCAATACCGCCAGCTTTAATAGCGATTATTTAGGCACGACTGGCGCCGTCGATCGCTCAAATCTTGGCATTATCCTCAAGGATTCGGGCGGCAATTTAGTTGCGGCGAATAGGTTTTATGACGTCCCGGGTTTTACCAATAACCAGGGAACCTGGAATCTGACGGCCGCGCCGATTGCGAATGCCGGGACCAACGTTCTCGAAGGGGATTTCCAGGCATCGGCCACCGTGGTCGCTGAGTTTCAGTAAGGGGACAGCATGCGTCAATTTATCGCATCAATGGTACTCATAGGTTCGCTATCGGCGGCCACCCCGGCACAGGCTATCGGGGAGCTGATCGGCGGCGATTTAAACTTCAAGGGAACCGTCGTTGCCCATGGTTGCAGTATCGTTCCCTCGTCAAAAAATATCGCCGTAGATTTTGGCGAAATTTCCACTCGTACGCTCTATGCGGAGAGAAAATCCCAACCTAAAGCTTTTGTGATTGAGCTTAAGGATTGCAGTACTGATGTGTTTAATTCCGTTACCGTAACCTTTAGTGGAACGGAAAATGCCAATATGAGCGACCGTCTGGCGATAACGCCGATAGCGCCTAACTCCGCCAGCGGTATTGGCATTGGTTTTGAAGAGAATGATGGTACGGCGATTTCACTAAATACGCCAACGACCGCGGTTGCCATTTCCAATGCCACCATGCAGTTAAATTTTAAAGCTTTTGTGGAAGGGGAACCGGATGCCTTGAGTAACAAAACTTTGCAAACCGGGGCCTTCCAGGCAACTGCGAATTACACCATAAATTACCAGTAGATTAGATCAAGGATGATTAACTATGAGCCGTCATTTCTTTCTCTACGATAAAAACATCTTTTTCGCGGAAGGCGTGCGTTCGGTGGTGGCCGATCTGGCCGCGCATGAAGACGACTGCGCTTTCTCCAGGCTTGACCAATTCTCACAATTGATCAACACCCTGCGTCAGCCAAAGCAAAAAGATGAACTGCGCTGGATCCTCTGCGATGTCGACAGTTTGCCGGATGAGCGTTTTAATGCGCTCTACACCATTAAAGAGTATTACTGCCGGGAAAATCAGCAGCTGGTAATTTTATTGGGAGAAAATAATATCTCTCTGTTTTTTGCGTTGCATTCTTTGCTGCCGGAAGCGAGCTGGCTATTAAAGAATGAATCGCTGGATAATTTTTTTAAATTTATCGAAAGCGCTGATGCCATGGTGGCGAAGAAAATTTTCTTCAGTCGATCCTTAATTAATTATACTCGACAGAAATGGCTAGCCAGGGATTTTAACAACAGCATCTTCAGCGATGACTGGTGGTTAATGGAAGAAATATTCAAAGGGAAAACGCTGTCACAAATTTCCTCTGAGCAAAAAATTGATGTTCGTCGATTGAGCCGCTGTAAACGCGGGCTGATGAAAAAATTAAACGTAAAAAATAACGTGGAGCTGTTTAATATTTTCAAATGCATCGTGGCTACCCCCTGCGTTTAATAACGTACCAGCGATGACATCGCAAGAATTACTGGCAGGTATTTAAGCCAGTAGGTAAGTGTAAGAAAATACATTTCAATATAAATAGTTAAGGATCTAACAAATGAAAAAATTAAGCATGATTGAAGCATCAACAATCATTGGCGGGACCTGCAAGGAAACTTGCACCAGCTCTTACGAGACGGTGGTTGTTGGCGGTATCTCTACCTGTAAACAAGTGACTACCTGTACGGATAAGCACGGTAACTCAACCGTGACCTCCAAAGATGCGCCTGACGGTATGTGTGTTGTACCGAATAGCATCCGTCAGTAATTTCTTATGCGGTACATGGAGGGGGAACCCTCCATGTATTTCTCTGCCGTATTCGCGAGCCTGGTATCAAATGAAGATAAAACCTATTACCGCTGTTGGCTATACATTTCTGGTGGCGTTAATTTCGTCGCTAATTACCGTGCTGTGCTATCACATTTTTGTTTTTAATACGTTTTCGCTGGATAGCAGTCAGCCTTCGGCTCTGCGGGAAATTGACAGCGCCACCGTTGCCAGTAGCCCAATCAAGAATGAGAAAAGCATCATTGAAGTGATGTCCTACGGCTGTCACTACTGCGCGTCGAACGAAGAAGAGATTGAAAAATTCGCCGCCACGTTACCGGCGGATAGCGCCTTTGACGTTATCCATATTACGGCCGAAAGAAACGGCCTGGCCATTTATGCGCCGGTTTTCGCCACGCTGGAGGTGATGGGCCTTGAGCGCCAGATGCGCGATCGGGCTTTTAACGCCGTGCTGACCCGCGGTATTAATTTAGCGGATGATGACGCGCTTAATGGCTGGCTGAAAAAAAATGATATCGATGTCGAGAAATACCATCAGATACGCCAAAGTCAGGCCGTTGCCGAGCGCCTGGAATATATGGCGAAAATTACCGAACTCTACGACATTAACGCGACGCCGTTGTTTATTGTTAATAAAAAATACGTGGTTGCGAAGGATCGCCAGTTCCCTGAATTTGCCGACTATATGCGCCAGCTGTTAACGCAGGACAAGGAGTAAGCGTGACGCGTTTTCTCATCGTCTGGAGCGTTTTCAGCGTAAGAAAATGGTTCGCGCAGCTGAGCTGGCGCTACCGGCCTTTTACCGGCTATGGCCAAAAGGCGGTGCGCAGGATCATGCGTTTCACCCCCATGCCGCTGCTGTTGATAGCGGTTCGCGCGCTATGTCGGCTACGGTTATTGGGCCGACACTACCGCGGCCGTACCGCCGTGGCGACGCAAAACTACCGCTGCCTGACGGGCGCCGACGGGCGAATCGATGCCGCATGGATAGCCATGCGCCGTCAGTTGCTGGAAATGGGCGCGACCTGGGGACAGCACCCGGCTACGCTGGCCCAGATGCAGGCGTGCACGCGAGAGCTTGATGCCGTTGTCGCGCCTCTGGTGGCGCAAAAGACGCCGGTCGTCCTCGCGCCGCTGCACTGCGTTTCCGATATTTTAGCGGCGATGGTCGGGGCCGGCGTGACGCCGGGAAAAGCCAGCGTGGTGGTCTCCTCCAGCGCGGAAAACTACACCGTCGCCAGCCGAAAAATGGGCGGCGTCGCGCTCTCTTACTGCTCAATCCACCAGGATAATACGTCGCTGGCCAGCGAGCTTATGGCGTTAATGACCAATGTATCGGAAGGGCGGGAAAATATGATTATTTTCCCCGACATTCCTGCCGATTACACCGTGCAGACCCATGAAGCGCAGTCCGGGAAAATAAGCTGCCGACTCTTTGGCCGCCCGGCGAAATTACATAGCGGGGTACAGCGATTTTCTCGCATCGTATCGGCGCAGGTGGTTTTTTATCACCTCTATTATCAGCAGGGGATAAAAATAAAGATCTATTCTCCGCTGAGGCCAAAAGAGGTCGCGGCAAAGCTACCGACGATGATTGAAAACACCCTGCGTGACTATCCGCAGGACTGGCTTTTGTGGCACAGCCATTCGCTCTATTTTATTAATCACTGATGCATCATCATGAAAAAGATTATCCCTGATATGGTTTTTCAGGAAGAGACCAATGAATGCGGCCTCTCCTGTATTGCGATGCTGGCGCAGACCCAGAATATTCCGTGCTCTCTCCCGGCATTGCGGGAAATTTTCCCCGCATCCGATCATGGGACATCGTTGAGCGATCTATCCGTTATCCTGCAACAGGTCGGCATTGCCACCGCGCCGGTGTTGTTTGACCACGATGAACTCCATGCGCTGCCGTTCCCTTCCATTCTGCACTATGGCGCCAGCCACTATGTCCTGCTGGCCTGGCGCAAAGGGGATTACGTTTGCGTGATGAATCCGGCGATTGGCCAGCAGTGGCTGCCTTTCTCGGCATTAAAAAAAGAGATTAGCGGCTATGCGCTGATCCTCGAAGAATCTCCCGGCGCGATCGCCAGTCCGGATCCGGTTATTGCCGGGGCGCAGCAGGAGATGCCGCGCGCGATGAGCCTGAAGGAGACCGCGGCGGTACCGGGTATTTATAAACTGATGCTATTAACCTTTCTGGTATCGCTAACGCTGTTTTTAATGCCGACGATGGTCAGTCGGGCGATAAATCAGGCCTTCTCAGACGTTCAGAATACGCAGTTTCCTTATTTATGGTTCATCCTCGCTTTTGTCATATCCACGCTGTTAGCGCTGGGGGTGAGGGTGATTAGCGAGCGCTTTATCCGCCGCTTTGTCCTCCTCAAGAGCGATATCGGTTTTTCCCGCTTGCTGAATAATCCGCTGCGTTTTTTTGAAAAACGCGCGCCGGGGGATGTTTTCAGCCGCTTTATTGCCTGGCAGGGAGGGATGCTGCAAAAAATCGAGCTGGATAACGGACTCCGCTCGGACTGGATAATCTGCGTTATCGCTATCGGCATTATGTTCTGGATCTCACCGGTGCTGGCGCTCATTTCCGCTGCGGGCATTGTCGTGATGGGGCTGATCAGCGTCTGGGCGATATTCCGCGACCGCTGGTATACGCAGCAGCTGCAGTTGAAAAGCGCGACGCTGAATGACTTTTTCATGGAAACCCTTCAGGGGGTGTTAACCATTAAAACTGCCGGGCTGGAAACGCAGCGCAAAGCGCAGTTTGCCCGTTTGTCACACGACCTTTTCACCTGCCTTCAGCGGCAGAAAGTTTACCAGCAGGTAAAAGAAGGTCTGTATCAGCTCACCGGCAGCCTCGAGATGGTGGTCTTTATGCTGGTGGTGCTGCCGCTGGTGAGCGCAAAGCTTATCTCGCTGGGCGACTTTTTTGCCTATAGCTTTTTACGGCAGATTTTTACCTCTTACGTCACGCGGATATTCTATGCCGTGATCCGTAAATCGCAGCTGCACGTGATTGATACCCGCGCGCAGGGCCTGTTTACCCGTGAGGAACCTGCAACTCCTCAGTTATCTCCGCTGCGTGGGGAGGCGGTTCCACAGCTGGCGTTTGAGGCAGTGAGCTTTCATTACGCTCCGCAAAGCCCGGTGCTGAATGCCGTTGATCTCCGGCTGGAACCCGGCGATCGGGTGGCGATTGTCGGCGATTCCGGCGCCGGAAAAAGTACCCTGCTACGGCTGATGGCCGGGCTTTTTTCCGCACAGCATGGGCGCATTCTGCTGGACGGTGAAGAGGCGACCGCCCGCCAGCTGGCCTCGCAGGTATGGCTGCAGAGCCAGGAAGATATTTTGTTTAACGCCTCGGTGCTGCAAAACATCACCCTGTTTGACCCGTGGTACAGCGACAGCGATCGCGGGCGAGTGGAGGCGCTGGTCGATAAAATGGCGCTGGGGCCGGTCGTTCAGGCGCTGCCGGGAGGCATGGAGGCGCTGATCCGCGAGAGCCATTCGGCGCTCTCTTTAGGCCAGCGTCAGCGGCTGATGCTGGCGCGGGCGCTCTACAGCGCCCGGCCTATTTTGCTCTGCGATGAACCGACCGCCAATCTTGATGACGAAACCGCGGAAACGGTGATCGCCGCGCTGTGCCAGCACTGTCGTGAACAGGGCAAAACACTGATCGTGGTAACCCACAGTGCGCCCATTCTGCATCACTTCACGCGGGTATATCGTCTGGATGAAGGCGAGCTGCGCGATATCGCACAGAGAGCGCCGGGCCAATGAGGCGACAATTTTTACGCCGCCGTAAAGCGTGGCTACTTGCGCTGGTCGCGATCCTGGCCATTATCGCCACCGTTTTTTATCAGCGCTCGCTTCCGGCCCAGGCCGAGTCGCTCTACACCGTTGCGCTCGATCGCGGGGATATCGAAAAAGTAGTGCTGGCGAGCGGGACTATTAAACCTGCCGTCCAGGTGAGCGTCGGCGCGCAGGTCAGCGGCCAGCTACGTAAGCTGTACGTGCGCCAGGGCGAGCGGGTACGTAAGGGGCAGCTGTTAGCCGAAATTGACCCGACGCTGCAGCTTTCCGATTTACGCAACGCCACCGCGCAGCTGGCCAGCGCCAGGGCGCAAAAGCTGGCTTCCGAGGCCACGCTGGTACAGTACCGCAAAGCGCTGGCGCGCGAGCAGGCGATGCAGCGCGATGGTTCGGGAGTGAGGAGCGATCTTGAGCAGGCGCAGGCGCAGTATAGCGCGCAGGTCCAGCAGATTGCGGTTAACGAAGCGCAGATCGTACAGGCGGAAATGAGCGTGCAGACCGCCAACGCCAACCTCGGCTACACCCGCATCCTTGCTCCTGTGGATGGTGAAGTGCTGGGCATCGTCACCCGTGAGGGGCAAACCATCGTCTCCTCACAAATCGCGCCGACGATTCTGGTGCTTGCCGACCTCGATAAAATGCAGGTGCAAACGCGCATTTCCGAAGCCGATATTCAGAAAATCCATCCCGGTCAGCCGCTGTGGTTTTACGTCATCGCCGATCCGCAGACGCGCTATGAAGGGGAGCTGGGCTACGTCCAGCCCGCGCCGCAGGAGGCGCTGGAGGAACAAAACGGCGGAGCTTCTGCCGGTAATCAGCAGAGCAGCGCCATTTACTATAACGGTACCTTCGAAGTCGATAACCACCAGCGCTTGCTGAAAACCTCAATGACCGCCCAGGTGTTTATCCGTATCGCGCAGGTAAAAGACGCGCTGCGCGTGCCGGTCGCCGCGCTGGGGCGTTCGCTCGGTGATGAGCGTTACATTGTGATGGTGCAAACGGCGAACGGTAGCGAGGAGCGCACCGTCCGTATCGGGATTAACGATCGTCAGTACGCGCAGGTGCTGGAAGGATTACGGCCCGATGAGCGGGTGGTGATCCCGCAGGACGCGGGGTCTGTGTGATGGCTGAGCCGCTGATCGTGCTGAACAATGTCACGCGTCATTTTACCGCCGGGACGCAGATTATTCCGGTACTAAAATCCGTCTCTCTGACCATTATGCCCGGCGAAATGGTGGCGATTATGGGCGCTTCCGGCTCGGGTAAATCGACGTTGATGAACATTATTGGTTGCCTGGATAAGCCCAGCAGCGGCGAGGTTTATATCAACGGGATCCCCACTCACCGGGCGGATAGCGCGGCGCTGGCCGAGCTGCGCAGCCGCTGGCTGGGGTTTATTTTTCAGCGCTACCACCTGATGCCTTATCTGACGGCGGAAGAGAATATCGCCATCCCCGCGCTCTATACCGCGATGCCCGCCGCTGAACGCCAGGCGCGCATTGCGCTACTGGCTGAAAAGCTGGGCATTGATGCGCGGTTACAGCACAAACCCGCTCAGCTTTCCGGCGGCCAGCAGCAGCGGGTCAGCGTCTGCCGGGCGTTAATCAACGGCGCGCAGATTATTCTCGCCGATGAGCCCACCGGGGCGTTGGATAGCGTCAGCGGTCGGGCGCTGATGGATGTTCTGCACCAGCTGAACGCCGACGGGCACACGGTCATCATCGTGACTCACGATCGCGAGGTGGCGCGGCAGGCGCAGCGGATCGTCGAGATCAGCGACGGACAGGTGGTTGCCGACAGTACCCACGGCGTTCGTGATAATCGCGGCATTCAGCGCCTTCCCGCAGTACAGGATAATGGTCGGGCCTCGCTGTCGCGCAGTATCGGAGAGTCGGTGCGGATGGCCTGGCGTTCCTTACTGGGACATCGGATGCGCGCCTTTCTGTCGATGCTGGGGATAATCATCGGCATTTCGTCCGTGGTCTCCTCCATGGCGGTGGGGGAAGGCGCCCGGCAGAGCATCATGAACGAGATTGGTAAGCTCGGAAATACCACGCTTGAAATCCGCCCGGGTACCGGCTGGGGCAGCAAGCGTCCGGATATGGAGCGGGCGCTGTCGCTGGATGATATCGCCAGCCTCGGCAGGCAGCCCTGGGTTCTGGGGGTATCGCCGATTGTTTCCAGCATGACCACCGCGGTACGTCAGGGCTTTGATTCTTCGATAATTCTTTCCGGCGTTTCCGCAGACTACTTTTCGCTGCAGGGGATTCGTTTTATTCAGGGCAACGGTTTTACCCGCCGCGATGTCGAGGATCGCGAACCGGTGCTGGTACTGGATGAAACCAGCAGGGAGACGCTGTTTCCCGGCAATGAAGATCCGCTGGGTAAAATTGTGCAGATTGCCGGCGCGCCGTGGCGGGTAATCGGCATTGCCAGCAAGCCCGGGCCAAAGGTGGTCAGCGGGTTTATGTCGGCGTGGATCCCCTATAGTTCGCTATTGCAGCGGATTTCCGGCGATAAGCCGCTGGAGGCGCTGACGCTGCGCTTCCAGGAAACGCTGTCGCCGCAGGAAGCAGCGCGGCGCGCGGAAAGGCACCTTATCCGCGAGCACGGCAAAAAAGATTTCTTTGTCCAGACCGATGAGCAGCTCGCCAAAGCGCTGCAAAAAACCTCCGACTCCATGTCGCTGCTGATCACCGCTATTGCCGCCATCTCGCTGCTGGTCGGCGGCGTGGGGGTGATGAATATCATGCTGGTTTCCGTTACCGAACGCACTCATGAGATTGGCATTCGGCTATCGGTCGGCGCCCGCCCTACCGATATCATGCATCAGTTCTTAATTGAGGCGGTGATGATCTGCGCGCTCGGCGGCTTAACGGGAGTGCTGGGCTCATGGGCCGCCGGTAACCTGTTTGCCCTGCTGACGCAGGAGTTTTCCATGGTCTTTACCTGGCTGCCGGTGGCGATGGCCTGCGGCTTTTCCGCCCTGATAGGCCTGACGTTCGGCTATTTCCCGGCGCGTCGTGCGGCGCGGCTAAACCCGACGGAGGCGCTGGCCCGCGAATGAGATCGCTGACTTTATTATCGTTAATTGTATTGCTGACGGGCTGTGGAAATTTGACCCGCAGCGATTATCAGCGGCCGCTGCTGTCGGTGCCGGAGGACTGGCAGCGAACGGAAGGGCATAGCGCCGAGCTTGCGTCGGAGAAGGCGGGTCGCTGGTGGGACCGTTTCGGCGATGAACGTCTGTCGCGGGTGATGGGGCAGGTTCTGGAAAGCAATAACGATCTGGCCGCTGCCGCCTTAACCCTTCGGCAGGCGCGCATTTCCGCCGGGCTGGCCCGAACCAATATCTCTCCCGACGCGAAGCTTAACGGCGCCGGCAGTAACTCAAAGCCGCTCAATAGCGGAGGTTCGCAGGAGAGCTACAGCGCCTCGTTATCCCTGAGCTATGAGCTGGATCTGTGGGGCAAGCTGGCGCGGGTTCGTGAACAGAGCGAGTGGGAGGCGATTGCCAGCGAACAGGACTATCGGGCGACGATCCTGTCGACGATTGATACTACCGCGCAGCTCTACTGGAATATCGCGCTGCTGAATCAGCAAATGGCTTATCAGGCCGCCAGCCTGGATATCGCCAGGCAGACGCTGGCGCAGATTGAGTCCTGGCAGCGGGCGGGGAAAGTAGGGCTGCTTGACGTTCTGCAGTCCCGGCAGACGGTCATCAGTCGCCAGAATCAGTTGCTAAGCCTGAAACAGCAGCGGGCGATCTCCCGCAACGCGCTGGCGCTGCTGCTCAACAGGCCCCCCGCGCAGCATAGCGATGAAGCACCGGCGCTTGACGTCCATCAGCGTGTCGCCATTGCCAGCGCCACGCCGCTGGCCGCGCTCGCCAGCCGGCCCGATCTGCAGGCGGCGGAGTCGCGGCTGCGCGCGGCGCTGGCGGGTTCCGATGCGGCGCGGCTGAGCTTTTATCCCACGCTCTCGCTGCAGGGGACGCTGAGCGCCGGCAGCCAGATCTTTCACCAGTGGTTTAACGACCCGCTGCGTACCGTCGGAAGCAGCGTCGGCGCGCCCTTTATCCAGTGGAACACGGTACAGCTTACCGTGGAGCAGGCCAGCGTAAAGGTGCAGCAGGAGGCGGTGAACTTCCGCCGTACGGCCTACACCGCGCTGTCGGAGGTGGACGATGCGATGGAAAAGCGGCTTAACGCCGACGAGCAGCGCGTGCGCCTGCTGCAATCGCTGCAGCTGGGCCAGCGGCGCCTGACGCTCACCGAAAGCCGCTATCGGGCGGGCGCGGTGGACTACCAGACCCTGCTGAACGCACAGGACGCGCTGCTCGACGTACAGAACAGCCTGGCGCAGAACCAGTACGACTATCTTTATGCCACTTTGCAGCTTTGGCTGGCGCAGGGAGGCAATAACCCGCAACAGAGGATTTCCCAGAATGAGTCACAGTAAACCCCCTTATCGCGTGGTGATAACCGGCTATGGCGCGGTGACTCCCCTTGGCGATAGCGCTGCCGAAAGCTGGCAGGCGATCATGGATTATCGACGCGGTTACCGCTATGTGGATCTCTCCGCTAACGGCATCCACACCCATTTTATCGGTCAGGTAGAGAATGAACCCAGCCTCAAGGGGGTTCCCGCCGCTATTCGTCGGCGTCTGCCGCGTCACGCTCGCCTGGCGCTGGCCGCCGCGCGGGAGGCGGTGGCGATGGCCTTTGCTGGCAAACCACCCACCGATGCTTATGACCCGCTGAGGTGTGGCGCCATTATCGGCTCCGGCTGGGCAGGGCTGGATGAAAGCTATCTGGCGGTACCGGAGTTTGAGAAAACGGGCGTCTCTTCGCCCTTCAGCTGCTTCTTTTCGATGCCGAACGTGACCACCGCGGCCTGTAGTCAGCTGTGGAATCTGCGCGGTTATCAAAATACTCCGGTCGCCGCCTGCGCCACCGGCACTATCGCCATTGGCGAGGCCTATGATGCGATTCGCTTTGGCCGGGCCAGCATGATGCTCGCCGGGGCCGGGGAGTCGTTAAACAGCGTTTGCGCTATCTGGAATATCGATGTGCTTGGCGCGTTGAGCCGGGAAGCGTCATCGCCGGAGCGGGCCAGCTGCCCGTTCAGCCTGCAGCGCAGCGGGTTTGTCCTTTCTGAAGGCGGCGCGGTGCTGTGCCTGGAAGAGCGCGAAAGCGCCCTGGCGCGGGGCGCGACAATCCTCGCGGAGGTCACCGGTTATGCCAATTTCTCCGATGCGGTGGATTTTACCTCACCGGCCGAAGACTGCGTGGCACGTGAACAGACTATCCGCTGGGCGCTGCGCGACGCGGGCCTGCAGCCTGCCGATCTCGATTATATCAACGCTCACGGCACCTCCACACCGCTCAACGATATGAATGAAACGCAGTCGCTGAAAAAAGCGCTCGGCGACGAGGCGTACCGGATCCCGGTCTCCAGTACCAAAGCCTACTCCGGACATCTGATCGCCGCCGCGGGGAGCTTCGAGACCATTGTTTGCCTGCAGGCGATGGCGGCGGGGATCATGCCGGCGACGGCGCATCTGACGCAGCCCGATCCGCAGTGCGATCTCGACTATATCGCTGAAGGGCATCGTCAAGGAGAGATCCGTCGGGCGCTGAATCTGAGCTTTGGTTTCGGCGGCGCGAACGCCGCGCTGGTACTGGAGAAACACGCGTGACGCTGCTGCGCTACACCCTTGCCGATGCGCAGCAGTGGGCGGCGTTTTCCGGCGATGAAAACCCCATTCACTTCGACTACGCGGCAGCGCGCGCGATGGGGGCGGGGCAGCTGAGCGTCCACGGAATGCGCGCGCTGCTGGACGTGAAGCGCGATGCCCAGTCGCGGCTGTGCCGCCCGGAGGGATACGTAAAATGCCAGGTCCGTCTGCGCAGGCCGCTATGGTGCGATACCGACTGGCTGTTAACGCCCGGGACGGCGAAACAGCGGATTCTCTCCGCCGCATCGGTTAGCCATCCGCAGAATGGCGAAATCTGTTTGTCATGCCAGATGAGCCTGGCGGCTGAGCCGGAATCGCTGGAGGGTAAGCAGCCCAGCAAACTGGCGTCCACGACGCTGCTTGCGCTGCAATCCCATTTCAACCGCGCCTGGCCCGACCTGGCGCAGTGGCAGTTCCTTGATGCGCTGCTGTTCCGTCAGCTGATTTGTGATGAGGCGCTGCTGCGCCAGGAGAATATTGCCGCCCTGCTCGGACCGGGGGAAACCTCGCTGCAGCAAATTTTTTCCCGCTACCCGGTGCTGCAAACCCATCAGGAAGTGGTTTTTGATGCTCATCTGGCAGGCAAAGGGACGCCGGTCCAACCCGGCTCGCTGTCGCTCTGGCTGTTGCCTTCATTGGTGGTCGGCCAGGCTGAGCAGGGCGCGCTGGTGCGTATTGCAGCGGCGGCGCAGCTGGATGATCAGGTCATAACGAATGTGATTACGCTAAAAGTTGGCCCAGTTAACAATTGATAATTAAGGATAATTTATGATTGCCTATGATGAAGTTCTGCAAAAAGTGTGTGAAATGATTTGTGACGCCAAGGACCTGGAGCCGGATGAGGTGGATGAGAATACGCCGCTGGTTCGCTTAAAGTTAGATAGTCTGGACTACGTCGAGCTGATGGTGCTGGCAAAACGTGAATTCAATATTACCCTGGAAGCGGACTGGTTTATTCAAAATCCGGGGATCACGCTGGGTGAACTGTGTCAGCACATCAGCAAAGAGTCAGGCAGCTGATATGGCGCAAAAATGGGTGCTGATTACCGGCGGCAGCCGGGGGATAGGCCGGGCGCTGGTCGCCGGCCTGGCGCAAAACGGGAACGTGGTGTTTACCGGGCGCAATGAAGCGGCGATTAACGCCACTCTGGCGGAGTGTGAAAATTCATCGTATCAGGTGCAAGGATACGCCTGCGACGGCAACGACGAGTCGCGGGTTGAAGAACTTGCTCAGGCGCTGCTGGCCGAGCGGGGCGCACCGGAGGCAATTATTCACAATGCCGGAATGGCTCGCGATGGCCTGCATATTCACCAGAACGCCGCGCTATGGCGCGAGGTGCTGGACACCAACGTTATCTCAATGATGAACTGGAACCGGGTTCTGCTGCCGGCGATGTTGATGCAGCGGCGCGGCTCCATCGTGATGATGTCGTCGGTCAGCGCCTTCAAGGGTAACGTCGGGCAGACGGCGTATGCGGCGAGTAAAGCGGCGATGAGCGGCATTGCGCGTTCGCTGGCGCTGGAGGTCGGGCGCTTCGGCATTCGGGTAAACTGCCTGGCGCCGGGCCTGATCCGCACGGAGATGCTGGAAGAGATACCCGCGCAAAAATTGAAAGAGATGCGCCAGTCGATACCTCTGCGCAGGTTGGGCGAAACGGATGATGTACTGAAGGCCGTGGCGTTTTTAATCGGCGAGGGGAGTGAATATATGACCGGACAAACTCTGATTCTGGACGGCGGATTAAGCGCCTGAGGACGTTCAGGCGGGGTGGCTCTTTACGCGGAGCTGGTGAGTTGCTCAACGCGATTCACCAGCTCTTTTATTTCTCCCGCAGTTGCGCGATAGATCTGAATAATTTGTGAAGCGTGCTGCGCGATAGGCGACAGCATAAACGAGGGAATTTCATTTCCCGGGTTATTTTTAATTAACTGGGCCAGCGATTTTTCTTCTCCCTTCGGCCCGCTCAGGGCATGGACCAGCAGTCGACTAACCGTAATGAGCAGGGCTTCCGTTTGTAGCGATTCAGCGTGCCATTTAGAGGACGCATTACGATTTTGCATGGCTATCCATTCAGTAATATCATCAATTCCTTCAATACTATAGAGAGAGGCTTCTGCTCTGCCTGGCGAAGCGGATCTCGCTGGCGGCGGGCTATGATCCAGGCAGGAGATATTATGCAGCAATCCGCCAATCTCAACTTTTAGCGTTTGCGTCGCGCTCATTTCCATGGTGGTCGCCAGATAGCCGGCAATATGGCCGACGGCCGCGGAGTGCCACGGCGTCTGCTGGCTGAACTGATCGACAATAAAAGAGACCAGTTCAGCAATATCGCGGAGGTTATGTAAAGAGATGGTATCGTTATGCACGCCAGGAATCGCTTTGATGTAATCGCGATAGTCGGTGGAGGCCATGACTGACCAGAAATGTTCATCGGCGGAAAGCGTTCTGAACGCCTGGACGTACTCTTGTTTATAGAGAATATTCGCCCCGGCGGCGACGATGTCGACCAGCTTTTTGCTTAAAAATGCGATATGACTGGTACGGTGCTGGCAATAAAGTACATCCAGCCGGTCGGCGAAGAACAGCAGGTGACTCTCTTCGGGGACCAGTTCTCCTTCAATATAATGTCCAAGACCGTTGCGCCAGTGGGTGTGATGATAGCGAACAATCCTGTTAAGAGGACGAAACAACGGGATGCGGCTAAGCAATTCGCTGCCGATAAGCGCGTGGTTGTTATGCTCGTTATCGATGTAATTTAGCGGCTCAAGACGTGATTTTTCATTTAACCCACCGACATCGTGAATTAGCGCCGCCAGAATGGTTTTACGCCGCTGGGCCGGAGAGAACTCCACTAAATTAGCCAGATGTGATGCGATAAACGCCGTTCTGACATGGTGCAGGTTCAGCCGGGGGTTAATCATATCAATGATATTGGCGATGCTGGCTAATGTCGGAAGTAAATGTATCGTCATGATATCGTTTTAATTAAAATTAATGAGATGAATCTCAATCAATGATGGTTTTCTGACGGCGACAACCATATTGTGGAAACTTTTGGGTGCCTAACAAAATAGTATCATCATTGACGTGATTTATATAGATGATTTTATCATTAGTTCGGCTTCCAAAGAGATTTTTTTGCGCAATATCTTCTGGCGTATTATCAGCGTGGTGGCGAATGACTTGCGAGTCTTTTATATAAAAAAGATGGCTGGGAACGATGTTTCTTTTTAATGTGATGGCGATAGTGCGTGAGACGATATATTTATCGCCATTGCTGGTGAGTAAACCCTCCAGATTGATTAAAAGATGGTTTTTGAAAAGTTCTGCGGATAGCAATCCTTGGGAGCGAAGAATGTTCTCATTTATATTCTCCGTCAAATCGTAGCGTGATTCACAGGAAAATGAGTCCTCAGAACTGAAGTTTAGGTACAGGGTTGAAAATAGTATCAGCGCGAACGAACAGGCGGAAAATATCAAGGCATATTTACGCATTTTTTATTTCCTTATAGTAATAACTATGGCATTGCTGGTCTTTAATGTCGCACTCAAGCATGAAGATATCCATGTAAATACCTAATCCCTGCTCCTGATTCATTTGTCGGTTAAAGAAGTAGATTTTCTTTGGCGTGGAACAGTCCAGCCCCGAGGTAAAGAGCTTTTTATTCCTGAGTATTTCTGTCACCGGGATAGCTTCGGAACCATAAATAGTGCATTTATCTTGGGTGAACATGAGCTTAGCTGTTTGTTTTTTATAGATAAAAAAATAAGAGAGCAGCATCGCGACTGCTGCGAACGCGATCAGTAACATCGCCGCTTTGCAATGTTGTTGCAGCAAGTTACGCTCAGGCAGCTGTGGAGAAAGGGTTGGCAGTGTGATAGAGGAAGAGTAATCATTGTCGGTAGTGATAATGACATCCTCAGAAATTTTAAAGCCAATTCGCGGTACCGTAATAATCACATTCTTTTCAATACCCAGATCCGCAAGGCTGCGACGCAGCGTTGAGATGTACTGATTAAGATTACTATTAGATGGCCTCGCACCATATTTTTCAAACACCGTCTGGAAAATATCAACCCGCGAAATAATATCCCCCCGGTATTGCAACAGACTAGTAAGAAGGCGAGTCGAAGTGGCGGAGAGTTCAATACAATCGCCGGTCAAGAGATTGACCAGAGAGGCCTCCTCAGTATCAAATGTAATAAATCCCTCTATATCGAACCGCATTTTTATCTCCACACGGAATTAAAAATTCACTCTTTATATCAGGTTTTTTATCATAAAAAAAAGTGAATTTCAGATAAATGTACTGTTTAAGTTGAAATTTAAAGTTAATGTTGCCGTTTTTATGGGGTCATCCCATACTCCCAAGCACTGAATGACAGAAGGAGCTGACTCATGAAGATTGCAATTTCACCCAGTACGCCAGATTCACATCATGGTTCGCTAACCGCAGTTGAGAGTTTAAGAACATTGATGACCACAATGGGCATCAATAAATTCTCCGGGGTGAACGTACCAGAGCAGGAGTATATTCTTTATGTATTGAAAGAACATGAGCCTGAGGGGTTACTTACTCGTGAGTTAGCGGACAGGTGCGAAATGTCAATATATAAGGTCAGACATTTACTACTGCCGTTAGAGAAGTATGGTCAGGTGATCAGAATAAAGGTTAACAAACATCATAAGTGGTATTTTTATAATAAACATATTGACTAAAGGTCATACTAACAAGAGGCTGTGATGTTTGCAATAAATATAGAAATCTTAGGCGTTTTTTGTTTTTTTTAAGGTTTTTTGAGAATCGATATCTCGCAAATAATAGAGAAAGTTCTTAATGCTGATATCTTTTTCTTACTCGTAACAAGTCATTTCGCTATTCAGAGGGTGATAAATTTTTATCAGCGATGATAGATAATTCTTAGAGGGTCATTTGAGCGAAGGACGATGATCGCAGGAGGGCTTTTTTTGTTGATGAAATGACACGCTTGTTTCTGATATGTTAAATTGGCGGCCGGGTTGTCAGATGAGCATAACGACAGAGCGCAATGAGCTAAGGATGCCGGTAGCAAAGGTAGAAAAATGAAAATCCCGATCCTGGCTCTTCTTTATGTACTTCGGTTGAGTGGCGTCCTCATTCCTGTTTTGGCACTTGCTGATAAAATATCTATTTTCCCGGGAAGCGATGTTGATCATAGAAAACAAAATAATGTGATCCAGTTCAATAATATTTATCTGAGAATAGTGGTTGGTTGCTGCTTATATTGAGGGGCGAAGCTTATCACTCGATTAAGCGCAGGGAGTCGCTGATGTCCAATATACTGGACTCACTTTGTTGTATATGACCGATACGTGAATTTACTGCGCCAACGTGCAGAGCAATTAGGGTGTTATTTGATATGAAATAATAAAATGGCTGCGTCAGTCACGTTACTGTAGGGCTAAATATTATGGTTATCAAACACTCGAATTGAGGGAGCACAAATGGCTTACAGAATGATTTTAAACGAAACCTCTTATTTTGGCCCAGGTTCGATTCGTTGTATCGTAGATGAAGTTAAAAAACGCGGCTTCAAAAAAGCGCTGGTGGTCACGGATAAGGATCTGATTCGTTTTGATGTAGCAACCAGGGTGTTCGCTATCCTCGACGGCGCCGGATTGCCCTACAGCGTCTTTGATGAAGTGGTCCCGAATCCCACGATTGAGGTTGTGCAGCAGGGCGTAGAGGCGTTTAAACAGTCAGGCGCCGACTACCTGATCGCGATCGGCGGCGGCTCGCCGCAGGATACCTGTAAGGCAATAGGCATTATCATTAATAACCCCGAATTTGCCGACGTTCGCAGTCTCGAAGGCGGGGCGGATACGAAAAACGCCGCCGTACCGATGATTGCCATCCCAACGACCGCCGGTACCGCGGCGGAAGTCACCATCAACTACGTAATAACCGACGTACAGAATCGCCGTAAGTTTGTTTGCTACGACCCGCATGATATCCCGGTGGTAGCGATCATCGACGCCGAAATGATGAGCAGCATGCCTGCCAGCCTGAAGGCGGCCACCGGCGTAGATGCCCTGACCCACGCCATTGAAGGCTATATCACTAAAGGCGCATGGGAATTAACCGACATGCTGCATCTGAAGGCCATCGAGGTGATTGGCCGCTCGCTGCGCGCTTCCGTACAGGGCGACGCGCAGGGCGCGGAAGGGATGGCGCTGGGGCAATATATTGCCGGGATGGGTTTCTCCAACGTCGGTCTGGGGCTGGTTCATGGTATGGCTCATCCGCTGGGCGCTTTTTACGGCACGCCGCACGGTGTGGCTAATGCGGTGCTGCTGCCGCATATTATGGCTTATAACGCCGAATTTACCGGCGAGAAGTATCGCGACATCGCGGTTGCGCTTGGTAACAAGTCGGCGGCAACCCTGCCGATTGCCGAAGCGCGTGCCGCGGCAATTGAGGCGGTGGCGCAGCTGAATCGCGACGTCAATATTCCGGCGCGCCTGCGCGACGTGGGAATGAAAGAAGAAGATATTGATGCTCTGGCCGCCGCGGCCCTGGCGGACGTGTGTACCGGCGGCAACCCGCGCGATACCAATCTGGAAGAGATTAAAGCGCTCTATCGGCAGATCTTCTAATTTGCCAATCACAACGAAGCCGGTAAAGGTATCGGCTTCGTTGTTTATCAAGGAACGTTTTCACAGGACGGGCAGAGCGTTAGCCTACGCCCGGCACAATCATTTCCTCAGCTCACGGCGCCAGATACACCTGCGGAACGGCCGCATCGGGATGTTTGCCCGTGCTGACCTCCGCGCCGTACCAGCGGCTGATAATCGGCTGCTGGATCACCTCCTGCGGCGTGCCCTGAGCCACCAGTTTCCCCTGATGCAGCAGCAGAATCCGATCGGCCCATAGCGCTGCGAGGTTCAGATCGTGCAGTACCACGCAGACGTGCAGGCGGCGGCTGCGGGTCAGGCGTTTGAGCAGGCGCAGCAGGTGCTGCTGGTAATAGAGATCCAGCGCCGAAGTGGGTTCATCAAGGAACAGCCAGCCCTCGGGGGCGCCCTCGCACCAAAGCTGCGCCAGGCAGCGGGCCAGCTGCACCCGCTGCTGCTCGCCGCCGGAGAGGGTAGGGTAGCGTCTTCCGGCCAGATGATCGCACCCGGTCTCTTTCATTACCTGGCAGATCATCTCCTGGTTTATCGCGCCGCCCCACGGCGAGCGCCCCATAGCGATAATCGTTTCTATCGGCCAGTCTGCGTGCAACTGGGTGCGTTGCAGCATCACCGCCCGGCGGCGCGAAAGCGTTTCTGCCGACCAGCTCTCCAGCGGTCGGCCTTCCACCACCCGTTGGCCCTCGTCGGGCGTTAAATAACCGGTCAACAGGCGCAGCAGGGTCGATTTACCGGCGCCGTTGGGGCCAATCAATGCCGTCATCTCGCCGCCGCAAAGCTGGAGCGAAACATCATGAATAATCTGCCGGTTACTCAGACGCAGCGAAAGCGAACGCGCACTATAGCGGTTATCCATGAGCCCCTTTCTCCCGACGAAAAATCAGCCACAGAAACCACGGCGCGCCGAGTACGCTGGTCAACAGCCCGACCGGCATCTCGGCGGGAGCGGCAACGGTGCGCGCCAGCGTGTCGGCCAGCAGCAGCAACATTGCGCCGCACAGTAGCGAACCGGGGACCAGGCCGCGGTGGTCCGGCCCCAGCCACATCCGCATCAAATGCGGCACCACCAGTCCGATAAACCCGATAATGCCGCTGATGGCCACCGCTGACGCCACCAGCAATGCGCTGCACAGCAGCAGCAGCCGCTGCAGGGCGCGAACGTTGACGCCGAGATAGTGCGCCTCTTCATCGCCCAGCTGCAGCAGGTTGAGCCGCGAAGCCATCGCCCACACCACCAGCGAGGCCGGGATCATCAGCGTGGCGGCCACCAGCAGCGTCGACCATTCCGCTTGCCCGAGGCTGCCCATCCCCCAGAGGGAAAGCTGGCGCAGCTGGGTATCATTGCTGATCCACGAAAGTACCCCGACCAGCGCGCCGCACAGGGCATTAATGGCGATGCCGACCAGCAGCAGGCGCGAAAGCGAGGCGTCGCCCGCCCGGCTGAGAATAAAAATTACCACCATCACCGCCATGCTGCCGATAAACGCCGCCAGCATCGGGGCGTACAGCGCCACGAGCGCCGGCACCGACAGGGGCAGTACCAGCCAGCAGGCGACCGCCAGCGCCGCGCCGCTACTAATGCCTAGCAGCCCGGGGTCGGCGAGAGGGTTGCGAAACAACCCCTGCATCACGCAGCCGGAAAGCGCCAGCGCGGCGCCGACCAGCAGCGCCAGCAGCACTCGCGGCAAACGAATGGTCAGCCAGATACTCCTCAGGATTTCATCGCCGGAGGGCAACAGGCTGGCTAATGGCAGGCGCATTGCGCCCAGGGTCGTGGCGAGCAGCGTCAGGACAATCAGCAGCAGCGTCATTAACCACAGATGACGGGCAGGGTGGGTGCGCATCAGGGCAGATGCTCCGCTTTTTGCCGTAACGCGAGCACCGCCTGCGGGGTACGCGGGCCAAAGCCGAGCAGGGCCATATCATCTATCACCAGCACCTGCTTATTGCGCCCCGCTGGCGTCTGCGCCAGTCCCGGCAGTTTCCAGAGCCCGGCTTCGCCGCCCATGCCTTTCAGCCCATCGGCGGAGATCACCACCAGGTCCGGTTTACTGGCGATAACGCCCTCCTGCGACATGCTGCGATAATGGTCGAAGCTTTGCATGGCATTCTCTAACCCGGCCGCCCTGATTGCCCCATCCGCTGCGGTTTGTTTCCCGGCCACCATGGTATTCATGCCGCCGTGGCTGAGGATAAACAGCACCCGCTTGTTTACAGGCTGGGAAGGAATTTGCGCGATCTGCTGAAGAAGCTTGTGGCGCAGAGCTTTTCCTTCGCTCTGCTTACCGAGGGCGTCGGCAATCACGTCAATTTTTGCTTCGATTGCCGGAAGGTCGTAGCCGCCCGGCACGTTGACGACCTTAACCTTATTCTCTGCCACCTTTTTCAGCACCAGCGAGGGCTGCGCCTGGGCGCTGGCCAGCACCAGCGTCGGGCGCAGGGAGAGGATCCCCTCGGCATTCAGCTGGCGGATATAACCCACATCCGGCAGGCTCTGCGCGGCGGCAGGCCAGGTGCTGGTGCTGTCTTTCGCCACCAGCTGCCGCTGGGCGTTGAGGGCGTAAACCACCTCCGTGACGTCGCCGCCGAGTGACACAATGCGCTCGGCGGCGGCGCTGGCCAACAGCGGGAGCGCCGCAAGCAATATCAGCCAGCGCTTCATGCGATGAGTCCTTCGGTAGTCAAACGATCGACCTGCGCACGCCACTGCGTCTGCTCCGGATGGCCTTCGCTGCGTTGACCGAACAGCTGTGCGATCTGCGTGCCGTCTTTGGCGAACAGCTCGACGCTGGTGACGTGGCCGTCAGAGGTCGGTTTGCGGGTCACCCAGATTTCATCCACGCTCTCCTCGCGCAGATGCAGGGTAAAAGCGGTGTTGAAGATATTCAGCCAGCCGCGCATCGGAGCGACTTTTTCCAGCGCGCCGGTGAAGATCTGCACGCAGCCGCGGTTGCCGACAAAAATCATGATCTCGTTGCCGTCCTGGCGGATGGTTTCCAGCAGGCCCGGCAGCGTCTGGTTGTCAATGCGGCAGGCGAGGTCGTCGCTGACCAGGCGGAAAGCCTGCTGGCGCGACAGGTTATATTTTCTCAGCAGGCCGAAGAACTGGTGGACGTCGGTCATGGCGCGCCATTCGTTTTCCAGCGCCTCGCCGTCGGCGGAGTCGGCAAATTTCAGCGGATCGGCCGGGCGAATCGCCAGCGGGGCAGGCGATTGCTGCGTCTGCGCGACAATCAGCGCATCCCAGGCCGCCATGTCGGTATTTTCAGTGGTGTAAACCTTGAGCAGCGCGTCGCCGTGCGGATCAAAGAACTGGATGCTCTGGCGGCCGTTGTCGTTCAGGCGAAAAGCGCTGGCCCACTGGCTCAGAAACAGGCGCAGGTCGAGGGCGCGCGGATTGAGCACCAGTCCGGCGTGGCCGCTTAAATGCTGATGGGTAAATTCGCCGACCTGTTCATGCACCGCGTATTCGTTGCGACAGATGCATTTGGTTTCCCCCACGGCTTCCAGTGCCGTCAGGATGGCGCGGGCGTCGTTCTGCAGACGTACGGCGTCGTAGCCCAGGCGGGCTTCGGTTAGCTCCGCTTCGCTAATCCTCATTTCGGCGGCGATATCGCGGGCGTATTTCGCGGAAGATTGCGCTTTCGTGGTCAGGTAGCGTTGCCACAGCGGGGCATGTTGCGGTTGGGTGTTTTGCATAATTCACATCCTTCTCTACGATGAGTTTCCCCGGCGCGCGGCCGGGGAGCAGGTTTCTTATTATTGGCCGGTCAGAAATCGACGTTCACGCCCAACTGCCAGGTACGGCCAGGCATCACCGCCAGCGCTCTGTCGTTGGCGTCCTGATTCGTCGCCGTTTCGATATTGCGGCTGCTCAGATAATCCCAGTATTTACGATCGGTAATGTTGTAAACGCCGCCGTTCAGGCGCACGTTCTTCGCGACCTGCCAGTACGCGGTCCAGTCCAGCATGCCGTAGCCCGGAACGCGCATATATTCGTTGGTCGAATCGGTAATGGCGGAACCGGTGTTGGTATAGCTTTCACGGTTGGTAGCGGTGGCGCGCTTGCCCTTAACAAAGGTGGCGGTCAGCGCGGTGCCGTACACTTTTGCCGGATCGTCCCACGCCACGCCGACGATAGCCTTCATTGGCGCGACGCTATCGAGGTCAACGTACTTGTCGCCGCTGTAGCTGGATTTCGATTGCCCCTCGCTATAACCGTAAGCGAGAGTGGCGCTCAGGCCGTTAACCTCTTCAAACCAGGTGCCAAAGTTGAATTTAGCGCTGATTTCGCCGCCGTAGATATAGGCTTTATCGCGGTTTTCCGCCTGGTAAATGGTGTAGATGTTCGACGGAACGCTGGCGAACTGCAGCGGGTTATTGGCGCGGGTGTAGCGGGTATAGGCGATAAAGTTCTTATAGGTGTTATAGAACAGCGCGGTGCGCATGGTGATGCCTTCCGTCACTTCGCCTTTCATCCCCCACTCAACGTTATCGCTGGTTTCGGTTTTCAAATCGGTGTTGCCGATCAGCGCATACTGGGCGCGTCCGGCGTAGCTGGAGCCGAGGTTCCAGGAACCGTACAGCTGGCTGGCGTTAGGGAACTGCGCGCCGCGCTGATACTGCAGATAAGTCATCAGGCGCGGAGTGATATCGTACTGCAAGACCAGCGACGGCAGCGCCTGAGTATCAGCGTTCTTACCGTACAGATTTGACACGTCGGAACCGGTCAGTACGCTGCTGTTGTTGGCCAAATCGGAGACGTTTTCCGGTTTGGTCGACTGATGCATCACACGAATGCCCGGGATCACCGCGAAGTTATGGCCGTCGAGATCGAAGTTAATTTTGTCCTGCAGGAAGCCCGCAACGATATAGCCGCGGCTATCGGCGTCCGGCTGCATAATCTGGCTATAAGCGCTTGGGGTTGGCGACTGGGTTAACGGCCGCTGGGTTTTCGTCGTGCTGGCGTTAAAACCGGCGCTCAGATCGTGGCGGCCAATTGATTTTGCCAGCGCGCTCTGAATACCCCAGGTGTCGGTGTCATAGTCGGAGCTCACCGTTTGCATCGCACGGGTGATGCTGTCCGGCATATAGGTCCAGTCGTGGGCCTCGGTATGCTGGTAGTAGACTTTAGTCGATACGCTGTCGATATAATCATTCATCGGCGTCCAGTCATCTTTCAGGCTCAGGCCCCAGCGACGGGTCTGACTGGTCTGGTTTGACGTGCCGATAACGCTGTTGCCGCTGGAGTCCCAGGCGTCGTAATGGGTGTGGTTCGTTTTATGGTAATAATCGAAGGTGCTGGTGAACTTATGCTCGTCATTGGGCTGCCAGATCCCGGAGGCCATAAAGGCGTCCGAGTGCCAGTTTGCCGGATAGGAATCAACGGTCCCGCTGTTATTTTCCGTCTCCTGACCGTCGCGACGGCTGTAGACGAAGATCCCGCGCAGGGTCTCGTCGCCGCCGGCAACGGTGACGCCGTTGTGCCAGCTGCGATCGGATGAGTCGTAGCCGCTGCGGTAGCCGAAGGCGCTGGTTTTGCCCGGATGCAGATAGTCATCCGCAGATTTCGGACGGAAAGAGACGTTGCCGCCGATGGCGCTGTTGGCGGTTTCTGTTGATGTCGCCCCGGACTGAATATCAATGCTGCCGTACATATAGGGGTCAATATAGTCGCGACCCATACCGAAGGTATTGAGGCCCGCGCGGCTGGCGTAGCTGCGTCCGGTGGCGTTCGGCTGGGCAATGCCGTCGACGTCGATCCCGACGCGGTTGCTCTCCATGCCGCGAATATTGTAGCCGGTATAGCCGCCGCGGTCGAAGCCGCTTTTGCCGTTGCCGGAACCGCCGCTGGCGCCGGTGGCGCTAATCAGCGGCTCGTAGCGCATGATCGAGCCAAAGTCGTTGGCCCCTTTATCCTGCAGCTCCTGAGCGCTGATCGAATGTTCGCTGCCCGCTTTCAGCAACGGCGCCGGCGCGGTAACGGTCATCCGTTCCGAGCTGTCATCAGTCGATGCGCTGCTGGTGGTTTTCGCGGTGGTATCAGCCGCCCCGGCGGAAGTCTGATAAATTGCTGTAAGCAAAGAAGTCACCAGCAGGCTTTTCTTGAACCATGCTGTTGATTGAGTGGAGTTATACATAGTAGCCACGCCTTAATCATTATTAGTATTGGCTCACGCGTTACTTCCAGAGTGCAGGTGTGTCCCGTTATTCCGTTACTGGACGTTTTTTCTCCATGCTTGTTGATTGCGAATGGTAATGATAGGTATTATCGTTTGCAACAAAATAATCATGTATTCTTCAATTAATCTGCAAGTTGTTTACAATTTGCCCTTTTACTGACAGCGAGAAGCCGATGAGCCACAAAGCCGCGATTACCATTACCTACTGTTCGCAGTGCAACTGGATGCTGCGCGCCAGCTGGATGGCCCAGGAGCTGCTGCACAGCTTTAGCACCGACATCGCTTCGGTCACGCTGGTGCCGGGGACCGGCGGGATCTTCGTGGTCGCCGTTGATGATGTGCAAATCTGGGAGCGCAAGCAGGACGGAGGTTTCCCCGATGCGGCGGAGCTCAAGCGCCGGGTACGCGATGTATGCTTCCCGGAAAAACCGCTGGGGCACCTGGACAAGCCGGCATAATCCTCAGGGAGTATGGGGCTGCATCGCCCTCTCTGAATGTGTATTATGAATACATCTTTTTCGGGAGGAACAGGCGATGGCGGGCAAACGTATTGCGCGGGAAAAAAAGACCATTAGCAGCATGATCGCGCTCTACCAGCGCCGCTGCCCGGAGGCCCGTGACGATACCGAACACTATCAGGCGCTCAACGCCTATGCCGACAAGCGGCTGGATAGGTGCGTATTTGGCGAAGAAAAGCCGGCCTGCAAGCAGTGCCCGGTGCACTGCTATCAGCCCGCGAAACGCGAAGAGATGAAGCAGATTATGCGCTGGGCGGGGCCGAGGATGCTCTGGCGGCATCCGATCCTGACGATTCGCCACCTGATCGATGATAAACGCCCGGTGCCGGAGTTACCGGAAAAGTATCGACCCAAAAAGCCGCAATAAACTCCCCGGCTTGCGCTGCGCTTAGCCGGGCTACAATTCGTGCGGTCTGTAGCCCGGATAAGGCGTCAGCCGCGATCCGGGGCCTCGCTGGCCTAAAAAATGGCGAATTTTCCCCGGAGGCGATGCTGCGCATCTGTCCGGGCTACGTCCTACGGGAGAGGTAGGCCGGATAAGGCGTCAGCCGCGATCCGGGGCCTCGCCGGAACGGGCTGTGGTCTGACTATCGCGAACCGACGTCCAGACAAACGCGATAACGAACAGGACGGTAAACAGCACCACAATGGTCGGCGCCGGGGCGCTGTCGAGATAAAACGACAGCCACACGCCGCCCAGCGAACAGCTTAACGCTATCGCCACCGCCAGCAGCAGGGCGCTGACAAAACGTCGCGTCAGCAGCAGAGCGATCGCCCCCGGCGCTATCAGCAGCGAAATCGACAAAATGATCCCCACCGCTTTCAGCGTCGCCACGATGGTCAGCGCAATCATGCACAGTAGCCCATAATGCAGCAGCCCGCAGTGCAATCCGCTGGCCTTCGCTTGCTGCGGGTCAAAGGCGTGCAGCAGAAAATCACGCCACTTAAACCCGATAATTAGTGCTATTCCCAGTGCGATCAGCGACGTTTGCGCAATATCGCCGGCGGAAATTCCCAGCATATCGCCAAACAGAATATGATCGAGATGCACCTCCGACTGAATCGACACGTACAGCACCAGGCCCGCGCCAAACATCCCGGAAAACACGATGCCCATGATCGTATCGCGTTTAATGCGGCTGTTATCGTCGAGATAGCCTGTGGCGATGGCGCAGAATAACCCGGCGATAAACGCGCCGATGGCGAAGGGGATACCGAGGATATACGCTACCACTACCCCCGGAAAAACCGCGTGGCTCATGGCATCGCCCATCAGCGCCCAGCCTTTGAGCACCAAAAAGACCGACAGCAGCGCGCAGGGGACGGCAACGATCGCCGCCACCAGCATGGCGTTGACCATAAAGGAGAACTGAAAAGGTTCAAGCAGCGCGCTCAGCATGAGGCCTCCCTGGCGCGGCGACGGCTGGCGAGCAGGCCGTGCTTCGGCGCGAAAACAAAAGCGGCTAAAAACAGCAGCGTCTGGGCGACGACGATAATCCCGCCGGTCGCCCCGTCCAGATAGTAGCTCAGCCAGGCGCCGAAAAAGCTGGTCAGGCTGCCAATCGCAACGGCAATCGCCAGCAAGCGCGGGAAGCGATCGGTCAACAGCCAGGCGGTGGCACCGGGCGTCACTACCAGACAAATCACCAGAAACGCGCCGACGGTTTGCAGCGCCGCCACGGTACAGGCCGCCAGCAGGGTAAAGAACAGCAGCTTTAACCCGCTGGTGTTGAGGCCAATCGAACGAGCGTGGCTTTCATCGAAAAAGGTCACCATCAGGTCTTTCCACTTCAGCAGCAGAATCGCCATCGAAATAAAGCCAATCGCCGCCAGCTGAATAATATCCTCCGGGGCAATTGCCAGAATATTGCCGAGAATAATGGTCTGGATATTCACCGAGGTCGGATTCAGCGACACCATAAACAGGCCAATACCGAAAAAAGAGGAGAAGATCAGGCCGATAATCGCGTCTTCCTTCAGCTTCGAGCGCTGGTTAAGAAACAGCATGCTGCCTGCGGCCAGCCCGCCGGAAAGAAACGCCCCCAGCGCAAAGGGCAGACCGAGCATATAAGCGCCCGCCACGCCGGGGACAATGGAGTGGGAGAGGGCGTCGCCAATCAGCGACCAGCCTTTGAGCATCAAGTAGCAAGAGAGAAATGCGCACACCCCGCCTACCAGGGCCGAAACCCACATCGCATTCAGCATATAGTGATAACTAAACGGCTCCAGCAGCCAGCTCATCTTTCGCCCCCCGCCGCCCGGCGGCTGATAAATGGCCGCTCATCGTCGGTAATAATCCGCTCTTCCGCGCCGCTCAGCACCACGTGGCGCAGCACGCCGCTAAACGCCAGCTCGAGGTTTTCAGCGGTAAAGGTGCTTTCCGTCGGGCCGCTGGCCAGCACGGTGCCTTTGACCATCACCGTGTAGTCGCAGAATTCGCTTACCGAACCGAGGTTGTGAGTGGAAACCAGCATGGTGCAGCCTTCGTCGCGCAATTCCCGCAGCAGCTCGATGATGCGCGCTTCGGTCTGCACGTCGACGCCGGTAAAGGGTTCATCCAGCAGGATGACTTTTCCCTGCTGAGCGATAGCGCGGGCCAGAAAGACGCGTTTTTTCTGGCCGCCGGAGAGTTCGCCGATCTGGCGATGGCGGTACTCGCTCATGCCGACCCGCGCCAGGGCGGCGTCGACAATCTCATGGTCACGCGGTTTGGCCCGCCGCAGCCAGCCCATATGGCCGTAGCGCCCCATCATTACCACATCCTCCACCAGTACCGGGAAGGACCAGTCCACCTCTTCCGCCTGCGGAACGTAGGCGACGAGATTCTGCCGCAGAGCGCGATTAACCGGCTGACCGAGAATCGCAATATCGCCCTTTCCGACGCGCACAAAGCCCATCAGCGCTTTAAACAGCGTCGATTTTCCCGAGCCGTTCACGCCGACCAGCGCGGCGATAGAGCTGCGCGGGACGCAGAACGAGGCATCGCGCAGCGCGGTGTGGCCGTTGCGGTAGGTGACGCTGACGTTGTTGACCGCGAGGCCCGGCTGCTCATGGCTCATGCCTGTTTCCTTAGTCCGTCGTTGATGCCCTGGACGATGGTTTGGGTCGTAACGCGCAGCAGGTCGAGGTAGGTCGGCACCGGGCCATCGGCGGTACTCAGGGAGTCGACGTACAGGACGCCGCCGTAGTGGGCGCCGGCTTCCCGGGCCACCTGACGCGCCGGTTTATCGGAAATGGTGCTTTCGCTAAAAATGGTCGGGATGCGCTCTTTCTTCATGGTGTCGATGGTTTTGCGCACCTGCTGCGGGGTACCCTGCTGGTCGGCGTTGATCGGCCACAGATAGAGCTCCTGCAGGCCGTTATCGCGGGCCAGGTAAGAAAACGCGCCCTCGCTGGTCACCAGCCAGCGCTTATCCTGCGGCAGCTTCGCCAGTTCCGCCTTCAGCGGCGCCATGGTCTGACGGATCTTCTCTTTGTATGCTTCGGCGTTGTGGCGATAGGCGTTGGCGTTTGCAGGATCGTATTTCACCAGCGCGTCGCGAATATTATCGACATAGATCAGCGCGTTGTCCGCCGACATCCACGCGTGCGGGTTGGGTTTGCCGTTATACGGCCCTTCGCTGATGCCCATCGGCTGAATGCCGTTACTGACCACCACTTCCGGTACGCCGTTTAAGTGCTGATAGAAGCGGGCGAACCACAGTTCAAGATTCAGGCCGTTGGCGAGGATGAGCTGCGCACCCTGCGCGCGTTTGATATCCCCGGGGGTCGGCTGATATTCATGGATCTCGGCCCCCGGTTTGGTGATGGAGCTGACGTCGGCGGCGTCGCCCGCGACGTTTTGCGCCATGTCGGCGATCACCGTGAAGGTGGTAATCACTTTAAATTTCTCTTTGGCCTGGACGGGGGCGACGGCCAGCAGCGCCAGAGTCGCGGCAAACATCAGATGCTTCAAAGGTGGCAGGTGCAGCATAAGGTCCCTCACAACGTTGCGGTTAATTAATCATCATTTATAGCCATTGCTATGTTATATAGCATAAGCTATTTATAAATGAAAATAATTCTTATTTAGATGTGAGGCGAATGATTAGCGTTGAAACCAGCGGCGCGTGCGGAAAAGGCCCGGCCAAAGGGCCGGGCGCTAAAATCAGGAGAGATCGGCCACCGACTGGCGGGGGATCAGGCGGCCCGCCAGCGTGCGCCCTTCGGGAGAGAAGGCGGGGCGCTCGTCAATCAGGTTGCGGATACGCTGCAGGCAGTTCTCCATCAGCTGCTCCAGCGGCCAGGAGATACAGGTCAGCGGCGGATTCAGCAGCGAGGCGAGGGGAGAATCCTCCAGGCTCAGCAGCGAAACCTCCTGCGGTACGGCGATGTTGAATTCGCGCAGCAGGCGCATCGCTTCGGCGGCGTAGCGGTCGCGTTTCACGATAATCACCGAGTATTTGCTGAAGCTGTTGATCAGCGTCAGCAGCGCCTGTTCAACGTTGTCGTTGGCCGCCAGCATCAGCTGCCGGTTAAAAGGGATGGAGTAGTTTTGCAGGACGTTGCGATAGCCTTCGAGCATCTGGCGGCTGGCGTCATCGCTGTCGCTATCAATAAGCAGAGCGATATTGCGATGGCCTTTGCCGATCACGTAGCGGCAGGCGCTTTCGGTAGCAAAAGCGTAGTCATAGCCCTGATTATTGACCCCGGCAATGCTGAAACGGTCAAAAGAGATCACGTTGCGCGGCGCATCCGCCGGGACGGCGCCGAGTACCACTACCGCCACGCACTGACGCTGTAGATCATCGACGACCGCCGCCTGTTCCGCCGCATCCGTGACGTACTGAACAATCAGGTTCTTATTCAGCCCCTTCAGCGCTAATGAAAGCATCGGCAGCAGGCGCGCGCCGCTGCTTTCATCGTTTGCCGGGATCACCAGCCCCACGTGATTGGATGTTTGACTGGCGAGGTTTTGCGCGGCAAAGCTCGGGCGGTAGTTAAGTTCTTCTACCGCGCGCAGCACCGCTTCCCGGCTCTCTTCGCGCACGCCCCGGGTGCCGGTCAGCACGCGGGATACCGTCGCTCGGGAGACATTCGCTAATCTTGAAACATCATCAATGGTTGGCATGGCTTTTTCTGTCTGAATATTTTCGCCTAGCTTAGCATACCTGCTGAAAAAAGTGTCTACCGGCGAGGGCCTTCAGCAGCGGCCAGAACCGGCAGCCAGGCCGCGCCGCGCACGCCGCTGGCGTCGCCGAAGCGCGCCTTTTTGATCTGCGTTCGGCAGCTGTCGGAAAAGAGATACGGGACGATGGCCGACGGCAGCTGCTCGTAGATTTGCCCGACGTTGGAGAGCCCGCCGCCCAACACAATCACCTGCGGATCGAGGATATTGATTACCGAGGCCAGGCTGCGGGCGAAAGCGTCAATAAAATGCCACCAGTGGGCCAGCGCCTGCGGTTCGCCGTTTTGCGCGGCGGCGATAATCGCTTCCGCAGGCGCCTGTTCGCCGTAGCGGCGGGCAAAGCCGGTGCCGGAAATAAAGCTTTCGATGCAGTTCTCTTTGCCACAGTAGCAGGGCTGCGCCGGACCGTCGCGCTCGGGGCAATAGCCCGGCAGAGGATTGTGTCCCCACTCGCCAACGATGGCGTTAGGCCCGCTGAGTAGCCGTTGGTTCACCGCGATGCCGCCGCCGCAGCCGGTACCGATAATAACGCCGAATACGGTCGTTGCCCCCGCGCCCGCGCCGTCCACCGCTTCAGAGAGGGTGAAGCAGTCGGCATCGTTCGCCAT
Source organism: Klebsiella sp. HMSC09D12 (assembly GCF_001808475.1). NCBI lineage: Bacteria > Pseudomonadati > Pseudomonadota > Gammaproteobacteria > Enterobacterales > Enterobacteriaceae > Klebsiella > Klebsiella sp. HMSC09D12. Next base: position 52,980 of record NZ_KV793508.1, on the reverse strand, counting down.
CCATACCGGTTGACCAAGTTCCCGCATCAGGTCATGACGCAGGTCGTGGCCGTTGAGCACCAGACAGTTACAGTTTTTAATCAGGCCGCTTTGCGGGTCGATAGCCCCCGGTAGGCCGATGCCGATAGTAAACGGCCGTTCGCTCCAGTCGCTGACGGTCGCAATCAGCCCGAGCAGCTGCTGCATAAACGCCTGATAGCTCTCTTTATGCGTCGGACGGCGCTGGCGATAGACGCATTCGCCCGCCGCGTTGAGCAGGACGGCTTCCATTTTGGTGCCGCCAATGTCTAAACCCAGATGTAGCATAGTTATCCTTAATCGTGGTCGACGGTTTCCCGGGCCGCGACGTTATCCGCGATGCCAGCCGGTTTTCTCCGGGAGGGCGCTACGCGTGCAGTCCGGGTAGCCCGGCTAAGCGCAGCGCGAGCCGGGAAGTCAGCCAGGTGACATGAGCATTTACCGTTTTCCCGGGTTGCGGCGTCAACGCCTTACCCGGGCTACGTCATCCGCGATGCAGGCCGGTTTTCTTCTCTCCCCTGGAGAGGGGAGCCCTACGCGTGCAGCGGCCGCGAGCGGTAAATGGCGATCAGTTCGCCGATCAGCTCTTTCGCCAGAATCGAGGTCATCAGATGATCCTGAGCGTGAACCATCACCAGGGTCATTTTGGTTTTACCCTCGCCTTCGTCGGCTTCAATCAGCTGGGTCTGTACCCGATGCGCTTCGCGGGCAAAATGCGCCGCTTCTTTCATTTTTTCGTCGGCGGCGGCGAAGTCCCCCGCTTTAGCGCAGCTCAGCGCTTCGTAGCACAGGCTGCGCGACTGCCCGGCGTTGATGATAATACCCATCACCTGTTCTTCTAATTCCATGACAAACCTCTGAATAGTATGAATTATGCGGACTGCGGCGCGCCTTCAGCCTGGGCGGCGGCGTTAGCGTGCTCCTGCTCCAGCAGCTGTTTTTCGTAGGCTTTGAGGAACGGCAGATACATCACCATCGCCGTCGCCATACAAATCAGGCACATGATCACCGGGCTAAAGCTCCAGTTTGCCGCCCAGGAGGCGCCGATAGGGGCCGGCGTCGTCCACGGCGTCATCGACACCACGCGGCTGACCAGGTCCAGCTTCAGCGCAAAGTAGGCCAGGGTCGCGTTGACCATCGGCACCAGCACGAACGGCAGGAAGAACAGCGGGTTCATGATGATCGGCGCGCCGAACAGAATCGGTTCGTTGATGTTAAATACGCCCGGCACCACGCCCATCCGGCCAATCGTCCGCAGATGCACGGCCTTGCTGCGCAGCAGCATCAGCGCCAGCGGCAGGGTGGAGCCGACGCCGCCGATCAGCAGATAGTGATCCCAGAAGCCCTGGACATAGATATGTGGAATCGCGGTGCCTGCGGCCATCGCCGCCTGGTTGATCGACAGATTCGCCATCCAGAACGGATTCATAATCCCGGTGACGATCAGCGCCCCGTGAATGCCGGCAAACCACAGCACCTGGCACACCAGTACCGACAGCAGGATCGCCGGTAGGGTATCGGAAGCCGCCACCAGCGGTTTCACCAGCGACATGATCGCTTCCGGAATGATCATGCCCAGTTGCGCTTCGATAAACAGGTTCAGCGGATGCAGCGTCAGCACGATCGCCAGCACCGGGATCAGGATCTCGAACGAGCGCGCCACGCCCGCCGGAACTTCAGGCGGTAGACGGATCGTAATGTTGTGGCGTTTGAGAAAGGCGTACAGCTCGGTAGAGTAAATCGCCACCAGAATTGCGGTAAAGATCCCCTGGCCGGAGAAGTAGGCGGTAGAGATCTGGCCATCTTTCAGCGGCGCGGCCACCAGCAGAAACGACATCAGCGACAGCATCCCGGCGGTCAGCGAGTCCAGGTTATGGTGCTTCGCCAGGCTGGCGGCGATCCCGACGGCGATAAACAGCGTCATCACCCCCATGCTGAAGTTAAACGGCAGCATCAGCGCATCGCGATGATCGAGCGAAAATTGCAGCCAGGCGCGGGCAAAGCCCCACGTCGTATCCGGGGAGAACGGCGGGAAGATAAACACCAGCAAAAACGAGCCAACGATCATAAAGGGCAGGGCGGTAATGAAACCGTCGCGGATGGAGGTGACGTATTTTTGCTGGCCGATCGCCCCCGCCATAGGCGTGATCTTCTGTTCAATCACGGCGATCAGCTTCGCGTACAGAGAGCTCATGATCTTTCCTTAGTTTTTGTTATCGATAAGGGAAAGCGCGAAATCCAGCACGGCGCCGCCTTTCTGCATGCCGTAATCCATCATGTTGATGGGTTCCACGCGGATCCCGTATTTATCAGCCTGTTTTTGCAGATCTTTCTGCATGTATTTCACCTGCGGCCCCAGCAGGACCACCTGGTAATGGCCGACCTGTTGATCGAACTCCGCGACGCCAAAGGCGTTGATCTCTACCGGCAACCCGCGCTGCTCGGCCTCGGCGATCATTTTTTTCACCAGCAGGCTGGTGGACATGCCCGCGGAACAGCACAACATTATCTTTTTCATATATCGCTCCTGATGAGTGGGATGCGCCGACTATAGTCACAACGGATATAAAACGGAAAGCGCTTTCCTTTTGTGGATTTATTTATTGTGACCACGATCACCTATGACGGGCTTTTACTTTACACAGGAGTGCGCGATCATCCTGGCGACTACTCTCTTCTGAAAGGCAGGATTATGAACATTCAGTTAATGAATGTTGCCGTCGATATCATCGAGCAGCGGCTGGCGCCGCTGGCCAACGTTCTGACGCGCAATAACCACATTACGGCGATGCGCGACAGCTTTGCGCTGGCGATGCCGTTTGTGATCGTCGGAAGTTTGCTGGTGCCGATTTTGTTTCCGCCCGTTTCCATCGACGGCGCATCGGCCTTTGGCCAGTTCTATTTCCAGCTGCGGCCTATTCTGCTGCCGACTTTTGAACTGACTATCGGGCTGGTGGCGCTGATTGTGGCCTTCGGCGCCAGCGCCAGTCTTGCCAAGCAGTACCGGCTACCGGAGCGGCTCTGCGGGCTGACCGGCTGCCTGGCGTTTTTGCTGTTTATCGGCTTTCGCGACAACGGCGCGACCAATATTTTTCTTGGCGGAATGGGGATTTTTACCGCGCTGATATCGAGTACTTACTCCATTGAAATTGTACGCTTTTTCTATAAGAAAGGCTGGTGCATCCGCCTGCCGGAAGAGGTACCGGTGATGACCCGTAACGGCTTTCAGCTACTGATTCCGCTGCTGGTGGTGATGCTCTCTATTAGCGTCATTAACGCGCTGCTGTTGCAAAGCACCGGGCGCATTTTACCGGAGCTGATTAGCGAAGCGGTACGGCCGCTGGTGGTGGCCTCCGATACCCTAACCGCGGTTTTAATATCGTTATTTATCTGCAACCTGCTTTGGTTTGTCGGTATTCACGGCGCGCTAATTATCACCGGGATTATGAACCCGTTCTGGATGACCTATCTGTTTGAAAACCAACAGGCGCTGGCCGCCGGTTCCGCCACGTTACCGCATATTTACCTGCAGGGATTCTGGGATTTCTACCTGCTAATCGGCGGTATCGGCTCGACGCTGCCGCTGGTTTTTATGGCGATGCGCAGCCGTTCCCGGCAGTTGAAAAGCGTCGGGAAAATTGGCCTGCTTCCCTCGCTGTTTAACATTAATGAGCCGATATTGTTCGGCTTTTCGATTATCATGAACCCGGTTTTTCTGCTGCCGTTTATTTTTGTGCCGCTGATAAATGCCTGTATCGCCTGGTATTTAACCCATTTGGGGATTCTCGACCGGGCGGTGGCGATGCTGCCGTGGTCGATGCCGGCGCCGCTCGGCGCGGCGTGGTCAGCCAACGGTAGCTGGAAAAACTTATGCATGTGCCTGTTCGCTATTTTTAACGCCTGGATGCTCTATCGCCCGTTCTTTAAGGTCTACGAACGCCAGCTTGCCGACGCTGAACGCTAAGCTTTTCGCCTGTCTGCCCCAGCCCGCCCTGCGCGGGCTTTTTTATTTCTGCCAGAATATGTGAACTCCATCACGAATATTTGCCCGCTATCGTTAAATTTGTGAACTCATCCGGCAATTACGGAAAGCGCTTTCCTTTTGTGGATGTACATTTCCTTTTTTGATCCGTAAATTTCCTCCCGTTCTCAGGCAGTGTTAATAAAAAAATAACCAAGGATAAAAAATGATCAGGCTAAATCATTCAATACCTCTGTCTTTACTTGCCCTTGCGGTGATGAGCGACTGCGCCAGCGCCGATCCGAAGTACGATTTTATGCTGCATGGCTATATCCGTTCAGGGATCCTTGCCAACGCCGACGGCAATCGCGCTGACTCCGTTGGCCTGATGCCGGACGGCAAGTGGCGTCTGGGCAACGAAGAAGATACCAAGATCGAACTGATCCCAACGGTGACGTTAACCTCGGACAGCGGCGTGGTAGCAAAAGTCCAGGCCAACATCACCCATCAGTCAAAATGTACCTCTGACTGGAACTGTCAGGACGACGACGGGCATGATGTGCAGTTCCGCGAAGGTTTTGCCGAACTGTCTAACCTCGACTTTGCCCCGGAGATGACCTTCTGGGCCGGTAAGCGCTACAGCAGCTCCAACACCTCCAGCCATCAGTTTGACTGGGAGTACATTCAGTACAACGGCACCGGCGGCGGCTTCGACAATATGGATCTTGGCTTCGCGCGCTTCGATGCCGGGGTTTACGCCTTCTCGCCGACGGACGAAACCAAAGCCTACCCGGTCGACAAAGGCGATCAGGGCTATCCGGATGACTACTCGCTCAACCTGTGGCTGAAAAAGATCGGCGGCACCGGCTTCGATCTTGAGCTGATTGGCCACCACATGAACCGCAACGAGAAGCACCCGACCTCGGCGGAAAAAGGCTACGGCGTGACCGGCGTTTACAACTTTGACGGCTTCTACGGCCTGACCGGCGGCTACTCTCGCGTGGTCTTCCAGTACGGACGCGGCCTGGCGGCGGGAGACTCGCTGGGTAAAAACGGCTGGGGCTGGGCAAACCTCGACGATACCCAATCCTGGCGCGTGGTGCTGGATAACATGGCCTCGCTCGGCGACTGGGAAATCTCCACGTTTGCCTACTATCAGAAAGACAAAAACTACCGCTGGTGGACGGAAGACGCCGAAGGCTGGGGGCGCACCAGCTGGGTGGCGGGGATCCGCCCGTATCAGCAGATCACCAAAAACTTCGCCATGCAGTACGAGCTGGGCTACGAATATCTCGACGATAAAAACTACAAAGGCGTGGACGGCAAGGGCAAAGGCGGCCTGACTAAAGTGACCATCGCGCCGACCCTGACCTTTGATTCCGGCTTCTGGACGCGCCCGCAGTTGCGCTTCTTCGTCACTTACGCGAAGTGGGATAAGGGGGTGTCCGACGCGCTGGACGGCAACTACGACTGGAGCACCAATACCCTTTCCGCCGGTAGCTACTCGCGCAGCGGCGATACCGACACGCTGAACTTCGGCGTGCAGGCCGAAGTCTGGTTCTGAGGAGAGATAACGATGATTAAGCCGGTGAAAAAACTGATGCTCGTCGCGCTGCTTTCGGCGCTGGGAAGCGCAGGCGCGATGGCCGCGGAGCAGTCGCACTTTGAACACTTTATTACCCGCGACGGCGCGACGTTAAAAGATGGCGACAAGGTGTTCCGCTTTGCGGGCATTCATGCGCCGGAGCTGCATCGTATTGAAGACGACGCGCGCGGCACCTGTAAAGCCGACTCGCGCGGCTGGGGGCAATACTTCCGCTGGCCGACGGCGGAGGAACAGGAAAACTGGATTAAAGCGCTGGTGCAAACCGGCGCCAGGGCGCAGCGGGTATACGTGCTCTCGGTGCAGCAGACGTTTGACGAGGCCTGCGGTCGCGAAACCCATATTCTGGCTCCGGAAACCGCCGACGGCATGCCGCGCCTGAACGAAAAGGCGATGCGGGTGTACGACAACATGATCGCCGAGGCGGACAAACAGGGGCTGCGCCTGATTCTACCGTTTATCGATCACTGGTGGTGGTGGGGCGGTCGCGAGCAGCTGGCGGCGTTCTACCACGAAAAGCCGGAGGATTTTTACCGTACCGATAGTAAAACCTTCAAGGCCTATCTGGACGTGATTCGTCAGGTTATCACCCGTACCAACAGCGTGACCGGGCGCCCTTACTATGACGAAAAAGCGATTATGGCCTGGGAGACCGGCAACGAGCTGGAAGACACCAACGCGGCGTTCCTTCAGCAGACCGCCGCATGGATCAAAAAGTGGGCGCCGCATCAGCTGGTGGTGGATGGCACCTATAAGAAAATTAATGCGTTTGCGCTTAACGATCCCCATGTCGATATCGTCAGCAACCACTACTACACCAATGCCGATAACAACCATCCCGATCAGGTGAAAAAAGACCTGACGGCGGCCGCGGGTAAGAAAGTCTACATGGTGGGCGAATTTGGCCTGCTGGATGCGCAGCAGCTTAACGCCATTATGCAGTCGATCGTCCATAGCGAAGTCAACGGCGCGCAGGCGGCGGGCGGTTTAATCTGGGGCTTCCGCGGTCATCGTCACGATGGCGGTTTCTACTGGCATAAAGAGTCCACCGGCCACTACAGCTACCATTTGCCGGGCTTTCCGGTCGACGGTAAAGCCAATCAGGAGATGGAGGTGGTCGATCTGGTGCGGACCGCCGCGGCGCAGATGAACGGGCAGGAGAAAGCGCCGCCGCTGCCGAAGCCGGATGCGCCGACGCTGCGGGCGACGGACTCACCGTTTGCGATCAACTGGCTGGGGGCGGCGGTAGGGCGCGCTTATGATGTCGAGCGCGCCGATTCGGCATCCGGACCGTGGAAGGTCGTGGGGCGCGATATTTCGGACGGAGTTAACGAGTGGAACCCGCAGACGATGGATCTGTTCCGCGATGACTATCGCAGTCTGCAACTGGGGAATACGTACTATTACCGCGTCATTGCTAAAAACGAGAGCGGCAGTTCATCGCCTTCGAACGTGATTAGCGTGAAGCACACCCAGGCGAATCAGACGCCGGAAGTCACGCTGGTGGAAACGCTCACCACCAGCCAGGACCAGGGCGTGCAGCTCAGCGCGAGCTGGCGCGATGACGGGCTGCCGGATCGCAACGTTAAGGTGAGCTGGAGCAACGGCGGCAACGCGCAGGCCCATATCTGCGCGACGGATAAAGCCGAAACTCGCGCCTGGTTTAGCGCCCCCGGTGAATACGCGCTGACCTTTAGCGCCGATGATGGTCTGCTCAAAAGCAGTAAAACCGTAAAGGTCACGGTGACGGAAACCGTCGGGAAAGCGCCCGCTGATTACTGCCGTTTTAGCGGCGGGGTTGTGAACGTGACCGATGGCAAGATCGAGGCGGCGAAAAGCGAGAAAGACGCGCTGACGATTGACGAAGACGGTTTCCTCGGGCCGTTCGCCAACGATGGCGATAAGGTGAGCTGGCAGGTTGCCGCGCCGTGGGCCGGCAAGTATCAGCTGCAGGTGACGTTCAGCGGCAAATGGGGCGGCAAGAAAAACTCGTTTATCGTCAACGGCGGCGCGCCAATCGCGGTTGAATTCCCGCAAACCGATGAACAGGGCCAGCAGCTGCGGGTGCCGGTGGAGCTGAAGGCCGGCGATAACCGCATCGACTTCGGTAAATTCGCCGGCGACTGGGGCTACATGTTTATCAAATCGATTGAAGTGGTTGCAGAGTAGTGCTTATTGGCTGCGCCCGTTGGGCGCGGCCTTTTTTAACTTACAGGAGGCGTTATGACCCGGTATCAGTTTCCGGAAGGTTTTTTTTGGGGCGCGGCGGCATCCGGTCCGCAAACGGAAGGGATAAGCAACAAGCCGCATCGTTCTATTTGGGATAGCTGGTTTGCCGAACAGCCGGAACGTTTTTATCAGCAGATTGGGCCGCAAACGGTTTGCGACACTTACCATCAGTATCCCCAGGACGTGGCGTTGATGAAGCGGACCGGGTTCAACTCTTTTCGCACCTCGATTCAGTGGTCGCGGCTGATTGACGACTTCGAAACCGGCGCGCCCAATGCGGACGCGGTGCGTTTCTATCATGCCTACCTGGATGAGATGATTGAAAACGGCATCGAGCCGATGATCAACCTCTATCACTTTGACATGCCGGAAGCGCTGCAAAAGCAGTACGGCGGCTTTGAGTCGGCGCACGTGACCGATCTTTTCGCGCGTTTTGCCCGTACCGCTTTTGAGCTGTTTGGGCACAAAGTGAAATACTGGATCACCTTCAACGAGCCGATTGTGCCAGTTGAGGGCGGCTATCTGTATGACTTCCACTATCCCTGCAAGAAAGACGGCAGTCTGGCGGCGCAGGTGGCGTTTAACATTATGCTGGCCCACGCCAAAGCGGTGCGCGAGTTTCGCGCGCTGGCGCTGGAAAGCGAGATTGGCGTGGTGCTGAATCTGACGCCGTCCTATACCCGCAACGACAGCGCGGAAGACCAAAAAGCGGCGTGGTATGCGGATCTGTTCTTCAACCGCAGCTTCCTCGACCCGCTGGTGAAACATCAGTTCCCGAAAGCGCTGTGCGAAATTCTGGCCGCGCACGACTGTTTGCCGGAGGTGACAAAAGCCGACGTTGAGCTGATTACCGGATCGCGCGTCGATTTTCTCGGCGTTAACTATTACGTTCCGCGGCGGGTGAAAGCGCGCGAAAGCGACTATACGCTGGACTATTTCACCCCGGAGTTCTATTTCGAAAACTATGTGAATCCGCAAGGGCGTTTTAATCCTTATCGCGATAATAATGAGATTCTGCCGCAGGCGATTTATGACATTGCCGCCAATATTCGCGATAACTACGGCAATATAAAGTGGTTCCTCGCGGAAATTGGTATCGCGATGGATATCGAGTCGGAAGGCGAGCCGGGCGAGGATGGGGTGATTGACGATTCGTTCCGCATCGGCCTGATGGAAGAGCATCTGGTGCAGCTGCATCGCGCCATTGCCGACGGCGCGAACTGCTTTGGCGTGCATCAGTGGACCTTTATCGATAACTGGTCGTGGATTAACTCGTTCAAGCGCCGCTACGGCTTCTGGCGGCTCGACTTGCAAACCGGAGAGCGGCTGATAAAGCGCAACGCGCTGTGGTTTGCCGAACTGGCGACCAGCAACGGCTTCAGTTCTGATAAATAGCCCGGCAAAATCCCCCCGGAGGCGGCGCTTGACGCGCCTGTCCGGGCTACCAAACCGCACGAACTTGTAGCCCGGACAGATGCGCAGCATCGCCTCCACGAAGTCATCCCCACCGGGGCTTCAGATGCCCTCCCCGGTGGCGGCTGACGCCTTAGCCGGGCTACCTGTCCACAGACGGTGGGGGCCTCGTAGCTCCGGTAAGGCGTCAGCCGCGAGCCGGGGATTATTGGCGCGATTTGTTCATTTCCGCCAGCGAAGCTATCCAGTTCATCGCCAGCTGCGGCCATTCGGCGGCGGGCAGGCCCCGGGTCCCGCGAATACCAAATCCGTGTTTCCCCTCGGCGAACAGATGCAGCTCGGTCGGCACCTGCTGCGCGCGCAGGGCGTTAAACATCACCAGCGCGTTATCCACCGGCACGGAAGGATCGTCTACCGCGTGGAAAATAAAGGTTGGCGGCGTCTGCGGCGTGACGTTCTGCTCCGGTGAATAGCGATGCTGCCGCTCCGCCGTCGGCGTTTCGCCAATCAATGCCTTGCGCGATCCGGGATGGGCAATCGCCGGATCCATCGAAATCACCGGATAGCCGAGCACCGCGAAGTCCGGCCGCGCGCTCTGCCGATCAACCGCGTCCACGGCGGCGTAAGCCGGTTCGCTATACCGGGTCTCCAGGCTGGCCGCCACGTGCCCCCCGGCGGAAAAGCCCATAATGCCGATTTTATGCGGGTCGATATGCCACTCGGTGGCCCGCGCCCGCAGGGTACGCAGCGCGCGCTGCGCATCGGCCAACGGCGCCTCGTTGCTTTCTGCGTGACCGTCCGCCGGTATCCGGTAGGTCATAACAAACAGGGTATAGCCACGGGCGTTAAATACCGGGGCGAGATCGCTGCCCTCTTTATCCAATACCACTCGCTGGTAAGAGCCGCCCGGCGTCACCAGCAGCGCAATACCGTTGGGCTTCTCCGGTGCGTAGACGGTAATTGTCGGAGCACGAATCCCGGTGACCGCGCGATCGGGCAGCGAGGGATCTTTGCTGCGCTCTACCAGCGATTCGCTCGCCGGGCTGTTTTTCGCGCCGGGGGCTTCACCGCCGGGCCAGACAGAAAAGGTGGGGAGAGAGGAAAATGCCGCCGGAGAAGCCAAAAGCAAAGCGATGGCGGCGGCCAGAGGTAAACGCGTCATAAGCATCTCCATTAAGGAAAAAGCTTATTTATCATTCATCAGGAACGGGTAAAGCGAGTTGTCTCACAGAACGCTGTTTCATTAAAAATAAAATGAAACAGCGTTTTAAGGTTATGCCTACTGCAGCTGGTCTTTATTAATACCCAACCGTTTCATGCGCGAAAGCAGCGTCGTGCGCTTTAATCCCAGACGCTGGGCCGCGCCCTTCGGCCCGGCGACCACCCCGTTACTCTCTTTCAGCACCCGGACAATGAGCTGGTATTCGTCTTCGCCCTCTTCCGGCAGCACTTCTGCCGGCAGCGGCTCAGTCTCGAGGCTCATTTCCGGCAGTGAAAGCTGCAGCACGCTGCCGCGGGTCAGCAGCACCGCGCGTTCAATGACGTTCTCCAGTTCGCGCACGTTACCCGGCCACTCCATGCGGCTAAGCAGGCGCAGCGTTTCCGCCGGAATGCTGTCGATATTGCGTCCGAGACGGCGGGCGATTTTAAAGGTGAAGGCCTTCACCAGCAGAGGAATATCCTCCGGCCGTTCGCGCAGGGGCGGCAGATGGATCGGGAAGACGTTCAGCCGGTAGTAGAGATCGCTGCGAAACTCGCGATCGGCGACCATCTGTTTAAGATCGCGGTTGGTGGCGGCGATCAGGCGCACGTCGGTGTGAATCAGCTTATTGCTGCCGAGACGCTCGAACTCCTGCTCCTGCAACACGCGCAGCAGTTTCGGCTGTAGTTCAATCGGCATATCGCCCACTTCATCGAGAAACAGCGAGCTTTTGTCCGCCAGTTCGAAACGGCCGATACGCTGGGCGCTGGCGCCGGTGAAAGCGCCGCGCTCGTGGCCAAACAGGTCGCTTTCCAGCAGCCCGGCTGGCATCGCCGCGCAGTTCATTTTGACCATCCGGCGGCTATTGCGGCCGCTCAGGTTATGAATAGCGCGGGCAATCAGCTCCTTACCGGTGCCGGTTTCGCCTAGGATCAGCACCGTACTGTCGCTCTGCGCCACCATCTCCACCTGCTTGAGCACGCTGTTCATGGCCTCGCTGCGGCCAATGATTTCGCCAAACTCGCTCTCAACGTTGTTGAGCTGTTCGGTCAGGGCGAGGTTCTCATCGACCAGCCGCTCTTTCAGCCGCTGAATCTCGCGGTAGGCGAGGGCGTTGTCGATGGCGATCGAGACGCGCTCGGCGATTTGCCGCAGCAGCTTGAGGTTGGTGGTGGTGAAGACTTTTTCATCGCACTGCGCCAGCTTCAGCACCCCAAGCAGAGTATTACCGGACATCAACGGCAGCAGGCACAGGGTCTGGATTTTGTTATCCCACATCTCGAAAAGCATTTTTTCGTACGGCGCCAGCGGGTCGTGCTCGTGGAGATTGAGCAGCAGCATCTCTTTGCTTTTGAATACCCGCTCGGTCAGGGTACCGGCTTCGTCCACTTCGCTCTGGTCATGTACCGGATGGCTGGCGTCGAGGTAGTGGGTGGAGTAGATATTGAGCTTACCTTTGCGGTTGCTGCGCAGTACCACGCTGATGGCGTCGATGCGGAAGTAGCGGTGGATCTCTTTGGCCACTTCGCTGACCAGCTCATCGATATCCAGCCGCGAGAGCACCGCGTTGGTGATCGCCACCAGGATGCGGAAGTTATCGCGTTCCCGGCACAGCAGGTCGTAATCGACGTTGTTGCTGACCCGGCTTTGGATCTGTTCGGTGACCACGGCAACGATTTGCGTAAAGGTGTGCAGCCGCTGGTACTCTTTTTCAGTCCACGGCCGGTTGTCGTCGCGAATAAATTCGCAGCCGCCGAAGATACGCCCTTCCGCCGCCAGCGGCAGCAGGCAGTAATAGCCAAAGTTGGGGTAGAGTCCGCTTACGGCGAGCTGCGGCCAGGTTTCGGCAAAGGTGGCGCTATCGCAATGCAGCGCATCCGGACGCGATAGCAGGCGTCGAACCGGGCCGTTGGCGAGGACGGTTTCATCTTCGTAGCTCACCGGCTGCCCCGCGTCGTCGCAGGCGTGCCGGATAGCGCGATGATTGCCGGAATGCCACAGAATAATCGCCGCCCGGTCGGCGAGCGCGGACTGCTGCACCAGGCCGGTCAGCGTCTCGCTCAGCGCGGCCAGGTCCGGCTGCTGTAATAAAATGCGGGTGATATCAAACAGACCCTGCTGCCCAAGATCGCCCATCGGTGTATACGACATTGCTTAAGTCCAAAAGCGCCGCAAAGCGGCGCAGAAGAAAGTGATGACACAAATAATAGTCTGTTAATAAAGCGGTTGTGACCGCCATTAACCCATCCGTGGGTGCCCGCTGGTTTGGGCTGGATAATCATGCAGGCTTTTCCCGGCTCGCGCTGCGCTTAGCCGGGCTACAGGTGTGCGCAGTGTTGTAGCCCGGATAAGGCGTTAGCCGCAATCCGGGGGCCCGCACCGTTAACAAATTCTCGGCAGCGGCTCGGCGTGAGGAAGATCCAGCGTGCGTTTGACGCCGTACAGACCGACAGAGCGCACGCCCGCGCGCGGCACAACGTCGCCGATTATCGCCGCATCGCGGCCTAATGGATGAGACCGTAAATGCGCAAGTACGCTTTCCGCCGCCTCGCGGGCAACGGCGATCAACAGCTTACCCTCGTTGGCGAAATTAAGCGCGTCCAGCCCCAGCAGCTCGCAAACGCCGCGTACGGTATCGTTAACCGGCAGCTTTTGTTCATGCAGCTCTATTCCGTAGCCGCTGGCGGCGGCGAATTCATGGGCCACCGCGTTAACGCCGCCGCGGGTGGCATCGCGCAGGGCTTTCACGCCAGCTACGTCGCGCAGCGTCTGAATCAAGGGCGTCAGCACCGCGCAGTCGCTGGACAGCGCGCCGTCCAGCCCCATCTGTTCGCGCAGGTTGAGGATCGTTGCCCCGTGATCGCCAAGCGTGCCGCTGACCAGCAGCACGTCTCCCGCGCTAATCTGCTGCGCCCCCCAGCGAATATCGGTAGGGATGACGCCGATCCCGGCGGTATTGATAAACAGCTTATCCGCCGCCCCGCGCGGCACCACTTTGGTATCGCCGGTCACAATGGCGATACCGGCTTCCCGCGCGGTCTGCGCCATGCTGCTCACCACCGCTTCGAGGGTGGCCATCTCCAGTCCCTCTTCGAGAATAAACCCGCAGGAGAGATAGCGCGGCAGCGCGCCGCTCACCGCCACATCGTTCGCCGTGCCGCAGACCGCCAGCTTGCCGATATTACCGCCGGGGAAAAACAGCGGATCGATAACGTAGCTGTCGGTGGAGAAGGCGAGCCTGTCGCCCTGCGCGCTAAGCTGAGCGAGATCGAGACGCGCCTGATCTTCCTGCTCCGCCAGCCAGGGGTTGGCGAAAGCCTGCATAAACAGGTCGCCGATCAGCTGCTGCATCGCCTGACCGCCGCTACCATGGGCTAACTGAACGCTTTTCATGCTTCGATTTCCTGACTGCGATATTGATACCAGGCGGCGCAGGCGCCTTCCGATGAGACCATCAGCGCGCCGAATGCGCTCTGCGGGTTGCAGGTATTGCCGAATAGCGGGCACTGGTGCGGTTTACAGCGGCCGGTCAGCACCTCGCCGCAGCGGGCGCGCGGGTCGTCGCAGACCCGCTGCGGCGCCGGGCGGAAATGCGCTTCTGCGTCGAAACGCTGATACGCGGCCGTCAGGTGCACGCCGGAGTCGTTAATCACCCCCAGACCGCGCCACTCGCTATCGCCGCTGAGGCAAAACACGTCGGCGATGGCCGACTGCGCCAGCGGGTTGCCCTCATCGGGCACCACCCGGCGATACTGGTTCTCCACTTCGCTGTGCTGCGCTATTGTCTGCTCAACCAGCATCATCGCGCCTTGCAGTAGATCAAGCGGTTCGAATCCGGCCACCACTAATGGACGGTGATAGTCGCTGGCGATAAACCCGTAAGCATCGGTGCCAATCACCATGCTGACGTGACCGGGGGCGAGAAAAGCGTCGATACCGTTATCCGGCTGGTCGAGCAGGCTGCGCAGGGTCGGCAGCAGGGTGATGTGCTGGCAGAAAAAGTAAAAGTTCCCGACGCCGCGCTCCCGGGCCTGACGCAGGGTCAGGGCGGTGGCGGGCATCGTCGTTTCAAAGCCGAGACCGAAGAATACCACTTCTCGCTCGGGGTGCTGCTGCGCCAGCTTCAGGGCGTCCATCGGCGAATAGACGATGCGGACGTCGGCGCCGCGCGATTTTGCCTGCAGCAGCGAGCCGTTTTTTCCCGGTACGCGCATGGCGTCGCCAAAGGTGCAGAAAATCACCCCCGGACGGCTGGCGATATCGATACAGGCGTCGATACGCCCCATCGGCAGCACGCACACCGGGCAGCCGGGGCCGTGGATAAATTCAATATTTTCCGGCAGCAGCTGATCGAGGCCAAATTTAAAAATAGCGTGGGTATGGCCGCCGCACACTTCCATTATGCGCAGCGGACGTTCGGCGGTATGCGGCAGCAGGCGCGCGCGCAGCCGGAGATGTTCCACCAGCTGCATCACCTGTTCCGGAGCGCGGTATTCATCAACAAAACGCATTTACCGCTCCTCGCCGTACAGCAGCGCGCCGACGTCCGGCTCGACTTCAAACATATTTTGCAGCGCCTCGAGGGTGTCGCGGGCTTCGGCTTCGTTAATCACGCTCATGGCAAAACCCACGTGGACCAGCACCCACAGGCCGAGACGCGGCTGACCGCGATCGTCAACCGCGCCCACCAGGGTCAGGTCGACTTCGCGTTGAATGCCGCACACTTCGACCTTCGCCAGATTGCCGTCAATAGCGCAGATTTGTCCGGGTATGCCTATGCACATTGCTGCGCCTCCAGCCAGCGAAGCCACTGGTCCATGCCTTCGCCGCTGGTGGCGGAAAGCAGAATAATGTCAATATCCGGGTTCACCTCGCGGGCGCAGGCCAGACACTTCTCTACGTCAAAGTTGAGATACGGCAGCAGGTCGACCTTGTTAAGCAGCATCAGACTGGCGGCGGCGAACATATGCGGATACTTCAGCGGTTTGTCTTCGCCTTCGGTTACCGACAGCACCGCCACTTTATGACGTTCGCCGAGGTCGAAACTTGCCGGACACACCAGGTTGCCGACGTTTTCGATAAACAGAATGCCGTGGTCCGCCAGCGGCAGGCGTGGCGCGGCGTCGGCGATCATCTGCGCGTCGAGATGGCAGCCTTTGCCGGTGTTGACCTGAATCGCCGGAGTGCCGGTGGCGCGGATGCGCGCGGCGTCGTTCACCGTTTGCTGATCGCCTTCAATGACCGCGCAGGCGGTTTTCTCTTTCAGCCGCAGCAGGGTTTCCGTCAGCAGGGTGGTTTTGCCGGAGCCGGGGCTGGAGACCAGGTTCAGCACCAGCTGGCTCCTGGCGGCGAAACGCGCGCGGTTGCGGGCGGCCAGACGGTTGTTTTTATCCAGGACGTCGATTTCCACTTCCAGCATCCGCCGCTGGCTCTGGCCCGGCGCATGGGTACCCGCTTCGCCATGACCGTAGTGCAGGTCGCCAGTCTCCGAGCGGGTGGGGGAAAAGTTATCGGTTTTCACGCCGGTAATGGTCATCATCTGGCGCGGGGCGGGCGCGAAGGGGGCGCTGCGAAACGCCGAATGCGGGTTATGCTCGTCGCCTTCTATATAAAGGTTGCCTTCACCGCAGCCGCAGGTTGTACACATAATCTTATTACTCCACTTCTAGTCGCTGAATCTGTAAGCCGTCATCCGCCACAATTTGCAGCCGGTCGCTCTGACACTGCGGGCAGCGGCGCACGTGCTGTGAGATGAGATGCACGTACTGCTGGCAGGATTCACACCAGCATTCAGCCTGTTGTTCGGCGATATGCAGCTCACAGCCTTCCGCCAGCGTGCCGCGGCACACCAGCTCAAAGCAGAAGGTCAGCGCGCTGGCTTCCACGCAGGAAAATGCCCCCACTTTCAGCCACACGCCGGTGACCCGACGCGCGCCGGCCTGCTGCGCCTGCTGTTCGATAATTTCCAGCGCCCGCTGGCTAAGGGTGATTTCGTGCATGGTGCCTCCGTATCGCGATGGCCCATTAATGCAATAACGATGCCAGGTCATAAGTAATGTCATAAAAATGTCGATGACACCGCTCAGACATCGTCATCGACATGTCTTTCTTATAGGGTAAATTTATTAAAATCGTTAAAAATCAATTAATTAACTTTTGGCATGAAAAATGCTTAACCGGTGCATCTCATACAACGGGGGATCCGGGATGACTATTTGGGAATTAAGTGAAAAGGCGGACTACATCGCCGATCGTCACCGCCAGCATCAGGAGCAGTGGCATACCTACTGCAACTCGCTGGTACAGGGGATAACCCTGTCGAAAGCGCGTTTGCATCATGCGATGAGCTGCGCGCCGGATAAAGAGCTGTGCTTCGTATTGTTTGGTCATTTTCAGGTTTACGTGGCGCTGGCGGAGGGCTTTAACAGCCACACCATCGAGTATTACGTAGAGAGTAAAGACGGCGGCGACAGACGGCTGATTGCCCAGGCCACGCTGGGCTCAGACGGCACCATTGATGGCCGGATCAGCAACCGCGATCGCGAGCAGGTTCTGGAGCACTATCTGGCGACTATCGCCAGCGTTTATGACCGTCTCTACGAGGCTATCGAACAAGACCAGCCGGTGGATTTAAACCACCTGACGCTGGCCCGTTAATCGTCAGGTGTCGACAAGTGTCGAAGCTGACACCTGCGCAACCTGTTTTCGTCAAAAATGACTTTCACCTGAGGACGACCCGGTGAACCGTTTTGTAATTGCTGACTCCACCGTCTGTATCGGCTGTCGCACCTGCGAAGCCGCCTGCGCTGAGACTCACCGCCAGCAGGGCCTGCAAGCCATGCCCCGGCTACGGCTGATGCGCAATGAAAAAGAATCCGCGCCGCAGATGTGCCACCACTGTGAAGATGCGCCCTGCGCCGCCGTCTGCCCGGTTAATGCCATTAATCGCGTCGATGGCGCGGTGCAGCTCAATGAGAGCCTGTGCGTAAGCTGCAAGCTGTGCGGCATCGCCTGTCCGTTCGGCGCCATTGAGTTTTCCGGCAGCCGCCCGCTGGATATTCCGGCTAACGCCAATACGCCGATGGCGCCCGCCGCGCCGCCGGCCCCGGCGCGCGTCAGCTCGCTGCTCGACTGGGTGCCGGGCGTACGCGCTATCGCCGTCAAATGCGACCTGTGCCACTTCGATGAGGAAGGCCCGGCGTGCGCGCGCACCTGCCCGACCAAAGCGCTGCTGCTGGTGGATATCCGCGATATCGCCCAGGCCAGCAAGCGTAAGCGGCAGCTGACTTTTAATACCGACCTCGGCGATCTGTCGCTGTTCCAGGCGCAACAAGGGGACGTGAAATGAGTGTGATTTCCTTAGTGAATCAGGCGGTGGCCTGGTACGCCGCCAGCGCGGTGCTGGCGTTTTTGTTCGCTCTGCGCAAACCGCTGAGCGGGGCGATCGCCGGGATTGGCGGCGCGGTCGCCAGCGCGATGCTGGTGCTGGCGGGCGGAACGGCGCTGCTGATGCCGGATCGCGTCAGCGCCGGCATGCTGCAAATGCTGCACCTGCCCCTGCGCGTTGGCGGCGTCAATGCGCTGTGGCTGCTGGCAATCGGCCTGTCGGCGCTGCCGATTTCGCTGTTCAATATCGCCTGGCATCGTCATCCGCAGGTTAAAGCCAACGGTCTGCTGGTGAATCTCCTGCTGGCCGCCGCCGTCTGCGCCGTGGTGGTGACGAACTTCGGCGCGCTGGTGGTGATGGCGGAAATTATGGCCCTTTGCGCCGCGTTTCTTACCGGCTGCGCGCAGTCCGGCAAGCTGTGGTTTGCGCTGGGACGCCTCGGTACGCTGCTGATGGCGTGGAGCTGCTGGCTGGTCTGGTCGACCTACGGCACCCTTGAGCTGGGGCAGATTACCCAGCTGGCGGTGGCGGCGCCGCAAAACGCGCTATTGTGGCTGCCGGGCCTGATCGGCTTTGCGCTGCTGGCCGGGGTCATTCCGCTGCACGGCTGGGCGCCGCAGGCCCACGCTGGCGCCAGCGCTCCGGCTGCCGCGCTGTTTTCTACGGTAGTGATGAAGGTCGGTCTGTACGGCATCCTGACGGTCTCGCTGGCCGGCAGCGTTCCGCCGCTGTGGTGGGGCGTGATGCTGCTGGTGCTGGGGATGATCACCGCCTTCGTCGGCGGGCTGTACGCCCTGATGGAGCACAATATTCAGCGCCTGCTGGCGTACCACACCCTGGAAAACATCGGCATTATCCTGCTCGGCCTCGGGGCATTCGTCACCGGCGTGGCGACTCATAACCCAACCCTGATGGTGCTGGGCTTTATCGGCGGCATGTATCACCTGATCAACCATAGCCTGTTTAAAACTACCCTGTTCCTCGGCGCGGGAGCGGTGTGGTTCCGCACCGGCCATCGCGATATCGAAAAGCTTGGCGGGATCGGCAAGAAAATGCCGCTGATTTCCCTTTCGATGCTGGTGGGTCTGATGGCGATGGCCGCGCTGCCGCCGCTGAACGGCTTCGCCGGAGAGTGGGTTATCTATCAGTCCTTCTTTAAGTTGAGCACCGGCGACGCGTTTGTTGGCCGCCTGCTTGGGCCGCTGCTGGCGGTGGGCCTGGCGATCACCGGCGCGCTGGCGGTGATGTGTATGGCGAAAGTCTACGGCGTCACCTTCCTCGGCGCGCCGCGAAGCAAAGAGGCGGAAAACGCCACCTGCGCGCCGGGGCTGATGACCTTTAGCGTGGTGCTGGCCGCCGTCTGCTGCGTGATTGGCGGGGTTGCCGCGCCGTGGCTGCTGCCGCTGGTGAGCGGGGCGTTTCCGGTGCAGGCGGAGGTCTCCAGCGTGGTGTCTCAGCCGCTGATCGCCATTCTGCTGATTGCCTGCCCGCTGCTGCCGCTGCTGCTGATGATCTTCTTTAAGGGCGATCGCCTGCCGGCGCGCTCGCGCGGCGCGGCCTGGGTCTGCGGCTATGACCATGAAAAATCCATGGTGGTGACCGCCCACGGTTTCGCCATGCCGGTGAAAGAGGCTTTTGCGCCAATTCTCAAGCTGCGCCACTGGCTGAACCCGGTGCGCCTGGTACCCGGCTGGCAGAACGCTTCCGCGCCCGCGCTGTTTCGCGGCGTGGCGCTGGTGGAGCTGGCGGTACTGGTGGTGATTGTGATTTCCCGAGGAGCCTGAGAATGAGCGTATTAATTGCATTGTTGCAGGCGCTGGTGCTGTTCGCCGTCGCGCCGCTGTTGTCCGGGGTGACCCGCGTCGCCCGCGCGCGTCTGCATAATCGCCGCGGCCCGGGCGTACTGCAGGAGTACCGGGATATCCTGAAACTGCTGGGGCGCCAGAGCGTTGGCCCGGATGCCTCCGGCTGGGTCTTCCGCCTGACGCCGTACGTGATGGTCGGCGTGATGCTGACCATCGCTACCGCGCTGCCGGTGGTGACCGTTGATTCGCCGATGGCGGGGCTGGGCGACCTGATTACCCTGATCTACCTGTTCGCCATCGCCCGTTTCTTCTTCGCTATCTCCGGCCTCGATACCGGCAGCCCGTTTACCGCTATCGGGGCGAGCCGTGAAGCGATGCTCGGCGTGCTGGTGGAGCCTATCCTGCTGCTCGGCCTGTGGGTCGCGGCTCAGGTCGCCGGATCCACCCATATCAGCAGTATCACCGACACCATTTATCACTGGCCTGTCGCCCGCACTCTTCCGCTGATTCTGGCGCTGTGCGCCTGCGCCTTCGCCACCTTTATCGAAATGGGCAAGCTGCCGTTCGACCTGGCGGAAGCGGAGCAGGAGCTTCAGGAAGGCCCGCTCTCGGAATACAGCGGTAGCGGCTTCGGCGTGCTGAAGTGGGGCATCAGCCTCAAGCAGCTGGTGGTCCTGCAAATGTTCGTCGGCGTATTTATCCCGTGGGGACAGATGACCAGCTTTAGCGTCGGCGGTCTGCTGCTGGCGCTGGTAGTTGCCGTCGTCAAGCTGGTGCTTGGCGTGCTGGTGATTGCGCTGTTCGAAAACAGCATGGCGCGTCTGCGCTTTTGCGCCACCTCCCGCGTCACCTGGGCCGGGTTTGGTTTTGCCTTTTTAGCCTTCGTCTCCTTGCTGGTGGCGTGATTTAAGAGAGTTTGAGCATGTCTGAAGAAAAAATCGGTCAACACTATCTCGCCGCGCTGCATCAGGCCTTTCCGGGCGTGGTGCTGGATGAAGCCTGGCAGACCAAAGACCAGTTGACGGTCACGGTAAAGGTCAACTATCTGCCGGAAGTGGTCGAGTTCCTGTACTACAAGCAGGGCGGCTGGCTGTCTGTGCTGTTTGGCAACGACGAACGCAAGCTCAACGGCCACTACGCCGTCTACTACGTGCTGTCGATGGAGCAGGGCACGAAATGCTGGATCACCGTGCGCGTGGAAGTGGACGCCAATAAACCGGAATATCCGTCGGTGACGCCACGCGTGCCGGCGGCGGTGTGGGGCGAGCGCGAAGTGCGCGATATGTATGGTCTGGTGCCGGTGGGGCTGCCGGACGAGCGCCGGCTGGTGCTGCCGGACGACTGGCCGGATGAACTCTATCCGCTGCGAAAAGACAGCATGGACTACCGTCAACGCCCGGCGCCGACCACCGATGCCGAAACCTACGAGTTTATCAACGAGCTGGGCAGCAAGAAAAACAACGTGGTGCCGATTGGCCCGCTGCACGTCACCTCCGACGAACCGGGCCACTTCCGCCTGTTCGTTGACGGCGAGAATATTATCGACGCCGACTACCGCCTGTTCTACGTTCATCGCGGGATGGAAAAGCTGGCGGAAACCCGGATGGGCTACAACGAAGTCACCTTCCTGTCGGACCGCGTGTGCGGTATCTGCGGTTTCGCCCACAGCACCGCCTACACCACTTCGGTAGAGAACGCGATGGGCATCGTAGTGCCGGAGCGCGCGCAGATGATCCGCGCCATTCTGCTGGAGGTGGAGCGC
The DNA here is from genome assembly GCF_001808475.1 of Klebsiella sp. HMSC09D12. Classification (NCBI taxonomy): domain Bacteria; kingdom Pseudomonadati; phylum Pseudomonadota; class Gammaproteobacteria; order Enterobacterales; family Enterobacteriaceae; genus Klebsiella; species Klebsiella sp. HMSC09D12. The sequence continues at coordinate 31,601 of NZ_KV793508.1, read as the reverse complement.
CTGCACTCGCACCTGCTGAACCTCGGCCTCGCCTGCCACTTTACCGGCTTCGACTCCGGGTTTATGCAGTTCTTCCGCGTGCGCGAAACCTCGATGAAGATGGCGGAAATTCTTACCGGGGCGCGTAAAACCTACGGTCTGAACCTGATTGGCGGCATTCGTCGCGATCTGCTGAAAGAGGACATGATCCAGACCCGCCAGCTGGCGCAGCAGATGCGTCGCGACGTGCAGGAGCTGGTGGATATGCTGCTCAGCACGCCGAATATGGAGCAGCGTACCGTGGGCATTGGTCGTCTCGACCCGCAAATCGCCCGCGACTTCAGCAACGTTGGCCCGATGGTGCGCGCCAGCGGGCACGCCCGCGATACCCGCGCCGATCACCCGTTTGTCGGCTACAGCCTGCTGCCGATGGAAGTGCACAGCGAACAGGGATGCGACGTCATCTCGCGTCTGAAGGTGCGCATCAACGAGGTCTACACCGCGTTGAACATGATCGACTTTGGCCTCGATAACCTGCCGGGCGGCCCGCTGATGGTGGAGGGCTTCACCTATATTCCGCACCGCTTCGCGCTCGGCTTCTCAGAAGCGCCGCGCGGGGATGATATCCACTGGAGTATGACCGGCGATAACCAGAAGCTGTACCGCTGGCGCTGCCGGGCGGCGACCTACGCCAACTGGCCGACTCTGCGCTATATGCTGCGCGGCAATACCGTCTCCGACGCGCCGCTGATCATCGGCAGCCTTGACCCGTGCTACTCCTGTACCGATCGCATGACGGTGGTCGACGTGCGCAAGAAGAAGAGCAAAGTGGTGCCGTACAAAGAGCTGGAGCGCTACAGCATCGAGCGTAAGAACTCGCCGCTGAAATAAGGAATCGCCATGTTTACCTTTATTAAAAAAGTCATCAAAACCGGCACCGCGACGCACTCATACCCGCTGGAGCCGATGCCGGTGGATAAAAATTTCCGCGGCAAACCGGAGCATAATCCGCAGCAGTGTATCGGCTGCGCCGCCTGCGTTAACGCCTGTCCGTCGAACGCCCTGACGGTAGAAACCGATCTCGCCACCAACCAGCTGGCGTGGCAGTTCAACCTCGGGCGCTGCATTTTCTGCGGACGCTGCGAAGAGGTCTGCCCGACGGCGGCGATTAAGCTCTCTCAGGAGTACGAGCTGGCGGTATGGAAGAAAGAGGATTTTCTCCAGCAATCGCGTTTTGCCATTTGCCACTGCCGGGTGTGTGAACGCCCATTCGCCGTACAGAAAGAGATCGACTATGCCATCGCGCTGCTCAAACACAACGGCGATAGCCGCGCCGAGCTGCATCGCGAAAGCTTCGAGACCTGCCCGGAGTGCAAACGCCAGAAGTGCCTGGTGCCGTCCGACCGTATTGAACTGACTCGCCATATGAGAGAGGCCAGCTGATGAGCAACTTATTAGGCCCGCGCGATGACAACGGCATTCCGGTGCCGATGACGGTGGATGAGTCCATCGCCAGCATGAAGGCATCGCTGCTGAAGAAAATTAAGCGTTCCGCCTACGTTTATCGGGTGGACTGCGGCGGCTGCAACGGCTGCGAGATCGAGATTTTCGCCACCCTGTCGCCGCTGTTCGACGCCGAGCGCTTTGGGATCAAAGTGGTGCCGTCGCCGCGTCACGCCGATATTCTGCTGTTTACCGGGGCGGTGACCCGGGCGATGCGTTCTCCCGCGCTGCGCGCGTGGCAGTCCGCGCCGGATCCGAAAATCTGCATCTCCTATGGCGCCTGCGGCAACAGCGGCGGCATCTTCCACGACCTTTATTGCGTGTGGGGCGGAACCGATAAAATCGTGCCGGTGGATGTCTATATTCCCGGCTGCCCGCCCACCCCGGCCGCGACGCTGTACGGCTTCGCGATGGCGCTGGGCCTGCTGGAACAGAAAATCCACGCCCGCGTGCCGGGCGAGCAGGACGAGCAGCCGACCGAACTCCTGCACCCGGATATGGTACAGCCGCTGCGGGTGCGCATCGATCGCGAAGCGCGCCGGCTGGCGGGCTATCGCTACGGCCGGCAGATTGCCGACGACTATATGCGCCTGCTGGGGCAGGGCGATAGCCAGGTGATGCGCTGGCTGGAGGCGGAAAAAGATCCGCGTCTGACCGAGATCGTCACCCATCTGAACCAGGTCGTAGAAGGAGCGCGTATCCGATGAGCGAGACGGTGGTGTTCAGTCAGCTGAGCCGTAAATTTATTGATGAGAACGACGCGACGCCTGACCAGGCGCAGCAGGTGGTCTATTACAGCCTGGCGATTGGCCACCACCTCGGCGTCATCGACTGCCTCGAGGCGGCGCTGAGCTGCCCGTGGCAGGCGTATCTGGCGTGGATTGCGACCCTCGAAGAGGGCAGCACCGCGCGGCGTAAAATGGAAGGCGTGCCGAAGTACGGCGAGATTGTTATCGACAGCAATCATGTGACGATGCTGGCTAACGCTTTTGATAAAGCGCTGGCGCGACAGACGCCCGAGCAGCAGGCGTGGAGCAAAACTATGCTCAGTATGCTGCATGATATTCACCAGGAAAGCGCCATCTATCTGATGGTGAGGAGACTCCGTGACTGACGTTTTACTCTGTGTCGGCAATAGCATGATGGGCGACGACGGCGCAGGCCCGCTGCTGGCGGAGATGTGCGCGGCTAATCCCGTCGGTGATTGGGTGGTGATTGACGGCGGCAGCGCGCCGGAAAACGATATCGTCGCCATTCGCGAGCTGCGCCCCGAGCGCCTGCTGATCGTCGATGCCACCGATATGGGTCTGAACCCCGGCGAGATCCGCATCGTCGATCCGGACGATATCGCCGAGATGTTTATGATGACTACCCACAATATGCCGCTCAACTATCTGATCGATCAGCTAAAAGAGGATATCGGCGAGGTGATTTTTTTGGGTATTCAGCCGGATATCGTCGGCTTTTATTACCCGATGACCCAGCCGATTAAGGACGCGGTCGAAGCGGTGTACGCGCGGCTTGATGGGTGGCAGGGGCAGGGGGGTTTTGCGGCACTTGAAGCCGCAGAGGAGCCGGCGTTCCCCGGCTAAGCGCAGCGCAAGCCGGGAGTTTGGTCAGGGGGAGCAGGTTTACTTTTTCCCGGGTCGCGGCGTAAACGCCTTACCCGGGCTACGACGACTTTTGTCACTCTGGCGTTTGCCATTCCCGGAGGCGATGCAGCGCATCTGTCCGGGCTACGACGACTTTTGTCACCCTGGCGTTTGCCAGTCCCGGAGGCGATGCTGCGCATCTCTCCGGGCTACCGGTCCGCGGGCGTTGATGAACCTGTAGCCCGGCTAAGCGCAGCGCGAGCC
>NZ_KV793508.1:0-28243 GCF_001808475.1 Klebsiella sp. HMSC09D12 | reverse complement strand
GTAGCCCGGCTAAGCGCAGCGCGAGCCGGGAAAATTTCCTTGTTGCAGGTGTTTGTCAGGCTGAGTATCCCTCAGCCTGCGGGGCGCACTACGCTAAATCTTCCCCGTTGCTGGCAATCACCTTCTTATACCACCAGAACGACTTTTTGCGCTTTCGCGCCAGCGTGCCGCGGCCGGCATCGTCGCGGTCAACGTAGACAAAGCCGTAGCGCTTGCTCATCTCACCGGTGGAGGCGGATACCAGGTCGATACAGCCCCAGCTGGTGTAGCCTATCACCGGAATGCCGTCCTCGATGGCGTCACCCATCGCTTTAATATGCTCGCGCAGATAGCTGATGCGATAGTCGTCGTTAATCTCGCCGTTAGCCTCCACCTCATCGCGCGCGCCGAGGCCATTTTCCACAAGGAACAGCGGTTTCTGGTAGCGGTCATACATCATATTCATGGTGATGCGCAGGCCGAGCGGGTCGATGCCCCAGCCCCATTCGCTGGCCTTGATGTGCGGGTTTTTCAGTGATTTAACGATATTGGCGGCGCTGGTGTTGCCGGCATTCATCTCCGCCGATGCGCAGCGCGAAGCGTAGTAGCTGAAGGAGACGAAATCGACGGTATGGCGCAGGATCTCATCATCGCCGGACTCTTTGGCGATAGTCACGCCTTTCTCGCGGAATACCCGCGCCGCCCACACCGGATACGCGCCGCGCGCCTGGACATCGATAAAGAACAGGTTCTCGCGATCTTTTTCCAGCGCCATCCACACGTCTTCCGGTTTACAGGAGTAAGGGTAGAAATTGCCGCCCGCCAGCATACAGCCGACCTGATTTTGCGGATTCACCTCGTGGGCGATTTTGGTCGCTAAGGCGCTGGCGACCAGTTCATGATGGGCGGCCTGGTATTTCACCTGCTCCTGATTTTCCCCCTCTTCAAACACCAGACCGGCGCCGGAGAACGGGCTATGCAGCATAATGTTGATTTCATTGAAGGTAAGCCAGTATTTCACCAAACCATCAAAGGCTTCAAAGCAGGTGCGGGCGTAGCGGGTGAAGAACTCCACCATTTTTCGATTGCGCCAGGAGCCGTATTCGGTAACCAGGTGCATCGGCACGTCGAAATGGCACAGCGTCACCAGCGGCTCGATGCGGTGCTTTTTGCACTCCTCGAACAGCGAGCGATAAAAGGCGATCCCCTCCGGGTTCGGTTCCAGCTCATCGCCCTCAGGAAAGAGGCGGCTCCAGGCGATAGAGGTGCGGAAGACGCTAAAGCCCATCTCGGCCATCAGGGCGATATCTTCTTTATAACGATGATAAAAATCGATCGCCTCGTGGCTCGGGTAGAACTCATCGTCGCGTAGCGCGAAGCGTTTCTCCTGCCCCAGCTTGACCGCGAGGCGGTGAGCCCCGTGAGGAATCATATCGACGGTGGTCAGCCCTTTGCCGCCCTCCAGATATGCCCCTTCGGACTGGTTGGCGGCCAGCGCGCCGCCCCATAAAAATCCCTGTGGAAAAGTCGCCATGCGTTACCTCGTTAACAAAATGGTGTTCAGGCGTGAGAAGCCTGGGTGCCGGCCTGACGCTGTCTGGCGTCGGCGGCGGCTTCTTCTTGCGGAATATCTTCAAAGCCGAGCATCAGCGTCAGGACAAACGACAGCACCACCGCCAGCGCCATGACGCCAAAGACCCAGACGATCGTCATCGGATTGGCCGGGTCGAAAAACTGGACGCTGGTGAACAGGCCCGGCGCCGCCATTGAGTGGCTGGCGAGCCCGGCAATGCCGGCCACCGCGCCGCAGATAAAGCCGCTAATCAGGCTGGCGATCAGCGGTCGCTTCAGCCGCACCGCCACGCCGTACAGCGCCGGTTCGGAAATCCCCGCCAGAATTGCAGAAGCCGCGGCCGCCAGCGCCGTCTGGCGCAGCTCCGGGTTTTTGGTTTTCCACGCCACCGCCAGCGACGAGCCGCCCAGCGACAGATTAGCGCCGATTTCCGACGGCATCACCATGCCCTCTTTGCCGGTTTCGGCGATGGTCTGAATGATCGTTGGGGTAAAGACCCGGTGCATCCCGGTCATTACCAGCAGCGGCCACAGGGCGCCCATGATCGCCACCGACAGCCAGCCGAGATAGCTGTGGATCGTATAGACCAGCGCGGAAATGGCGCTACCGATCCAGATGCCGAGCGGGCCGATCAGCAGAATCGACAGCGGAGCGGCGATCAATACGATCAGCATCGGTTTAAGGAAGTTTTTTGTCACCGCCGGGGTGATACGGTCGACCCAGCGTTCGATATAAGAGAGGCACCAGGTCATCACCAGCGCCGGGATCACGGTATAGGTGTATTTCACCGCCGTCACCGGAATAAAGGCAAACTCCACGTGCTCGCCCTGGGCGGCTTTGGCCATCAGTTCGATAAAGCTCGGGTGCACCAGCACCCCGGCAATGGCAATCGCCAGCGACATATTGGTTTTGAACTTCACCGCTGCGGAAGCGGCGACCATCAGCGGCAGGAAGAAGAACGCGCCGTCGCCGATCACCGTCAGAATAGTCAGCGTTGGCGCGCCTTTGGGCAGAGCGCCGGTCATCTCGAGGATCATTGCCAGCAGCTTAACCATCGATCCACCGATAATCGCCGGGATCAGCGGCGACATGGTGCCGATCAGCGCGTCGAGGATCCCGGCGCCGATGCGTTTCAGGGTAATAGGCGGTTTCCCCTGCGGTTCGGCCGGGCGCAGATCCCCCGGCAGCAGCGCGACCACTTCGCGATACGCCTGGGAGACGGTATTGCCCACGATCACCTGGCACTGGTTATCGCTACGCACCACGCCGAGCACGCCTTTCAGCCCTTTGAGGGTGGCGCTGTCGACCCGCTCGTTGTCTTTGACCACGAAACGCAGGCGGGTCATGCAGTGGGTGACGGCGGCAACGTTATCTGCGCCACCGATTGCCGCGATAATCTGCTGCGCCAGAGCTGCATAATTTTTAGACATCGGATTTTATCCTGTTTATCAATGGGGTACTGGCTTGTCACCGCGCCGGAAAGCGGAGCGGCATCATGCATACATAGGAAACCGGTTCCACAAAATCATGATTAGTTTCATTTATTCATACAAGAAATAAAAAAATAAGATCTCGATTTTGTGATTTTGATCGCTGTGTGCGCATCCGCGCGGGCGACGCGCAAATGCTGAAAAAGCGCAGCGTGTGCAGTACACTGCGGGCAACATTGGCAACAGGAATAACCACATGGCAACGATGCTGGAGGTAGCGAAGCGCGCGGGGGTGTCAAAGGCCACCGTTTCGCGGGTGCTGTCGGGGAACGGCTATGTCAGCCAGGAGACCAAAGATCGCGTCTTCCAGGCGGTGGCCGAAAGCGGCTACCGGCCGAATCTGCTGGCGCGCAACCTGGCGACGAAAAAGACGCAGACCCTCGGGCTGGTGGTGACCAACACCCTTTATCACGGCGTCTATTTCAGCGAACTGCTCTACCACGTCGCGCGGATGACCGAAGACAAAGGGCGGCAGCTGATCCTCGCCGACGGCAAGCACAGCGCGGAGGAGGAGCGCGAGGCGATTGAGTATCTGCTCGATCTGCGCTGCGATGCGATAATTATCTATCCGCGCTTTCTCAGCGTTGATGAGATGGATGAGATTATCGAAAATCATGAGCGGCCCATCATGGTGCTCAACCGCCGCCTGCGCCGCAACGCCAGCCACTGCGTCTGGTCCGATCAAAAAGCTTCGGCGATGATGGCGGTGGAAAAGCTTATCGCGCTGGGCCATCGGGAAATCGCGTTTATTACCGGTTCGCTGGATTCGCCAACCGGCGTTGAGCGTCTCTCGGGCTATAAAGACGCGCTGGCCCGCCACGGCATTGCCCTGAATAACGATCTGATCGTCGAAGGCCGCTGGACGCCGGAAACCGGCGCGGCGGGGGTTGAAACGCTGCGCCAGCGCCGCGTCGGCTACAGCGCGCTGGTGGCGAGCAACGACGACATGGCGGTTGGCGCGATGAAACAGCTGCATCAGATCGGCGTCAAGGTTCCGGAGCAGGTCTCGGTCGTGGGGTTTGACGATATCGCGCTGGCGCCGTATATGGTTCCGGCGCTCTCCAGCGTCAAAGTTCCGGTGACGGAGATGATCAAAGAGAGCATCAACCGGCTGATCTTTATGCTCGACGGCGGCGATTTTAAATTTCAGCAACTCTTCCCCGGCGAGCTGATTGAACGCGACTCGGTGGTCCCCGGCCCGCATGCCTGACGTCGTCAGCTGTCATCGTCACAACTGACGATGACAGTATCTTCCGTATTTATCTTGTTTAATATCAATTAGATAAAAGTTGGAACGTATTATGCATACTCCGGCGCGTAACCTTTTTACTGCTGGAGAAATGGATGAACCGTTTCATTATCGCCGACGCAAGCAAATGCATCGGCTGCCGCACCTGTGAAGTGGCCTGCGTGGTCTCTCATCAGGAAAATCAGGACTGCGCCGCGCTGACTCCAAAAAGCTTTTTACCGCGTATTCACGTGATCAAAGGCGTTAACGTGTCGACGGCCACCGCCTGTCGTCAGTGCGAAGACGCGCCGTGCGCCAACGTCTGTCCGAACGGCGCGATCAGCCGCGACCAGGGCTTCGTCCACGTGATGCAGGAGCGCTGTATTGGCTGTAAAACCTGCGTGGTGGCCTGTCCGTACGGCGCCATGGAAGTGGTGGTGCGCCCGGTTATCCGCCACAGCGGCGCGGGGCTGAACGTGATGGCGGAAAAAGCCGAAGCCAACAAATGCGACCTTTGCCACCACCGTGAGGAAGGCCCGGCCTGTATGGATGCCTGTCCGACCCACGCGCTGATTTGCGTCGACCGCAACAAGCTCGAACAGATGAATATCGAAAAACGCCGCCGTACCGCGCTGGCCTGGTAGGCCGGTCGCGCAATGAACGGGGTGCAGATCCGCATTCGCGGTAAAGTGCAGGGGGTGGGATTCCGCCCCTTCGTCTGGCAGCTGGCGCAGCAGCTGGGGCTGCGCGGCGACGTGTGCAACGACGGCGACGGCGTGCTGGTGCGCCTTGTCGGCGGTGATGCGCCATTTCTCGCCGCGTTAACCCGGCGCTGCCCGCCGCTGGCGCGTATCGACAGCGCGGCAGCGGCGCCTTTTGTCTGGGACGCCGCGCCGCCAGGCTTTACCATTCGCCAAAGCGGGGCCGGAAGCATGCGCACGCAGATTGTGCCCGATGCCGCTACCTGCCCGGCATGCCTGGCGGAAATGAACAACCCGCAGGAGCGCCGCTACCGCTATCCGTTTATCAACTGCACCCACTGCGGGCCGCGCTTTACCATTATTCGCGCCATGCCCTACGACCGTCCACTGACCTCTATGTCGCCGTTTCCACTCTGCACCTCCTGTGCGGCGGAGTATGGCGACCCCGCCGATCGCCGTTTCCACGCGCAGCCGGTAGCCTGCGCCGAGTGCGGGCCACGGCTGGAGTGGCGCGGGCCGCAGGCGCATTCATTTGGCGAGGCGGCTCTTGAAGCGGCGACGGCTCGCCTGATGGCGGGCGATATAGTGGCGGTGAAAGGGCTGGGTGGTTTCCATCTGTTGTGCGATGCCGGAAATCCTGAGGCCGTCGCGAGGCTGCGGGCGCGCAAGCATCGCCCGGCGAAACCGCTGGCGGTGATGCTGGCGACAACGGCGGGGCTCGATGAACCGGCGGTGACGCTGCTCACGTCCCCCGCCGCACCGATCGTGCTGCTGGATAAAACGCAGGTGGCCGGGCTGTGCGACCAGATTGCGCCAGGGCTTGCGGAAGTAGGGGGGATGCTGCCGTCTAATCCACTGCAGCATTTACTTTCGCAGGCGCTGGCGCGCCCATTAGTGATGACCTCCGGCAACCTCAGCGGTCGCCCGCCGGCGTTAACCAACGCAGAGGCGCTGGCGGATTTAGCCGGGATTGCCGACGGTTTTCTGCTGCATAACCGCGAGATTGTGCAGCGGATGGATGATTCCGTAGTGCGGCAAAGCGGCGAGATGCTGCGTCGCGCCCGCGGCTACGTGCCGGACGCGCTGGCGCTGCCGCCGGGGTTTCACGATGCGCCGCCCCTGCTGGCCCTCGGCGCGGATATGAAAAATACGTTCTGCCTGCTGCGCGGCGACGAAGCGGTGCTCAGCCAGCATTTTGGCGATCTCGACGAGGAGGGCGTTGAGGCGCAGTGGCGGCAGGCGCTGCGCCTGATGCAGGAGATCTACGCTTTTACGCCGCAGCGGGTGGTTGCCGACGCCCATCCCGGCTACCGCGCTTCGCGGTGGGCGGCGTCGCTTATGCTGCCGGTGGAGCGGGTGTTGCATCATCATGCCCACGCTGCCGCGTGCCTGGCCGAGCATCGCTGGCCGCTGGAGGGCGGCGACGTGATTGCCCTGACGCTCGACGGCATCGGGATGGGGGAAAATGGCGAACTGTGGGGCGGCGAGTGCCTGCGGGTCAACTATCGCGAGTGTGAGCATCTTGGCGGTCTGCCGTCGGTGGCGCTGCCCGGCGGCGACCTCGCGGCGCGTCAGCCGTGGCGCAATCTGCTCGCCCACTGCCTGGCGTTTGTCCCTGAATGGCAGAATTATGCCGACACCGCCGCGCTGCGCCAGCAAAACTGGCCGCTGCTGGCGCGAGCAATCGAGCGTGGTATTAATGCGCCGCAGGCATCGTCGTGCGGCCGTCTGTTTGACGCCGTCGCCTGCGCGCTGGGCTGTGCGCCGCTAGCCCTGAGCTATGAGGGGGAGGCGGCATGCCGTTTGGAAGCGCTGGCGGCGACCTGCGAAGGCGTGGATCATCCGGTGACCCTGCCGTGGCGCGAAGGTAAACTGGACCTGGCGACGTTCTGGCGGCAGTGGCTGAGCTGGCAGGCGGGCCCGGCGCAAAAAGCGTGGGCCTTTCATGATGCGCTGGCCCGCGGGCTGGCGGCGATGATGCGCGATTGCGCGAACGCGCGGAACATTCACACGCTGGCCTTCGGCGGCGGGGTGCTGCACAACCGCCTGCTGACGGCGCGATTGACCTTTTATCTGGCCGATTTTACTCTGCTCTTTCCGCAGCAGCTGCCCGCCGGCGATGGCGCCATTGCCCTCGGTCAGGCGATCGTCGCTGCGGCCCGCCTGCAGGCTTAAAGGATACCCATATGATAGTGACGATTTTGCGTCAGCAGCCGCGCGCAGCGGCGCTGGTGCTGGCATTAATTGCCGCCAATTTGCTGGCCTGGGGCTGGGCGTTTGCGGCGTTCGGCGGCAGCGGCGCGCTGATGGCCGCCAGCTTGCTGGCCTGGGGATATGGTCTGCGCCACGCGGTGGACGCCGACCATATCGCGGCGATCGACAACGTGACCCGCAAAATGATGCAGCAGGGGAAGCGGCCTTTTGCCGTTGGCGCGTGGTTTTCTCTGGGACACTCGTCGATTGTGGTGCTGGCTTCGGCGGCGATTGCCGCGACCGCCACCGCGTTTGGCCAGCAGATGAGCTGGTTTCACGAGACCGGCAGCGTTATCGGCACCGCCGTATCGGCGCTATTCCTGCTGGTGATGGCTCTTATCAACCTGGTCATTTTGCGCAGCGTCTGGCGCAGCTTTCAGGCGTGGAAGCAGGGCGAAAAGGTGAGCGATGAGATTATGACCGGCGGCGGTATGATGAGCTGGCTGTTCGCGAAAACATTCCGCCTGATTAGCCGCAGCTGGCAGATGTATCTGGTGGGCTTTCTGTTTGGCCTCGGCTTTGATACGGCGACGGAGGTCGGCGTGCTGGGGATCTCCGCCGCCAGCGCGTCGAGCGGGGTATCGATTTGGTCGATTATGGTTTTTCCGGCGCTGTTCGCCAGCGGAATGGCGCTGGTGGATACGCTTGATAACGTGCTGATGGTCGGCGCCTACGGCTGGGCGTTCAGCAAGCCGCAGCGCAAGCTCTATTACAATATGACTATTACCGGCACCTCGGTGGTGGTGGCGCTATTTATCGGCGGCCTGGAGGCGCTGGGGCTGTTGATGGATAAGTTCTCTCTGAGCGGCGGCGTCTGGCGCTGGGTCGGCGCATTGAACGACCATCTCGGCGACGCCGGTTTTGCAGTGGTCGGGCTGTTCGTGGCCTGCTGGGTGCTGTCGGTGCTCAACTACCGCTGGCGCGGGTACGATAATCTGGCGCGGTAGGTTGGGCTTTCCCCGGCTTGCGCTGCGCTTAGCTGGGCTACAGGTTAACAGCCGTCTGCTGGCGGTAGCCCGGACAGATGCGCAAGCATCGCCTCCGGGAAATTATGCCACTCTGCGCGCTGCTCCCGGGGACGGCGCAAGGCGCCTGCCCGGGCTACTGCCGTCTGAGATCCGGTAGCCCGGGTAAGGCGTTTACGCCGCGCCTCGGGAATAACCTCATTTCATCAAGGTTAACTCACCAGCTGCCTGAGCAGGGCAAAAGCATCTTTCATGCGATCTTCGCTAACCACAAACGCGCGCAGCCGGTTTTCGGCGTCAACGCCTTTCGCGACCAGGCCATCTTTGGCGGCAACGATATTCCACGTCAGATCCTCACGCCGGGTATCGCCCGCCAGATGCAGCGGTAAATCCGGCGTTTTGACCTTCACCAGCATCGGCGGCAGCTTGAGCTCGCCCTGCTGGGCCAACAGGTTTTTACCCAGACACATGGCGCTTAGCAGAATCGGCTGCAGAAAAGGCAGGACCATGCCGTTGATTTCCGCGCAATCGCCAAGGGCGTAAATCGCCGGATGGCTGGTTTGCAGCTGGCTGTTCACTACCACGCCACGGTGCGTCTTCAACCCCGCATGCCGCGCCAGCGCCGTTTCCGGGCGCAAACCGGCGGCCGCCACTACCGCATCCACCATCACCGTACGCTGGCGGTCGAGGGTGACGCGAATCCCGTCAGTGCTCTGCTCCAGGCTTTCCAGCTGGGTCTTCAGCATCAGATGCACGCCCATGTCGGTCAGACGATGCTGCAGTCGACTGCTGGCTTCCGGCGGCATCAGCGCCGACAGCACGCTGGCGGAGTTATCCACGACCGTCACCGCTTTGCCGGCGCGGCAGAAATCCATCGCCAGCTCGCAGCCAATCAGACCGCCGCCAACGATCAGCACCCTTTTTGCATCGCGCAGTTGGCTTTGCGCCGCGCCGTATTCTCGCTGGCTATTCAGTGTCAGCATCAGCTCGCGGCCCGGCACCGGCGGGATAAACGGCGTCGCGCCGGTGGCCAGTACCAGTTTGTCATAGCGCCACTCGCGGTCCTGGCTCTTCACCCGCTGATTATCAGCGTCGATATCGCTGACCCAGGTATGCGGAAACAGGCGCAGATTGTACTGCTCGGCAAACTCACCCGCCGTTTGCAGGGTCAGGTCGTCGGCGTTCTGCCCGCGGCTGACCACATGGCTGAGATCCGGCTTGTTGTACTCATCCATACTGTCGGCGGCAATCAGGGTCAGCGGGATGTTCGGGTCCTGCTTGCGGATATTTTTCACCAGCTGACGGGCCGCGAAGCCCGAGCCGATGATGACGATGCCATCACTCATTTTGCCTCCGATGCCAGAACATCAAACACATCTTTACCCAGTGAACACTCAGGACAGAGGAAGTTATCCGGCACATCGCTCCACGGTGTACCCGGCTGGACGTCCTGGTTCGGCTCGCCTTGTTCCGGGTCGTAAATCCACTGGCAAACGCTGCACTGCATTTTCGGGCCGAGATCGGCAGTGGCTGCTGCTGCGCAGGACGTTGCTTCTGGCGCAGCTTTGGCCTCACTGGTGACCGGCAGCGGGGAGAGTGCCCACTGGCGGGCGATTTCGCGACCGTGTTCACGGCACAGCTCCAGCGCGTCGAGATCCGGACGCCATTTGGCCTTCAGGCTCAGGGACATTTCAAAGCCCGCATCCTGTAAACGCGTGGACAGGCGATCAACCGCGCCGCCGCTCCAGCCGTGGGAGCCGAAGGCGCTGGCGTGCTTATTGCGAAAACGCAGGCCGGTCATCTCCTCCACCAGCCCGGCGATTTTCGGCATCATCACGTTATTCATGGTTGAGGTGCCGACCAGCACGCCTTTCGAGCGGAACACGTTGGTCAGAATGTCGTTTTTATCGCTGCGGGCGACGTTGAAGATTTTCACCGCCACGCGCGGATCCACGTCGGTAATGCCCTGAGCGATCGCATCGGCCATCATGCGGGTATTGTTGGACATGGTATCGTAGAAAATCGTGATGCGGTCTTCCTGATAATCCGCCGCCCACTCGAGATATTTTTCGACGATTTGCGTCGGATTATCGCGCCAGACCACGCCGTGGGAGGTGGCAATCATATCTACCGGCAGGTTAAAGCCGAGGATTTCGGTAATTTTCGGCGTCACCAGACGGCTGAACGGGGTCAGAATGTTGGCGTAGTAGCGCTGGCACTGCTCATAAAGCTCAACCTGGTCAACTTCATCATTAAACAGATGTTCATCGCAGTAGTGCTGGCCGAAGGCGTCGTTGCTGAACAGCACCGCGTCGCCGGTCATGTAGGTCATCATGCTATCCGGCCAGTGCAGCATCGGGGTTTCGACGAAAATCAGCTGCTTGCCGTTGCCGATATCCAGGCTGTCGCCGGTTTTCACCACGTTGAAATTCCACTCCGGGTGATGATGGTGTCCGGTGATGGAGTCGATGGCGTTGGCGGTGCAGTAAATCGGCGTGTCCGGAATTTGCGTCATCAGTTCGGTGAGCGCGCCGGCATGGTCCTCTTCCGCGTGGTTGATAATGATGTAATCGATATCGGCGAGATCGATTTCGCCGCGCAGATTTTGCACGAATTCACGGCTGAATTTATGATCGACGGTATCGATCAGCACATTTTTTTCTTCCCGGATAAGATAGCTGTTGTAGCTGCTGCCGCGCAGCGTTTTGTATTCCGTCCCGTGGAAATCACGCACTTCCCAGTCGCGTTGGCCAACCCAATGAATGTTATTTTTAACCAGAATAGACATAGCAACCTCAATTAATTCAGCATTGTTCAAATAGGATGTTTTGCTTATATCAAGTTGCGTGCCAACTTTTTAATTTATTGAATTTAATGGTTTTTATATTTTTATTAAAATTCATTGATGTCAAAATGACAATGGTTAAAATAGTCTATATGACTATGTTAAATGTCAAAATGACTATGAGGCGAACATGAGTTTCTCCGTCGAGGCCCTGGCGAAAATCGCCATTGATTTACAAAGCGATCTCGGCCATGCCGACCGTTTCTCGCGTTTGATTACCACCCTGCGGCAGATACTCGGCTGCGATGCCTCGGCGTTGCTGCGCTATGAGGCGCACCAGTTTGTGCCGCTGGCGATTGATGGCCTGGCCCAGGACGTGCTTGGCCGACGCTTTGCCCTTGAAGGCCACCCGCGGCTGGAGGCGATTGCCCGGGCGGGGGACGTGGTGCGGTTCCCGGCGGACAGCGATTTGCCGGACCCTTACGATGGGCTGATCCCCGGTCAGGAGAGCCTGAAGGTGCACGCCTGCGTCGGCCTGCCGCTGTTTGCCGGACAAACCCTGATCGGCGCGCTCACCCTCGACGGGATGGATGCGGACCGTTTTGACAGCTTTAGCGACGAGGAGCTGCGCCTGATAGCCGCTCTGGTCGCCGGAGCGCTCAATAACGCGCTGCTGATCGCCAGGCTGGAGAATCAAAACGTGCTGCCGGAACAGGCTATCGCGTATCCGGTATCCGAACGTCAGGAGATCATTGGCCTGTCGGCGCCGATGCTGCAGTTGAAGAAGGAGATCGACATCGTCGCGGCCTCTGACTTAAACGTGCTGATTAGCGGCGAGACCGGCACCGGCAAAGAGCTGGTGGCGAAAGCGGTGCATCAGGGGTCGCCGAGGGCGGCCAATCCGCTGGTCTATCTCAACTGCGCGGCCCTGCCGGAGAGCGTGGCGGAGAGCGAACTGTTTGGCCACGTCAAAGGGGCATTTACCGGGGCGATCAGCAACCGCAGCGGTAAGTTTGAAATGGCAGATAACGGAACGCTATTTCTCGATGAAATTGGCGAGCTTTCGCTGGCGCTCCAGGCCAAGCTGCTACGGGTACTGCAGTATGGCGATATTCAGCGCGTCGGCGACGACCGCAGCCTGCGGGTCGATGTGCGGGTGCTGGCGGCCACTAACCGCGATCTGCGTCAGGAGGTCGTGGAGGGGCGTTTTCGCGCCGATTTGTATCATCGGCTGAGCGTGTTTCCGCTGTCGGTTCCGGCGCTGCGCGAGCGGGACAATGACGTGGTGCTGCTGGCCGGTTATTTTTGCGAACAGTGCCGTGTGCGCATGGGGCTGGCGCAGGTGATTTTAAGCGAGGCGACACGCGGCAGGCTGCTTGCGTGGGCATGGCCGGGCAACGTGCGCGAGCTGGAGCACGCTATTCATCGGGCGGTGGTACTGGCGCGGGCGACGCAGGCGGGTAATGAAGTGGTGCTGGAGCCGCAGCATTTCCAGTTTGCCGAGGAAACGCCGGCCTTGCCGACCGTTACCCCGCAGCCGTCGGTGGGAGCGGTAAGCCTGCGCGAGGCGACAGAGGCGTTTCAGCGCGAAGCGATCGCCAGAGCGCTGGCGGATAACCGTCGAAACTGGGCCGCAGCCGCCCGCGCGCTGGAGCTCGACGTCGCCAACCTGCACCGGCTGGCGAAACGTCTGGGGCTTAAAGGATCCCGGCCTGATAAAAGTTCTGCAGGTTAATCGCGCCGACCAGCTGGCCGTTTTCATCCACTACCGGAGCGGCGCTGATTTTGTGCTTCATCAGGCGCTCCTTGGCTTCTATCGCGCGGCTTTCCGCTTGCAGAGTGACGCCGTTGCGGGTCATTGCCTGGCTGACGATATCCTGTAAGCTGCCGCCGCCCACCAGCCAGCGGCGCAGGTCGCCATCGGTAAAGACGCCCTGCACGTGATTGCGTTCATCGCAAACCGCCACCAGCCCCAGGCCGGTGCGGCTGAGTTCGAGCATCGCGTCCATGACGCTGGTGTCGTTAGCGACGCGCGGCACGTCGCCATCGCGGCGCATCAGATGATGGACTTTGTTCAGCAGCCGCGCGCCCAGCGCGCCCGCCGGGTGCGAACGGGCGAAATCTTCTTCGTTAAAGCCGCGGGCCTGCATGACCGCCATGGCCAGCGCGTCGCCGAGCATCAGGGTATTGACGGTGCTGGAGGTGGGCGCGAGGTGCATCGGGCAGGCTTCGCGCTCTACGGCGATATCGAGCACCGCTTTGGCCGCCAGCGCCAGCGGTGAAGTGGATTTACCGGTCATCGCCAGCAGCGGAATGGATTTTTCTTCCAGGCGCGGAACGATAAGATCCAGCTCTTTGGCGCTGCCGGAGTAAGAGATAAACAGCATCACGTCGCGGCTGTCGAGCATTCCGAGGTCGCCGTGCAGCGCTTCCGCCGGGTGAACAAAAAATGCCGGGGTGCCGGTGCTGGCGAAGGTGGCGGCCAGCTTTTTACCAATATGACCCGATTTACCGATACCGGAGACGACCAGTTTGCCCTCGCAGTGGATGATGGTTTCCGCCGCGCGGATGAAGTCGTCGCCCAGGCGTTCAGGCAGGCGGCTCGCCTCCTGAAGCTCCAGCATCAGGGTCTGGCGTCCGGCTTCTAACAGAAAGTTACTCATGATGTTCTCCAGTAATAATGACTTCGATGCCTTTGTCTTCCAGCGCCCGCTTAAATTCCGGGCTGATATCGGCATCGGTAATCAGTTTGTCCACGCTCTCCAGGCCGCAGACGATATTGGGACTTTTGCGGCCAAACTTCGACGAGTCGGCCATCAGGATAACTTCGCGGGCGGCATTGCACATCGCTTTGCTGACCGTATAAACCTCATTAAAGGTGGTGACGCCGGCGATTAAATCAATGCCGTCGGTGCCCATAAACAGTCGATCGAAGCTGAAGTGTTCGAAGGCGTTTTCCGCCAACTGGCCGTGAAAGGAGGCCGATTTTTTGCGAAACGTGCCGCCCGGCATCAGGATGGTTTGTTCGTTATCCAGTTCAGAGAGGGCGTTGACGATATGCAGGCTGTTGGTCATAACGGTAATGTTATTGAAGCGGCTGAGCATCGGTACCATTTGCAGCACCGTACTGCCGGCGTCAAGAATGATCGAGTCGCCATCGTGAATGAAGCTGACGGCGGCTTCGGCAATCCGCTCTTTTTTATGGGTGTTAATCAGCGTTTTGTGGTCGATGGGCGGATCGGCCTCGTCTTTATTTAACACCACGCCGCCGTAAGTACGGATAACGGTACCGGCATTCTCAAGGATCACCAGATCCTTACGGATGGTGGTACCGGTGGTGTCGAAGTGTTGCGCCAGCTCTTCGACCGAGCATTTGCCCTGCGATTGCAGGTGCTCGAGAATGGCTGCCTGGCGCTGACGTGGTTTCATAAGCGTTGTATCCTGCGTTTAAAGTTTCGAAATGATAATTTCGCAAGATATTAACGTTCACAACGAAATTATCCATGTTTCGGATTAAGCGCTAATGATAGTGCATTCTGACAAAGCGGATCATTGGGAAAGATCACATCAGGCTGCAATTCCTTAAGATGTTTACCGGTCAGGACGGGGATTTTTTGCGGCCTGGCGAAGACGGTGAGGCCTTTCATTAGCAGCGTATCGCAAATGCGGTCGTTTTCGTCGACGGCGATGGCGACGACGGCGCGCGGCTTGAACCGCCCCGAGGAACGGCCGACGCCGACGCGTCCCTGCTGGCACAGCCGATCGAACGCGCGATTGAACTGCCTGATTTGCCAGCCGCCAAAGGCGAGCTGGGTTATCCAGGCGATGGCGGCGACGGTGATAAGTGCGGTAACCATAAAGTCTCCTTAAGGCGTGTGCGATATTTCCCGGAGGCGGCGCGTTGCGCCTGTCCGGGCTACCAGACAGCCGCATAGCCGGTAGCCCGGACAGATGCGCAGCATCGCCTCCGGGGAAACAGTGCGCAACGTTTTAAAACATCACCTGCCCGCCGGTGACGTTGATGGACTGCCCGGTACAGTATGAAGCCTGCGGGCTGGCGTAAAACATCAGCACGTTAAGTACGTCCTGGTAATCGCAGCCGCGCTTTAGCGGGACTTTATCGATGTAATACTGCTCGACCTGCTCCTCTGGGATCCCCAGCTTGGTGGCGTACTGCGGCAGCAGCGACTGGAACATCGGCGACTTCAGCAGGTTGCCGAGCATCAGGGAGTGCACGGTAATACCGTACTCCGCGAGGTCCAGCGCCAGCGACTGCGTCAGACCCACGCCGCCGAACTTCGCCGCGCTATAGCCGGAGTTATGTTTGCTGCCCACTTTGCCGGATTTAGAGTTAATCTGGATGATGCGACCTTTAATGCCGTCGCGGATCATCAGGCGGGAAAACTCGCGGGCGCAGAGGAAGTAGCCCACCAGATTCACCTGCAGAGAACGGTCGAAATCCCCCAGCGCGAAATCGCTAATAAAGGCCGCTTTAGCGATCCCGGCGCTATAGACCAGCAGATCGACGCGGGAAAATATTTCATCCACTCCGCGAGCAAGAGCAACCACGCTGGCTTCGCTGGTGGCGTCCGCGCCGAAGCCCCACGCAGTGCCTTCGCCATACTCCGCGTTGATGGCCTGGGCGACGCGGGTCGCTTTATCGCTCTGAATATCGACTACCGCCACGCGATAGCCTTCTGCGGCAAGCCCGCGGCACAAAAACTCTCCTAAGGTTTGTCCCCCACCGATGACAACAGCAACCTGATTCATAATTTTCTCCTTACAACTTAAGCAACAAATTTCAGTACGCAGCCGGTGGTGATGCCTTCCGGCACCGGGCCCGCCACGTGTACGGTCCCGGGGAATTCCGCTTCGCGGTGACCATCAAAGCGCAGCGTGATATGGCCCAGCTCGCACAGGTTCTGCTCGGCGACATCGCCGACGGCGGTGACTGGGTAGCGCAGCTCGCCAAGCTGTAGCTCCGCGCCCGGCACCAGCTTGCCGGACAACTCGCCGTGATTGTGAATAAAGCAGTACTCTTCGATATCGGCCGGGGCGCCTTCGCGGAAGGTGATCAGCATCTGCTCCTCCAGCGCCATCGTCGCGCTGGCGCCGATATGGGTAATGGTGGTCTGGTAAATCACGGTCATCTTTAGGCACCTCTTATTGATAAATAAATCCGGAAACGAACCAGGCGATCAGCACCGTTGGCGCGCCGGTCAGGAAGCGGCTCACCAGAACCGACGGTACGCCAACGCGCACCGTATCCTGGCGAGCTTCCGCCAGCGACAGGCCAACCGGGATAAAGTCGCAGGCGGCCTGGGCGTTGATGGCGAACAGCGCGGGCAGGGCGAGATGCGGCGGAATATTGCCGAGGCCAATCTGCACGCCAATCAGCACGCCGATAACCTGGGCGATGACCGCGCCGGGGCCGAGAAACGGCGACAGCAGCGGGAAAGAGCAGATCAGCGCCAGGGTGACGAGGCCCAGCGGATGGCTGGCGAGCGGCGCCAGGCCATGGGCTACCCAATCGCCGATGCCGGAGGCCATGATGATGCCGATCAGCGCCGCGACGAAGGCCATAAACGGCAGAATGGTTTTCAACACCGTATCGATGGTGTCGCGCCCGGCCTGGAACAGCACCGCCACGACGGAACCCATCCCCATGCCGACTTTGGCCAGCAGGCCGTCGCTCTGCTCGGTGATTTTCTTGCTGGTGTCATAGTCGCGGACCGCCGGCTGGGCTGGCGCGGCCTGCGGGGCCGGGGAGGGGCCATCTTCCAGGACGAAAATGTTCTCTTCTTTGACGCCGGAAACGTAAATATCTTCGACGATATACTGCGCCAGCGGACCCGATTTGCCGGTCGCGTGAATATTAATGGTCGGGATGCGGCGCTTCGGGTAGATACCGCAGCGCAGGGTGCCGCCGCAGTCGATAATCGCCACGCCGATTTCCGCTTCCGGCGGCTCACCCTCTTTGAAACCATCGACCGCCTGCCAGCCGGTGAGGCGGGCAATTTTATCGACGATCGCCGGACGGGTGCCCGCGGTGATATAGACAATTTTTTTACCGGCAACGGCGTCCAGTTCGAGCGGTCCGCCCCAGCCGCCGGTGCCTTTTTCAATGCGAATACGGGTCATGATGTCGCTCCTGACAGGTGGACTTTCTGCTCAAGCTGGATGGCCATTTTTTTCTCAAAAATCGACGTGGTCAGATCGGTTACCCAGCCGCGGAAGAAGTTCGTCACCAGACCCACCAGCAAATAGCTCACCGCCAGCGGCCCTAACGGCAGGCCGAGGGTGGTCAGCCCGTTGGCGATCCCCAGATAGACGAACAGTTCGCCGGGGTTGATATGCGGAAACAGGCCGTTCATTGAGTGGCAGCTGTAGGAGGCCGCCGCGTAGTAGCTCGGTTTGTATTTCTCGGGCATAAAGCGCCCAAGGCTCAGGGTCATCGGGTTACAGAAAACGAAGGTGCCGATGCAGGGCAGCAGCAGGTAGCGCGAGATCGGATTACCGGCGCAGCGCTGCGCCAGCTTTTCGATCCGCTGCTGACCGATAAAGTTGATAAGCGCATTCATGATCACCAGCAGGCTGATCAGCAAAGGCAGGATCCCGGTGACCATTCCGGTGAATACCTCGCCTCCCTTCTGAAACAGGCCGATAAACCACTCGGCGCCGTGGGTAACGACTTCAATCATTGTTCTCTCCTTCAGCGTGTTATTTTTCTTGCTAACTGACGGCTAATTTTAATCATTTTAAAAGGTTTAAAAGTGTTAAACTGATCGCAAAATGAAAGATAAATATTTTATTTTGAAAGTTTATAGCTGAAGTGAAAGAAAGATCCGGCGAGGCATAAGCAAAAACGGCAAGAAAAAAGAATTTACATCGTCGCCGCTTCCTTGTGAGCGGGCGCATGCTTTACCATAATTATCCCTTGCCGATTTGTTGAATGGATGTCCCATGTTGAAGCGTCGTTATCTGGCTTTACTCCCTCTTTGCGTTCTACTCGCTGCCTGCAGCAGCAAACCTCAAACCCCCGCGGAAAAGGAAATGGCGGGCGGCACGGGCGGTTTTTTACTTGAGCCGCAGCATAACGTGATGCAGATGAGCGGTGATTTCGCGAATAACCCGGCGGCGGAGCAGTTCATCGACAAGATGGTGAGCAAGCACGGCTTTGACCGACAGCAGCTGCATGAGATCCTCTCGCAGGCTAAACGTCTGGACTATGTTCTGCGTCTGATGGACCGCCAGGCGCCGACCGGGCTGCCGCCGTCAGGGCCAAACGGCGCCTGGCTGCGCTATAAAAAACAGTTTATTACCCCGGATAACGTGCAGAACGGCGTGGCGTTCTGGAACCAGTATCAGGATGCGCTCAACCGCGCGTACCAGGTTTACGGCGTGCCGCCGGAAATTATCGTCGGGATTATTGGCGTTGAGACCCGCTGGGGCAGGGTGATGGGTAAGACCCGTATCCTCGATGCGCTGGCGACGCTGTCGTTTAACTATCCGCGCCGCGCCGAATACTTCTCCGGCGAGCTGGAAACGTTCCTGCTGATGGCGCGCAGCGAACAGGATGACCCGCTCGATCTGAAAGGCTCCTTCGCCGGGGCAATGGGCTATGGTCAGTTTATGCCCTCTTCTTATAAGCAGTATGCCGTGGACTTTAACGGCGACGGGCATATCAATCTGTGGGATCCGGTCGATGCCATCGGCAGCGTGGCGAATTACTTCAAGCAGCACGGTTGGGTGAGCGGCGATCTGGTCGCGGTACAGGCGCTGGGCCAGGCGCCTGGCCTGAACAATGGGTTTAAAACTAAATACAGCGTCTCGCAGCTGGCGGCGGCAGGATTAACCCCGACCCAGCCGCTGGGTAACCATCAGCAGGCGAGCCTGCTGCGTCTGGATGTCGGTACCGGCTATCAGTACTGGTACGGCCTGCCGAACTTCTACACTATCACCCGCTATAACCACAGCACCCATTACGCGATGGCCGTCTGGCAGCTGGGCCTGGCGGTTTCTCAGGCCCGGATGCAGTAATCCCGCCTTCTGCGCTCCTCTCCGTCTGGAGAGGAGTCTGTAACATTTTGCAGCATTTCCTTTTGTTGACGCCAATTTACAATCTACGCTTCTTTTAATATTGTTATGTTATAACGTTTTATTGGGGCGTAAACATTGACTTCCTTATTGATGACTTCAGGCATCGCCCGGCTGACGATGGCCTGCGTAGTGCTGGCCGCGCTGTGGCTGGCAACCTGGTGGGCGGTATCCCTGCCATGATTAAGCTCGACCACCTGGTGGCTGGCTATGAAGGGCTGGCGATCACACCGTCCCTTAGCGGCACGATTGCAACGGGGAGTATGACGGCGATTGTCGGCCTTAATGGCTGTGGGAAGTCGACGCTGCTCAAGACGCTGGCCGGCTTTATTCCACCGGTTAGCGGCCGTCTGAACTGGTGCGGTGAACGACCCGTTATCGGCTGGCTGGCGCAGCGTCATGCCCTGGAGTCGCAGTTTCCGTTGACGGTGCAGGATGTGGTCAGCCAGGGGGCCTGGCCCCGGGTATCGCTGTTGCGCGGGCTTAGGGGAGAGGGGCGTCAGCGTATCGTCGCATCCTTAGAGCGGGTGGGACTGTTAACGATGGCGAAAACGCCGATTGAGGCGCTCTCCGGCGGCCAGTTTCAGCGCATGCTCTTCGCAAGGGTCATGGTGCAACGCGCGCCGCTGGTAATGCTTGACGAACCGTTTACCGGCATCGACGAAGCGACCTGTCGTGAGCTGATGGCGCTGATCCTCGAAATGCACCAGCAGGGACAGACGATTCTGGCGGTGCTGCACGATAACCAACGGGTCGCCGACTATTTCCCGGAAACGCTGCTGCTAACGTCGCAGCACGCCCGCTGGGGCTGTACGCCTGATGTACTGCCCGCCTTTCACTCCGCGAGGCTGGCATGATCTGGCACACCTTTATTCAACCCTTTATCGAGTTTGGCTTTATGCGCCGCGCGCTGGTGGTGTGCCTGGCGCTCTCCCTGAGCACTACGATGCTCGGCGTTTTCTTACTTTTACGTCGCATGAGCCTGATGGGCGATGCGCTCTCGCATGCGATTTTGCCCGGCGTGGCGGCGGGCTACCTGCTTAACGGGATGTCGCTGCTGGCGATGACCGTCGGTGGTTTTATTGCCGGCATTGCGGTGGCGCTGGTGGCGGGATGGGTCAGCCGACGCACGCCTTTAAAAGAGGATGCCAGCTTCGCCGGGTTTTATCTCGGCTCCCTGGCGCTGGGCGTTACGCTGGTCTCGCTGCGCGGTTCTAACGTCGACCTGCTGCATCTGCTGTTTGGCTCGATTCTGGCGGTAGACCGCGATTCGGCGCTGTTTGTCTCCGCCGTTGCCAGCCTGACCCTGATTTGCATCGCGTTGTTTTATCGCGGCCTGGTCAGTGAAGCCTTCGATAGCGTCTGGCTTCAGGTGAACTCGCGAAGATTGCCGGCGCTGCTCCACGGCCTGTTTCTCGCCCTGCTGGTGCTCAACCTGGTGGCCGGGTTTCAGGTTCTCGGCACGCTGATGGCGGTAGGCGTCATGATGCTGCCTGCCGTCGCGGCGCGCTGCTGGGCGCGAACGCTGCCGGGCATTCTGCTGCTGGCGGCGTCGATCGGCAGTTTTTGCGCGTGGATGGGGCTGAGCCTGTCGTGGGCGGCGAATTTGCCTGCCGGACCCGCGATCGTGCTGACCGCCAGCGGCATCTTTTTTGTATCGGTATTTTTTGGCACGCGCAGCCGGCTGGTTGTCGGCTGGCGTAAATTAATGGGGTAAGGAAAATGAAGCAACGTACCGGGATATGGCTGGCGCTGGCGCTGGGGCTCGCATCGCACGGGGTGATGGCGAAAACGCTGAATGTCGTGAGTAGTTTTTCCGTTTTAGGCGATATGGTGCAGCAGATTGGCGGCGAACACGTGCATGTCAACACGCTGGTGGGGCCGGATGGCGATCCGCATACCTTTGAGCCTTCGCCGAAAGATAGCGCGCTGCTGAGTAAAGCGGATGTCGTGGTGGTCAACGGTCTGGGGCTGGAAGGCTGGCTGGACCGCTTAATTAAGGCATCCGGTTTCAAAGGTGAGCTGGTGGTAGCTTCCCGCGGAGTCAAAACTCACACGCTTGAAGAAGATGGCGCAACGGTAACCGATCCGCATGCGTGGAACAGCGCCGCCAACGGCGCCCTGTATGCGCAGAATATCCTTAACGGCCTGGTAAAAGCGGACCCGGATGATAAGGCTGCGCTGGAGATTTCCGGTCAGCGCTATATCAGCCAGCTCAACGATATCGATCGCTGGGCAAAAAGCCAGTTCAGCGCCATTGCGCTGGAGAAACGCAAAGTGCTCACCAGCCATGACGCTTTCGGCTATTTTGGCCGCGCCTATGGTGTGACCTTCCTCGCGCCGCAGGGATTATCGTCGGAGAGTGAAGCCAGCGCGGCGCAGGTAGCGGCTTTAATTCAACAAATTAAAGCCGACGGCGTGCATACCTGGTTTATGGAAAACCAGCTCGACCCAAGGCTGGTCAAGCAGATCGCCAGCGCAACGGGCGCGCAGCCGGGCGGTGAACTCTATCCTGAAGCGCTCTCTAAACCCGGCGGCGTGGCGGACAGTTATGTGAAAATGCTGCGTCACAACGTCGAGCTGATTGCGGCCAGTATGCGATAGTTTCTGCCGGCCCGCAGGGGGCCGGTTTTTATCCGGGCTGCCCGGTGAGTATCTGCTTGATTCTTTTGCTTAAAGTAAATCCATAGATCACGCAGCCGACGCCCAATAAGAGCTGCACGCCTTCACACAGGGGATTGAAGGAGCGGGTGAAAATATGCAGAAGCGCGGTGAACAGTGAAAATAAGCCGCATAAGAACAGGCAAAGGCGCACCTGACGGATTTTTTGCAGACTCTGCTCTGCGGTAAAGGGGGCTTTGGCCATTCCAGATAACCTCGAATTTAACTCTTCCTTTAATGTGCGGTGAATTGTGACACCGGTGACATCAGGCTGCTATCCGAAAGTGCTGCGACAGCGTGGGCGATGATTTTCGCAAGCCTCCTCGTAAATTCGCCACCCCGTCCCCATATCTTCGCTGGAAGTGCTATCTTTGATGGCCTGTTTATAGAGCTTACGTGGGGCGACGAATGACAGATTCGGAATTAATGCAGCTGAGCGAGCAGGTGGGGCAGGCGCTGAAAGCGCGCGGCGCGACGGTGACCACGGCGGAGTCCTGCACCGGCGGCTGGGTCGCCAAAACCCTGACCGATATTGCCGGCAGCTCGGCGTGGTTTGAGCGCGGTTTTGTGACTTACAGTAATGAAGCCAAGTCGCAGATGATTGGCGTCAGCGAAGCGACGCTGCTTGACCATGGCGCGGTGAGCGAACCGGTGGTCGTGGAGATGGCGATTGGCGCCCTGCGCGCGGCTCGCGCGGACTACGCGATTTCGGTCAGCGGCATCGCCGGGCCGGATGGCGGCAGCGCGGAAAAGCCGGTGGGCACCGTCTGGTTTGGCGTGGCGAGCGCCAGCGGACAGGGCGTAACCCAGCGCGAATGCTTTGCCGGAGACCGGGAGGCGGTGCGCCGCCAGGCCACGGCCTATGCGCTAAATCTCCTCTGGCAACAATTTCTACAAAATACTTGATACTGTATGACTATACAGTATAATTGCTTCAACAGAACAGAATTGACTACCCGGTTACACCCGGCATGAGAGGAGTAATAATGGCTATCGACGAAAACAAACAGAAAGCGTTGGCGGCAGCACTGGGCCAGATCGAAAAACAATTCGGTAAAGGCTCCATCATGCGCCTGGGTGAAGACCGCTCCATGGATGTGGAAACAATCTCCACCGGCTCGCTTTCCCTGGATATCGCCCTGGGCGCAGGCGGCCTGCCGATGGGCCGTATCGTCGAGATTTACGGGCCTGAATCTTCCGGTAAAACCACGCTGACGCTGCAGGTTATCGCCGCCGCGCAGCGTGAAGGTAAAACCTGTGCGTTTATCGATGCGGAACACGCGCTGGATCCGGTTTATGCTCGCAAGCTGGGCGTCGATATCGACAACCTGCTGTGCTCCCAGCCGGACACCGGCGAGCAGGCTCTGGAAATCTGTGACGCGCTGGCGCGTTCCGGTGCGGTAGACGTTATCGTCGTCGACTCCGTTGCGGCGCTGACGCCGAAAGCGGAAATCGAAGGTGAAATCGGCGACTCTCACATGGGCCTCGCGGCGCGTATGATGAGCCAGGCGATGCGTAAACTGGCGGGTAACCTGAAGCAGTCCAACACGCTGCTGATCTTTATCAACCAGATTCGTATGAAAATTGGCGTCATGTTCGGTAACCCGGAAACCACTACCGGTGGTAACGCGCTGAAATTCTACGCCTCCGTGCGTCTGGATATCCGCCGTATCGGTGCGGTGAAAGAGGGTGACAACGTTGTCGGCAGCGAAACCCGCGTTAAAGTGGTGAAAAACAAAATTGCCGCGCCGTTTAAACAGGCCGAATTCCAGATTCTCTACGGCGAAGGTATCAACTTCTTCGGTGAGCTGGTCGATCTCGGCGTGAAAGAGAAGCTGATTGAGAAAGCGGGCGCCTGGTACAGCTACAACGGCGATAAAATTGGTCAGGGTAAAGCGAACGCGATCTCCTGGCTGAAAGAGAACCCGGCTGCAGCAAAAGAGATCGAGAAGAAAGTTCGTGAACTGCTGCTGAGCAATCAGGACTCCACGCCGGACTTCGCGGTTGATGGCAACAGCGAAGCAGAAACCGAACAAGATTTCTGATATCGTCTGAACAGACTAACAAGGGGCCGCTTATGCGGCCCTTTTGCTTTTTTGATTAGCGAGGTTGCCCGTGACTGAAACTTCATCCCGCCGCTCTGACTATGCCCGTCTGCTGGATCGCGCGATTCGCATTCTGGCAATGCGCGACCATAGCGAACAGGAGCTCAGGCGCAAACTGGCTGCGCCAGTGATGAGCAAGAACGGCCCTGAAGCGCTAAACGTGACGCCGGAAGAGGTCGATAACGTTGTCGAATGGTGTATTGAGAACCGCTATCTGGACGACGATCGCTTTGTCGCCCAGTTTATTGCCAGCCGCAGCCGCAAGGGATACGGCCCGGCGCGCGTCCGCCAGGAGCTAAAGCAGAAGGGGATTTCCCGCGAGACGATAGAGTCAGCCATGCGTGACTGCGAAATCGACTGGGCACAGCTTGCTAAAGAGCAGGCGCAGAGAAAATATGGCGAACCCTTGCCCACCGTATTTGCAGAAAAAGTCAAAATTCAGCGCTTTTTGCTCTACCGCGGCTATCTGATGGAAGATATCCAGGAAATCTGGCGAAATTTTGCAGATTGACCCATCCGGGATTTTACTTCCCCGTAAAGAAAACTTATCTTATTCCCACTTTATTTTCGTGAGTAGCCTGCCGGTCGATACTGGGTAGTGGCTGCCAGCGACATTTCGTTAGCTTGATTTCAGGATAATTATGAGCAAGAGCACCGCTGAGATCCGTCAGGCGTTTCTCGACTTTTTCCATAGTAAAGGACATCAGGTAGTTGCGAGCAGCTCCCTGGTGCCGCATAACGACCCGACCCTGCTGTTTACCAACGCCGGGATGAACCAGTTCAAGGATGTTTTCCTTGGTCTCGACAAACGTAATTATTCGCGCGCAACCACCGCGCAGCGTTGCGTTCGTGCGGGTGGTAAGCACAACGATCTGGAAAACGTCGGTTACACCGCGCGTCACCACACCTTCTTTGAAATGCTGGGTAACTTCAGCTTCGGCGACTACTTCAAACAGGACGCTATCAAATACGCATGGGAACTGCTGACCGGTGAGAACTGGTTCGCCCTGCCGAAAGAAAAACTGTGGGTGACCGTCTACGAAACCGATGACGAGGCGTTCGACATCTGGGCAAATGAAGTTGGCGTACCGCGCGAGCGTATTATTCGCATCGGCGACAATAAAGGCGCGCCTTTTGCTTCCGATAACTTCTGGCAGATGGGCGACACCGGGCCGTGCGGTCCATGCACCGAAATCTTCTTCGACCATGGCGACCATATCTGGGGCGGCCCCCCGGGAACGCCGGAAGAAGACGGCGATCGCTATATTGAGATCTGGAATATCGTCTTTATGCAGTTCAACCGTCAGGCTGACGGGACAATGGAGCCGCTGCCTAAGCCGTCCGTGGATACCGGTATGGGCCTCGAACGTATTGCCGCCGTACTGCAGCACGTTAACTCCAACTACGATATCGATCTGTTCCGCGATCTGATTAAGAGCGTAGCTGACGTCACCGGCGCGACCGATCTCTCTAACAAGTCCCTGCGCGTTATCGCTGACCACATTCGTTCCTGCGCTTTCCTGATTGCTGATGGCGTTATCCCGTCGAATGAAAACCGCGGCTACGTGCTGCGCCGCATCATTCGTCGCGCAATCCGTCATGGCAACATGCTGGGTGCGAAGGAGACCTTCTTCTGGAAACTGGTCGCCCCGCTGATTGACGTGATGGGCTCCGCCGGCGAAGAGCTGAAACAGCAGCAGGCTCAGGTTGAGCAGGTGCTGAAAACTGAAGAAGAGCAGTTTGCCCGTACTCTCGAGCGCGGACTGGCGCTGCTGGATGAAGAGCTGGCTAAACTACAGGGCGACACGCTGGACGGCGAAACCGCTTTCCGCCTGTACGATACCTACGGTTTCCCGGTTGACCTGACCGCCGACGTTTGCCGCGAACGCAACATCAAGGTTGACGAAGCCGGCTTTGAAGCCGCAATGGAAGAGCAGCGCCGTCGCGCGCGCGAATCCAGCGGTTTTGGCGCGGACTACAACGCGATGATCCGCGTTGACGGCGCCTCTGAGTTTAAAGGCTATGACAGCCTGGAACTGAACGGCAAAGTGACTGCCCTGTTTATCGATGGTAAAGCGGTAAATGCGGTGAACGCCGGTCAGGAAGCCGTAGTGATCCTCGACCAGACGCCGTTCTACGCTGAATCCGGCGGCCAGGTGGGGGATAAAGGCGAGCTGAAGGGCGCCGGTTTCTCCTTCCAGGTCAGCGATACACAGAAATACGGTCAGGCAATTGGTCATATTGGTAAACTGAATGGCGGTTCGCTGAAGGTCGGCGACGCCGTACAGGCAGATGTGGATCAGGCTCGCCGCCAGCGTATCCGCCTGAACCACTCCGCGACGCACCTGATGCACGCGGCGCTGCGTCAGGTTCTCGGTACGCACGTTGCGCAGAAAGGCTCCCTGGTCAACGACAAAGCGCTGCGCTTCGACTTCTCGCATTTTGAGGCGATGAAGCCGGAGGAGATCCGCGCGGTTGAAGATCTGGTGAACGCGCAAATCCGTCGCAACCTGCCAATCGAAACCAATATCATGGATATTGACGCTGCTCGTGAATCAGGCGCAATGGCGCTGTTTGGCGAGAAGTATGACGATCGCGTTCGCGTGCTGCGAATGGGCGATTTTTCCACCGAGCTGTGCGGCGGAACTCACGCCTCGCGTACCGGTGATATCGGCCTGTTCCGCATCACCTCTGAGTCTGGCACCGCCGCAGGCGTGCGCCGTATCGAAGCGGTCACCGGCGAAGGCGCGATGGCGCTACTGCATGCGCAAAGCGATCTGCTGGGCGATATTGCGCAGCTGCTGAAAGGGGATACCCACAGCCTCGGCGAGAAGGTACGCGCCGCGCTGGAGCGTAGCCGTCAGCTGGAAAAAGAGCTGCAGCAGCTGAAAGAGCAGGCTGCCGCGCAGGAGAGCGCAAACCTCTCCAGCAAAGCCGAAGAGATTAACGGCGTTAAGCTGCTGGTCAGCGAGCTGGCCGGCGTTGAGCCGAAAATGCTGCGTACTATGGTTGACGATCTGAAAAATCAGCTGGGTTCAACGGTTGTTGTGTTAGCTACGGTCGCAGAAGGTAAGGTTTCTCTGATTGCGGGTGTGTCTAAGGATGTGACAGACCGCGTGAAAGCAGGGGAACTGGTTGGTATGGTCGCCCAGCAGGTGGGCGGTAAAGGGGGCGGTCGTCCGGATATGGCGCAGGCCGGCGGTACCGATGCGTCTGCTCTCCCTGCTGCGTTGGCCAGTGTGAAAGGCTGGGTAAGCGCAAAACTGTAATAACTATAATCGCATAGATGCTGTGGTTCTCGGACTACAGCATCTTGCGCGAGAAGCACTGATAACGATAAAGTCGGGTTGAAGTTGTGTATATCGGCTAAACTTAGGTTTAACAGAATGTGATGCCGTGACTGCTTACACCGTAGGGTGTTTGTCATCGCTTACTTTTTGGCGTTATATGATGGATAATGCCGGGATACGAGAGACCCGACTCTTTTAATCTTTCAAGGAGCAAAGAATGCTGATTCTGACTCGTCGAGTTGGTGAGACCCTCATGATTGGAGATGAGGTCACTGTGACAGTTTTAGGGGTGAAGGGTAACCAGGTTCGTATTGGCGTAAATGCCCCTAAAGAAGTCTCTGTGCATCGTGAAGAGATCTACCAGCGTATCCAGGCTGAAAAATCCCAGCAGTCCAGTTACTAAGGTTTTCGCGCCTCGCTGTTTGGTGAGGCGCATCCCTCCCAGGTTCGTTTTTTCCACTTTTCTTCTCCGACAGCCTCTCTTTTTTGTCGTTTACGCGGATTCCGCTCCCGTTATCTTTTGCGTTAGCAGCAGCAAAATCAGCAATTTCTTGTTGATAAAATACTCTTTTTGCCGTTTTCACAGGCTAATTGCGCGGGAAGTGTGCAAACGAAAAAAAGGTCTCGAAAAAAGGTTTGACTTATAAGTACCAGAAAGTAATATGTGCGCCATCGCAGCGACGAAGAGCAGAAACAAGTTCTTCGAAGCACTCGTAAGAGGCGTGTGGTGAGGTGGCCGAGAGGCTGAAGGCGCTCCCCTGCTAAGGGAGTATGCGGTCAAAAGCTGCATCCGGGGTTCGAATCCCCGCCTCACCGCCATTTTGCATCCGTAGCTCAGCTGGATAGAGTACTCGGCTACGAACCGAGCGGTCGGAGGTTCGAATCCTCCCGGATGCACCATATTCTCCATATCTTCAGCAACGAAGGTGTGGATGAGGTGGCGGTATTAGCCGCAAGCACCAGGGGGGATAACGTTGCTTTAGCAACGGCCCGAAGGGCGAGCCGCAAGGCAAGTCATCCTCCCGGATGCACCATCTTACTTGATACAGCTTTAGCAGCAGTATCAAAATCTGCAGTAAAGTAAGTTTCCCGATGCATCCGTAGCTCAGCTGGATA